>CAZKPE010000146.1:0-10246 GCA_964554545.1 uncultured Lewinella sp.
CGACACCCCACACCCGACAACCCAACAACCCAACAACCCAACACCTCCCACCTTCGCCACCGCCGACCTCGAAAGCCTCCTCGCCACGGTTGACGAAGAAGTCCTCCCTACCGTCCCCCACGACGAGCTCCCCCCCCTCGATACCGAAGCGGTAGAATTGGCCATCGAGGCCTTCCGAAAGGAAGGAGATGAAACGCTCTGCATGTTTCTCGAGCAAGCCAAACCGGAAATCGGGGATGACGGTGGCATCCTGCTCCGCTTCGGATCCTCCCGCGCCATTGCCTGCGTACGGGACGACGATTCACTCATCACCTTTTTGCGCGAGCACTTTCAGCGGCCCGACCTCACGATGCAACTGGTGCACGACGATAGGCTGAAACCCTCCCGCAAGGAAATCCGGAAGCGAATGACCGCAAAGGATAAGTTTCTGATGATGCGGGAGAAGAACCCCGCCCTCGACGAGCTCCGCCGCCGCTTCGACCTGCGCCCGGAAGATTGAAATCGCTCAGAAAAATTGCCCGAAGCCGACCACCACGCCCCGCCGCCCCGCTCCGGCGAGCTCCACGCCGTAGTCCACCCGCAGGACCGCGCTAGAAATCCGCGGACTCGCCAGTCGCAAGCCGCCACCCGCGAAGTGTTTGATGCTGCCGGAGTCAAACAAGTCACCAAGCTCCCCACCGGGGCTTCGCCAACTCCCCATGTCCGAGAAAGCCACTAACTGCACCACGTAGCGCCGCCGCCGATCGCGAAGGAGGCTGTGGCGATATTCGACGTTCAGCACCAGCTGGGCCGTGCCCCGGTCGATCCGGTTGCCGATACCCCGGATATTGAATTGACTGTCGACCACGAAGGGCGCAAAGGGGGTTTCCTCATTCGAGCTCAGCCCCGCCCGCAGCCGGGCCGCCCAGTTCCCCCGCCCCCCGCCCAGCCGGTAGTAGCGCAGGTCATGCCAGCCGATAAAGAAGGGCGTGGCCTGCCCCCCGGTCACCACGCTCTGCAGAATGGTGGTGTGGTAAAATCCGGATTGCCGCTCCCCGAAGTAGTCGCGGTCATCGGCATCCCGCGATAATTTGATCAGCGCCTTATCCAGGCTGACGTCCCGGGGGCCAATATCGATCTCCCCGGTGCGTCGGTACCGCTCGTTGAAGACGTTCGCGCCGAAACGGTAGGTGAGGCCGGTACGCGGGGTCAGGCTCACGCCACCGCCTATACTCAGGTTGGCGTAGCGGTAGGTGATGGCCTCCGGAAAGTAGAGCGGCTCGCGGGCGGCGTAGCGCTGTACTTCCCCGAGGTAGCCCCAGGGGCCGCCCCGGAGGTGAGGATTTACGATGGTGGCCCAGAAGTTATGCTCCCCGTCGTTATTCTGATAGAAGCCCCCGAGCTGGTTCCCCCGCCCGCGCCAGTTGTCGTCCTTGATGCCGATGAGCCAAAATACGTTGCCCCTTAGTCCACCGAAGCTCAGCAGGGGAAAGACGGTCCGCGCCTCATCAGCCGTCCAGATCACGGTCGTATCGCCATCCGCGGCGCTTATCCGGAAACGGGCATCGGCGATCATGGGTAGGTTGACCAGCTCCTGGCGTGCCCGCCATAGCGACTGACTATCCCGGGCCACCGTGAGTGCGGGCACGCGTTCCAGCAGATAGTGCACCTGCGTCCCCGCCAAACCCTCAATTACTACCCCGGATTGGGCCGACGCCAGCAGGGGGAACAGCAATAGGGGCAATAGAATGCGCAATGATCAGATATTGAAGCGCACGCCCAGATTCAGGGTACCGGCCGTACCCATGACGGCGGAAAGAAATTGGTTTTGAAAGGCCGTCGCCAATAATTCGACCTCAAATTTAGGGGTGAACTGGTACTTCACGCCGCCGCCGAGCTGGTAAAAGTAGTCGTAGGTCTCCTGCCAGAAGGGGCTGTAGCTGGCCAGTCCGTACACCGTCGTTTTCGGGGTGGGAAAGTAGCTGAGGATACCCGTCACCGGCGTCGACAAGCGATTGCTGCGCCCCTCCGACCGGGCCCCGATATCCTCTACCAGCAGGTCGATCTCGCCGAAGAAACTGAAGTTGTTCCCGATGGGGAAGTCGTTGAAGACCTGGGTGAAGGAGACCGGCCCGTCCCAGTCGATGAAGCGGCCGCCCATCCCCGCCGCGCCGGTCAGATCATCACCCAACGCGAAGGTGAAGGACGACTGCACGGAGAAATTGGGCAGCCTCTCGAAGGGGGCGATCCGTACCATGGGGCCGAAGCCGGTCAGTCCGTTCCGGCTACTTTCCATCTCGCCGCCGGTGTAGTTGACCGTGCGGTAGCGGCCGTTGATACCGACGTTGATACGATCGGCCACCCCGTAGAGAACCGTCAGCGTGGAGGTGAAAAAGGTGGAGCGTTCGCTACCGGCCTCCTGGCTGTAGCGATTATTGAACACCTTGATCTCGAAGGTCCCCACCGGAATGGCGGAACTGACCACGTAGCGGGCGGCATTATTGGCCCCGCCGGTGGCGTTCAGTGGACCGGGGTCGGCGGCGACGGTACCATTGAGCGACCAGTCGTAGGTATAGTAGCTCAGGTCGGCGTCAGTGGGCAGGGGGCGGTCACGGTAGCGATTGATCCACTCGATGACCCGGGCCTTCGTACCGCCGAAGTCCTTCGCGTACCACTCGAAGATCTGCGAGAGTTCTACCTGTTTACCGCTTACGCGGATGAAGCGGGGGTCGTCGAGGGCGCGGCGGGTTTGTCGGTCGAGCTGGGCATCGAGCTCGTCGGGGCGGTAGGCAAAGTTCGTGATCGGCGGACAACCCAGGGCACCGCAAACCAGCACGAAATGCAGACGGGCGTCGGGAAACTCACCGAACAGTACCCTCTTTTCCAATTCGTTCAGGGTCAGTCGGCGACCGCCTACCACTTGCTTTTCGCTATCGAAAAAGCCACTTTGCTCCAGTACTGACTTGAGGGGGTAGCGTTCGACGGCCTGCTCGATAACCAGCAGGTTATAGGCATTGATGAGGTACGCCTTGCGCTCCGCGGGGGATAATTGGGCGGGGACGCGGGTGCCGACGTAATCGGTCAATTCGGTGAGCTCCCCCCGATCGTTTGCCAGGGAATTATAATCGACGCGCCCCTCCGAAACGTAGCGTTTGAAAAAGGCGTCGGCCCGGTCGGTAAAGTCACCCTGCCCGAGTAAGGGGAGGGAGGCCAGTAGGAGGAAAATAAGGAGTTTGAGAAGAATAGCCATGATATAAATAGTTGCTGATTGATGTAGATACAGCAAACTTCGGGAGCATAGCCCCAACAAACCTCACGGAACTATAAACTCCTACTCGGCGCGTGTGCCGAAGCGATAGACGGTCGTACTGTTATACGTTTCGCCGGGTCGCAGGATGGTGGAGGGGAAGTCGTCCTGATTAGGGGAATCCGGAAAATGCTGGGTTTCCAGACAGAAGCCGGTACGGTAGGCATAGGGGGTACCGCCCTTACCGACGTTACTCCCGTCTAGAAAGTTGCCGGTGTAAAATTGTACCCCCGGCTCCGTCGTCTCTACCTCCAGGGTACGGCCGGATGTGGGCTCATAGACGGTAGCGATACGCTGCAATCCGCTCCCCTCGCGATCCAGGACGAAATTGTGGTCATAGCCGCCGCCAAACGTGAGCTGCTCGTTGTCGGCATCGATCCGCTCCCCGATCGGGGTGGGCTCCGTGAAGTCGAAGGGGGTACCGGCTACCGGGCGGAGTTCGCCGTTGGGAATGAGGGTTTCGTCCACCGGGATGAAAGCCTTTGCATCGATCATCAGCTCGTGGTCGAGGATGGTGCCGCTGCCGGCCCCGGCCAGATTGAAGTAGGTGTGGTTGGTCAGGTTCACGGGGGTGGCGGCGTCGGTGGTGGCGCGGTAGTCGAGGGTGAGCTGGTCGTCGTTATCGAGCCAGTAGTCGACCGTTACGTTCAGATTGCCCGGGTAGCCCTCCTCCCCGTCGGGGCTCACTCCGTTCAGGCGCACGCCTACCCTGTCCTCCTCTTCCAGAACCTCCGCAGACCAGACTTTTTTATTGAAGCCAATGTTCCCGCCGTGGAGGTGGTTGGGTCCGTTATTGGTGGCCAGGGTGTAGGTCTGGCCGTCCAGGGTGAAGCTACCTTCGTCGATGCGGTTACCGTAGCGGCCGATCAGGGCACCGAAGTAGGGGTTTTCGCCTTCGTAGCCCGACAGGGAATCGAATCCGAGCACCACGTCGGCCAGCTTTCCGTCGCGGTCGGGGGCGTAGACGTGGGTGATGATGCCGCCGAAGTCGATCAGATTGACCTGCAGGCCGTTCGCATTCTCCAGCGTGTAGCGGGTGATGGGCTGCCCGTCGTGGGAACCGTAGGTCTGCTGGCTTACCGACAGGCCGGAATCGGTCGGTGCCGGCCGTACCGTTTCATCCGGGCTATCCCCTCCGCAGGCGAACAGGAGGGGGAAAAGCAGTAAGGCAACCAGGTTCTTCATGGAGTGAATGTCGGCTTTTTTCCCGGTGATGTTGGCACCTGCGTCCGCGCCCTCCCCTTACTTGCCGGAGTAGGCATCCTGGGAAAAGGCGAAGATGGCGGAGGGGGTGCGGGCGGTTTGCATCAACTCGCTGAGTTCTGCGGCTACTTCGGGGTGAGTGGTGGCCAGATCGGTTGTCTCCCCGGGGTCCACGGATAGATCGTACAGCTCGATGGGGCGGTCAGTGCCCGATTTGTTGACGTCGTAGCGCACCCCTTTCCATTTGCCCCGGCGCACGGCCTGGCGACCGCCTTTTTCGTGAAATTCCCAGTAGAGGTAGTCATGCTTCTCCTGAGTTCCCTTCCCTGTCAGGGTAGGCAGCATACTGATGCCGTCGGTTTCAGGGGGTCGGGGGGATCCAGTGAGTTCGGCGAAGGTGGGGAAGAAGTCCCAGAAGGCGGAAACGTGCTCGCTCTCGCTGCCCGCCGCGACGGTACCCGGCCAGTAGGCGATCATCGGCACCCGGATGCCGCCCTCGTAGAGATCGCGTTTGTAGCCGCGCAGGGGGCCGTTGCTGTCGAAGAAATCCGGGTCGGCGCCGCCCTCCAGGTGTGGGCCGTTGTCGGAGGTGAAGACGATGAGGGTGTTTTCGGCGATTCCCAGTTCTTCCACCTTATTGACGATCTCGCCGACCTGCCGGTCCAGTACGTCGATCATGGCCGCGAAGGCCGCGTGGGGGTGCTCCTGGGAGGTATAGCGGCCGGTGCGGTAACCCCGCTCCCCGGGCTCCGCGCCCTTGAAGGGCTCCCCTTCTTCCAGCCGGCCCACGAAGCGATCCAGCGTGGAATCGGGTACGATGAGCTCGGCGTGGGGGATGATGGCCGGCACGTAGAGAAAAAAGGAGGTGTCGGCGTTCTTTTCCAAAAAGTCCAGGGTTTGCTCCTGGATCAGCTGGGGGGCGTAGGTCCCGGTGCCCGCATTATCGTTATCGCCCAGCAGCATACGCTCATCATCGTCCCAGAGGTGGCCCGGGTAGTAGTTGTGAGCCAGTCGCTGACAGTTGTAGCCGAAGAAGCGGTCGAAGCCCTGGGCCAGGGGGTCGCCCTCCGAGCCCGGAAACCCGAGCCCCCACTTCCCGAAGGCGCCCGTGACATAGCCGGCTGACGCGAGGGATTCAGCCAGGGTATACACGCTATCGGCGATGGGGTACTGCCCCTCGGGTTTCACTTCCTTGTTTCCCCGTACGAAGGTGTGGCCGGTGTGCAGCCCCGACATCAGGGCCGAGCGGGAGGGGGCACAGACCGTGGAGCCCGCGTAGTGCTGGGTGAAGCGCATTCCGCCGGCGGCCAGTGCGTCCAGGTGGGGCGTTTCCAGTTTCTCCTGTCCGTAGCTGCCCAGATCGCCGTAGCCGAGGTCGTCGGCCAGGATGAAGATGATGTTGGGGGGGGCTTGCCGAGGGGCATTCCGATCCGGATCGGCGGAAGTAGCCTCGCCCCCCCCACAGGCAGTCAGGAGCAAGGCGAGCGGAATGAGGGGCAGGAAGAAAAATCGTCGGGTGAGCATGCCTAAAAGGTAGAAAAATATCCGGTACCCATATAATAAATGGACTGCGGGAAGATGATTACCCTCCATCCATACAATTATACCGATAGATATGGATTCAATACTATTTTATTCCGAACAAAGACCACACATGTAATATCCTACGGAAATATTATTAGCGTATGCGATTATTTTCGAATCTCACGCCCTATATTCCTACCGAATCCGGGTGATAAACCAACCATACCTACCCATGAAAAGCTCACAAAACTTTCGCCCTGCCGCGATCGTCGCCTTCCTCCTCCTCGGCGTTCCGGCCATCCTCGCTGCCCAGTACAGTCCGAAGATGATGCAGGAGGGCAGCGTGCTCCACCTCTACTTTTTCGCCCCCCACGGAGATGCCGACCCGGCCGCCGCCCACCATTTCCTGAAGAATGAGTACTTCCCCGCCCTCCACAACCACCTTTCCGAAGGACGGGTGGTGCAGCTCTGGGGTGAACGGGGCGAGCATACCCGCCGCGACGTGCTGATGTACGTAGCCGACGCCCCCGAAGACCGCGCCCTGGACGAGCTGACTGAAAACATGGCCGGCCCGGAACTGGAGGGAGCCTACCACCGGCTGATCGACGGAGTGGACGAATCCCTCTCCGGCACCTACCGTGTTTTGGAGACTGGTAAGCCTCTCCGGCGGGACTGGCTGAATGTGGGATCAATATTCGGCGTGCACCGTATCCAACTCAAGCCGGAGGTGGATACCGGGGAGTTCGAGCACTTCATCCATAATATGTGGGCCCCGGCCCAGTCGGATGCCCTACCGAACTCCAAGTTCATCTTTCTGAAGAGCGTAGGAGACGAAGCGCCAAGCTACGCCTACCTCTGGATCATGGACTCGGAGGAGACCCGGGATTTCTACTTCCCCCGCTCGGGTGAGCCCTCCTCCCACTATACGGAGTTTGAACGGGGCTGGAGCTACATCAACGACGACGAGCACCTGGGCAAGTATCTGGCCGAGGACAGCGAGGATGTCT
Organism: uncultured Lewinella sp.; assembly: GCA_964554545.1. Lineage (GTDB taxonomy): Bacteria > Bacteroidota > Bacteroidia > Chitinophagales > Saprospiraceae > Neolewinella. Next base: position 7,021 of record CAZKPE010000146.1, read on the forward strand.
TTACCGACTATGTGGTCGTTCAATAGTTAAATAGGTCTTGGGGCGTTGCAGCATGGCGGTCCAGAGCCATTCCAGTTCGCAGACCGTCAGATGGAGCTGGGTGCCGTAGCCCATCATCAGGTCGCGGGGCGAGCGGCCGTAGCAATTGGATTCGCCGTTGCGGCTGTCGTTGCTTACACATTCCCCACCGCATTCATCGGCGACCAGCAGGCCCGCGCCATCGCAGGGGTTACTACAGTTGAAGGAGTGCTTTAGCCCCTGGGTATGCCCGAATTCGTGGTTGATCGTCCGGGCCACGGACCAGGTATCGTGGCTGCCGCCAAGATAGGTGCGCAGGACGTTAAAGACGTCGATGCGGTTGCTGTGGTAGCCGGTCTGGGCGGTAGGGGCTCCCTTGCGCAGGTTGGGCCGGAAGACCAGGTTCAGGGCGCTGTCAATCATCCGGGGGCGTTCTCCATTACCATAGAAGTAAGCACTCCTTAAGTAGTCCTTTCCGTTCACGAGCGCAAATCGGATCCGGGTGTCGCGGGTTTCGGGGACATCCAGCACGGCCAGTCGCATCCGCTTGTTCATTTCCCCCAGTACGTAGTACATGAATACGTCGGCCAACAGTTTTTCGTGGCCGCCGTGGGCGAGGAGGAGGCTGTCCTGCCGATCGCTAACGAAGTTTCTCCCGGCCGTATCGGCGACGAAGTGGAAGGCCAGGCGTACCGTGATGGGCGGCGAGCGCAGGATGCTGTCCATACCGATGGATTGAGCCATTCCCCGCATACCACCTCCCAGGAGCAGGAGCATCAGTAGCGGGGCGGTCAATCGGAAAGGGGGCATGCGGTTTATTCGATACTGCGGTAGAACTCCAGCAGGCGGCCGGAGGTCCGGTGGGGATAAAAGCGCGGTTCCACGCCGAAGCGGTTGATGTGGATACCGGGTGAGGGCCGTTCGTCCACCCATTTTTCAATCAGCTCCGGCTCAATGTGGGGCGGGAGGCGGTCGATGATGCGCCGTTTGGCTTTTTCCCAGGGCTCACCGAGTTGGTTGCGTAGCAGGCGGATGAGGATGAGGTCGTCGGGGGAATAACGGGGCATGGGGAGGGGAGGATGGTTAGGGGAGGGTTAAAGTTACGGGGGTTCAAGGTCGAGGGCCTCTGGCCCGAGTTGTTCGAGGACCTCCGGTCCGAGGAGATGCTCACCGCAGATTCTCGCGGATTGGTTATTCGCGGATTAACGCGGATTGCTATGTGACTATGCTCGCTTCGCTCGTTTTCAACACGGATTATGCACGGATGGGAGCACGGATTTGCACGGATTCCGGTCGGGGTGGTGCACACCGAGCTTCTCGTACCCCTCCCTTACTCCCCAATCGATTTGCAGATATAGTCCGGAAGGATACCCGTCGCGGCGATCTCCGTCTCCACGTTCTCCGGGCGGGTGTTGCCACTCAGGACCAGGGCGGTGGCAACGCCGTAGGCATTCCCCCCCAGGATGTCGGTATGCAGGGTGTCGCCAACCATCAGGATATCGGCGGGGCAGACGTTGGGAAAGTGCTGGGCCACGCCGTCCAGTCCCATCTGGAACATCTGCATGGCTGGTTTTCCGAACTTGACGAAACGGCGGCCCAGTACGTACTCCGCCAGTCGGGCGATGCTGCCGGTCGCCAGGGCGACCTCGTCGGCGGCCACCGGGTAAAGTAGGTCGGTGTTGGCGACCACCACCGGTACCTGGCGGTAGCGCAGAAGGTTGATCAGCCGGTTCAGGTCTACGTTCAGGTCGTAGCCCTCGTCGTCGAGAAAGGCGACGGCCTTGATCTCATCCAGTTTGCTGAAGTCGACCTCGGCTACCGGTATGGCCTCCAGTCCGGCCCCGATAATGTAATCCGCCGAGGCCGGCGTACCGAGGTAGGCGACCTTGCCGGAGCGCACCTTTTGCTGAAGGAAGTGGCGAGTGGTCGCCCCGCTGGTGATGATGTCTTCGGGGGGGATGTTATGCAGGCCGTAGTGGTGTAAGCGGGCGGCGGCGGACTCGGGGCTTCGGGCAGCGTTATTCGTCAGCACCCGGATGTACTTCCCTTCCGCCCGCAGTCGGTCGACGGTCTCCACGGCCCCGGGAATGAGCCCGCGGTGGTTGCGCAGCACGCCGTAGCTGTCGAAGAAAATGACGGGAAAGGGGGCGGCAACTTCGGAGAAGAGTCGAATGTCCATGGGCTAAAGATCGAGGGCGGCCAGCAGGGGTTCGCAGCTGAAGCGCTCATCCAGGGTAGGCAGGTGGGTGTGGAGTACGTCGTGGGCGAGTTTATCGGCAATCTCCCGGCGGAAGAAATAGCGGCCCAGCCGTAACACGTAGTTGAGCAGAAAAAAGCGGTAGGCCTCCTTGATGAACAAGACTTCCGTCCGAGTGAGCGGGAAAACCTCGTGGTAGGCCTGCAGAAAGAGCAGGAAACGGGGCTCCAGCAGCCGGTCTACTTCGTAGGTGAAGTCCGTGCGGTCCCCCACCTCGCTGACGACCCGGCTGAGGAAGTAGAAGTCCACCACCCGCGTCGAGAGCCGGAACCAGTCGTAGTCCCAGCGGCTGGCCAGCCGCCCCTGCTCGTCGAGGCTGAAATTACCGATGTTCCAGTCCACGAAGACGGGGATCTTCGTGAAGCCGTGGACGTTGATCCGGAAGGTATTTTCCAGGAAGCACCGTCCGTGCTCGGCGATCAGTTCGTAGTGATCGGGATAGTCGGCGGCGGCGGTGCGCAGCAGGGCATTGACGTCAGTGGTCATATCGCGATCGCTGCGGGGCAGGGTGTTGACGACCAGGGTACAGTCGGCGTGGAAGGTGGCCATCTCCCGGGCCAGGTTAACCACCTGGGCGTCGGTGAGGCGGCGGGGCGGGTTCTCCACTACGGTGAGGGGGCGGTAGAAGACGATCCAGGCGTCCTGCTCCTCGTCGATGTAGCGGTGGAAGAAGATCTGGTTCCCTTTCATCAGGGCGCGGCTCAGCAGGCCGGCGTAGCGTACGGGCAGGTTGTTGGCCAGCACGTCGATGATGACGTGGTCTTCGGCGAAGGCTTCGTAGCTACCGAAGAAGGTGACCTTGGCGATGAGCACGTTGCCGTCGGCCATCACGAGCTTGTAGACGTGGTTGGTACTGACCTTGGCGCTGATGTCGTCGATGGTCGCGATGGCGCGGGTGTGGTCGTAGGCACGCCAGGCGTAGCGGAGGATGTTCTGGTAGTTCTTCATCGG
>CAZKPE010000147.1:0-6618 GCA_964554545.1 uncultured Lewinella sp.
GCGTGCTTCGGGTACTGCCGCTTGCGGGAGATGTAGTAGGTCAGCCCCATCAGACTGATGCCCAGCAGGAAACCGGGGATGGCCCCCGCCAGAAAGAGTTTGCCCACCGAAAGCCCCGTCAGCGTGGCGGCGATGATCATCGATACGCTCGGCGGAATGATCGGCCCCACCGTCGAGGAAGCCGCCGTCACCGCACAGGCAAAGGGCGCGTCGTAGCCCTCCTTCTTCATGGCCGGTATCATCACCGAGCCGATGCTCGCCGTATCGGAGATCGCCGTACCCGAAATCCCGGCAAAGAGCATAGAGGCCGCGATGTTGGCCAGCGCCAGCCCCCCGCGGATGTGGCCCACCAGCCGGTTGCAGAAGTCGATGATCTTTTCGGTCAGTCCGCCCTGGTTCATCAAGTTACCGGCCACGATGAAGCCCGGAATGCTTAGCAGCACGAAGACGTCGATACCCGAGTACATCTTCATGGGCATGACGATCAGCGGCACCCCGGTCGCCAGTAGGTAAAGCAAGCAGGAAAGCCCCAGCGCAAAGGCGATCGGAAAGCGCAGGAACAGGAAGACCGCGAAGCTGCCGATGAGGAGGAGGATCACGGGCGGGTAGTTTCGGCCGTCCAGCGTTTCAGCAGCCGTTCCAGGACGAAGATCAGCACCGATAGGCTCAGTATGACCATACTCACGAAGGCGATCGCCATCGGAAATTTCAGGCTCGGCGACCGCTCCGCCAGCCCCATCCAACTGAAACGCAGCGCGTGGTAGAGGAAGAGCAGGAATAAGGCCGTGGTCAGTCCGTCGATCAGCCAGTTCAGCACCCGCTGTCCCCCGGGACGCATCCGGGCGTAGAAGAAGTCGAAGTAGACGTAGTAGTCACTCCGCAGCGCCAGCCCCGCCGCGAAACCGATCGACAGCACGAAGAATAGCCGGGCCGCCTCCTCCGTCCAACTCGGCGCGGTCTCCAGGAGGAGGCGGGCGTAAATCTGAATGAGCACGCAGGCCACAAATCCCAGTGTACTGCCCAGCGTACCCCACTTCAGCACGGTAGCCGCCCCCTTTACGATCCGTCTCATTCGGCGGGCGGTTTGACGCTGCGGTACAACGCCTGCATCTGGGGGGAAAGGGTCTGGTAGACGGCATTATCGTACTTCTGCACGAAGGCCGCGCGGTCCACCTCTACGAAGGTCATCCCGAGTTCCTGCAGTTCCCGCCGCGTCCGTTCCGCGTTCTCCAGGAAAAGCTCCCGTTCGTAGCGCTGCATGTCCCGGGCGCAGTCCAGGAAGATCGTCTTCAGGTCGTCTGGAAAGGCCTGAAACTGCCGCTCCCCGATGACGGGGTGGGTCCAGCCGAAGACGTGGTAGGTCAGGTCCACGTAGTCCTGCACCTCGTAGAAGCCGGCCATCTTGGTCAGCGGCAGCGGGTTCTCCTGGGCGTTGATGACCCCCTGTTGTAGAGAAGTGAAGGCTTCGGAGAAGGCGATCGGGGTAGCTTTGGCGCCTAAGGCTTCCCAGGCGGTTACGAAGGCCGGAATGTTGGGGATGCGCACCACCAGTCCGCTCAGGTCGTCGGGGTGGCGGATGGGCCGGTTGCTGGTCAGGTGGCGGGGGCCGGCCTGAAAGTAGCCCACCGGCCGCAGCCCGGTATCCCGGATCATGGCCGCCTCGATGCTGTCGCCGAGCTGTCCGGCCAGCACCTCGTCCGCCTCTTCCATGCTATCGAAGAAGAAGGGCATTTCGCAAAAGGCCATCACCTCGGTCCAGTTGCTTAGCAGGCTGCTCGTGCTCGTCATGTCGATCACCCCCGCCTGGATCATCCGGATGGCCTCGATCTCCTTCGCCAGTTGTTCGGAGGGGTAGGTCTGTAGCTTAATCCGCCCGTCCGAGCGCTCCTCCAGTATCTCCCCGAAGTACTCGAATGCCTTGAACCAGGTATGATCCTCAGCCACGAGCAGACTGGCCCGCAGCAAAAATTCCCGCTCCCGCTCCCCACTCCGGCATCCCCCCAGCAGGGCCATTATCAGCAAACAAACAAGCGGACGAAGCATAGGGCGGCGGTGCGCAGGTGCAGGGGAAATTCGGAAGCAGCCACCAAACTACGAAAAGATGGCAGCCAGCCAGTCAACCCTGGCACCCACAACGACCTTACAACTTGAGATACGGCCGCACCGCCGGAAGTTGCCCCCCCGCCGCCCCCCTATCCCGCCTCCCCCGACCGCCAATTCAAAATTCTCAATCCTAAATTTTCAATCCATATGGCCCTCACCGAATCCACCATGGTCGACATCGGCACCCCCGCCCCCGACTTCAAGCTCGAAGACACCATGTCTGGCGCTAAACTCACTTACGACGACGTAAAGGGGGAGAAGGGCACCCTGGTCTATTTCATTTGCAATCACTGCCCCTACGTCATTCATACCATCGAGGAGTTGGTCGACGTGGTGAACGACTACGAGGAACGCGGCATCGGCGCGGCAGCCATCAGCAGCAACGACGTCGAGAAGTATCCCGTCGACAGCCCCGACAACATGGAAGCCTTCGCCCTCAACAACTTCTTCACCTTCCCCTACCTCTACGACGAAACCCAGGAAGTCGCCCGTGCCTACGATGCCGCCTGCACCCCCGATATCTACCTCTTCGACGGTGCCGGCAAGCTCTACTACCGCGGTCGCCTAGATGAGAGCCGCCCAAATTCCGGTAAGCCGCTCGACGGTGCCGATCTGCGTAATGCCCTGGATAGTCTGCTGGCGGGGAAACCGAGCCCGGAGAAGCAGTATCCGAGCGCGGGGTGTGGGATTAAGTGGAAGTAGATAGTGCGGGCTTCGCCCTTTTAGTCGGCTTTGCCGGAGTAGTGCGCTCGCTTTGCTCGCTTGTAGTCGGCTTCGCCGGAGTAGTGCGCTCGCTTTGCTCGCTTGTAGTCGGCTTCGCCGGGGAGTGCGCTCGCTTTGCTCGCTTGTAGTCGGCTTTGCCGGGGTAGTACGGACGGGGGAAGACTATCAGACTACCGAACTTCATACTTCCGACTTCCGACTTCATACTTCCCAACTTCCCAACTTCCCGACTCCAAACTACCGACTCCCCCTCCGCATCCGCTTAGGCCCATACCACAGCCAAAAACCCGATACCGTAAAGACAATCGTCGCCAGGCCCATTAGCGTAGAATAGACCAGCTTGAAGGTGTCGCCTACGATGGAGCCGTCGTGGATTTGCTCGATCAGGTCGGCTCGGCGCGCTCCGATACTGAGGACCTGGCCGGTAGCGCCGTCGAGCTGGATCTCTTGGAGGTGGTGCTCGAAGCGGAACTTGACCGAACCCTTGCCGGGGCGGTAGTCGATACGGTCGATCTCGGGGGAGTAGTCGCCGCCCAGAGAATCCATCAGAGTGGTCTGGGCGATAGCGAGTAGGTCGGCGGTGGGGAGCCACTCCGTTAATTCGGTCGAACTGCCGCGACTGGTGGGGGGCATGAGGTAGTCGCTGTCCTTCTTCCACCCCAGGAGTACGCTGGTGATGCCGATGACGAAGAAGAAGACGAACAGCGAGATCCCCGACCAGCGGTGTACGCGGCGGGTACGGCGGAGAAGTTTGGCCTGCTGTTGTCGGCGACGGCGCTCGGGCATGCGGGAAGGGGCTTACCACTTTACCAACGCCCGGCCGGCAGCACGGTTGCCACGCTCAGGAAGAGGTAGAAGGGAGCCAGCAGGGCATCCAAGACCATCAATCGGAGAGCTGTCCCAATTTCCCCAACTCCCATCGCACCTGCGTCCCCGCCCCAAAAATCCACTACGGGTTGACGGGTATTCACCGCATATAGGAGGCTAAAGCGCAATCCGTAGGCTAACAGGGCTATCGGAGCGTAGGGGGTGAAGAGCAAGTACAGCCCCAACAGAAAGAACAGCCCGTGGCTCACCCCTACCCCCACCATGGCCGCCTGGGTGGTAGGCCGGTAGCGGATGCCGACCGACTGGTGCCGCCGCTTTTGCCGTAGGTAGGTCCGCCAGTCCGGTGTAGGTTCGGAGATGGTCCAGGCGCGGGGGTCGGTAACGGTAACGGTGCTTGCGGGCCTGGCGTGGGCATTGACCAGTAGATCGTCATCTCCGCCGGGCAGGTCGGTGTGGGCGGACATTCCACCGGCCGCGGTGAAAAAAGAGCGGTGGTAGGCGATGTTGCGGCCCACTCCCATGTAGGGCAACTTTTGGTGGGCCAGGCCAAGATAGCAGAGAGCCGTATAGGTGGCTTCAAAGCGTTGCCAGGTATTCAGCCAGCCCGGGGCGTAGCGGTAGGGGCTCACACCCAGTACGAGATCGTTGCCGGTGGAAAGGGGTTTCGTCATTTGGCCGATCCATTCGGGGCCGGCGGGGCGGCAGTCGGCATCCGTTAGGAGTAACAGCTCGTGGCGGGCGGCGGCAATGCCAAAAGTAAGCGCGTCTTTCTTGCCGGGGCGGGTCGGGCCGGGATGCAGGAGGCGAAAATGGGGGTAACGAGCCTGCAGTCGGCGTGCGACAGCCGGGGACGCATCGGTCGAGTTATCATCCACGGCAACCACCTCAAAGCCGGGGTGGTCCTGCTCGAGGATGGCGGTCAGACACTGCTCCAGGGTAGCGGCTTCGTTGCGGAAGCAGACAATCACGGAAACGGGCCGGTCGTGGCCGGTGGGCATAGGATCAGCCCGGAAAGCGTGGGGGAAAACGCGACTCCAGAGGTATAGCTGAACGGTAGCGGCCAGCAGCCAGAGAAGGAGAACCACTAGGGCTCGGCGACCACGTCATTCCACTCGGGGTGACGCTGGACGTAGGAAGCGACGAAGGGACAGGAGGGGATGGCCATCAGCCCGTTATCGCGGGCGTAGGTCAGGGCCGTGGTCACCAGGGCCGAGCCGATGCCCTGGCCGGAGAGGTCTTCCGGCACTTCGGTGTGCACGAGGTCGATCATATCCTCGCCCCGCATCTGGTAGATCAGCTTGGAGGTCTGGGAGCCGCTGACGACCTCGAAGCGGGATTTATCGGAATTATGGACGACGGATTCGGAAGAATGGGACATGAAATTCGCGTTAGTAGAAAGCAATAGTACGGCGCGGCGCGGTGGGATGTTGGTTTAAAGCTCTTTGCGCAGGCGGGCCACGGGTAAGCCCAGTTGCTCGCGGTACTTGGCCACGGTGCGGCGGGCGATTTCGTAGCCGGCATCCTTGAGGGCCCGCTGGAGCTTGGAATCATTGAGGGGTTTGCGCTTGTCTTCGGCGGCGATGATCTCACCGAGCACCTTCTTGACCTGGGTGGTGCTGACCTCTTCTCCCTGCTCGTTGGTCATGCCCTCGCTGAAGAACTCCCGGAGGCTGAAGGTGCCGAAATCGGTCTGAACGAACTTCGAGTTCACTACTCGGCTCACGGTACTGATGTCGAGCTCGGTGGGGCCGGCGATGTCCTTGAGGATCATCGGCCGTAGGGTCTTGATGTCCCCGGTCCGGAAGAACTGCTCCTGGTAGCGCACGATGGCCCACATGACGGAGTAGAGGGTCTGCTGCCGCTGCTGGATGGCCTCGATGAACCAGCCGGCGGAGTCGATATTCTTGCGGATGAAGCCGGCCGCCTGCTTCTGGGCGGTGGTGAGTTTTCCGCTTTCTTTCTGCTTGCGGCGGTAGTCGGCGAGTTGCCGCTGGTAGTAGTCGTTGATCTTGAGGTCGGGGGCGTTGCGGGCGGTGAGACTGAGTTTGAGTTCGCCGTCCTGAACGGTGACCAGAAAATCGGGAACGACCACGCGGGCGGCTCGCCCCCCGGCCCGGCCGGTGAGCCCGGAGGCGGGCTTGGGGTTGAGCTTGAGGATCTCACCGAGGGCGTCGCGCAGTTCGTCTTCGTCGACTTCCAGCTTTTCCTTTAGCTTGTCATAGTGCTTTTTGCTGAACAACTCGAAGTGGTCGCGAACGACGGTCTGGGCCAGGATGAGGTCGGCGAAGGTGTGGTCGTCCAATTCCTCCCCGTCGTCGACCTTGCGGTTGAGCTGCAGCAGCAGGCATTCGCGGAGGTTGCGGGCGGCCAGTCCGGGCGGGTCGAGGGACTGTACGGTGCGCAGGACTTCCTTGATACGGGTGGTGGATACCTCGATGTCATAATTGATCAGCAGGTCGTCGGCGATGGCGGTGGGTAGCCGCTGGAGGTAGCCATCGTCGTCGAGGTTGCCGATGATCTGCAGGGCGATGGTGCGGTCGAGGGGGGAGTCGAACTCCAGGTTGGCCAGTTGACCTTCGAGGTATTCGAAGAAGGTGTTTTCGTCAGCCGTGTAGCTGCCGGGGGCGTCGTAGGGCTCATCGCTGGCCCCGGCGGTTTGCTGGTAGTTGGTGGGGTCGTCGTCGATGTACTGCTGGAAGAGCTCCTCCATTTCGAAGGGGTCGTCGTGCTCCGCTTCGGGCTCCTGGGCATCGCGGTCGGGGGCTTCGGGCGGGGCTTCCTCCAGGGTGGGATTTCGTTCCAGCTCTTCCTTGATGCGCTGCTCCAGTTCGTACAGCGGCAGTTGCATGAGTTGCATCAGTTGGATCTGCCGGGGGCTGAGCTTCTGGAGCTGGGATTGTTTGAGCGTTTGTCCGAGCATAATCGCAGAATGAACGATGCAAGTTAGGGTTTAGGTTCGGGGGG
>CAZKPE010000147.1:6718-10037 GCA_964554545.1 uncultured Lewinella sp.
GGCGATTTGGCTGCCGCATGTGGATGCTCGCTTCGCTCGTCGGGGCGTTCTCCCGGGGGTGCCTATTTTGGGTTTCGATTTGCCGATTCACGCCGCACCTGCGCGCCGCCGCCCATGAACCGACTGCTCTACTGTTTCCTGCTACTTTTTCCCGTTGTGTCCTTTGGGCAAAATGTGACTACGCATACGTACTTTGAGGGACTAGAGCTCGATCTGTACCGGGCCGCGGACGGGAGTGAGGATTTGATGATATTCGTGCACGGCGGGGGCTTTTCGGGCGGTACCCGCGAGGGTGGGCGTGACCTGTGCACCTACCTGCAGGCGGAGGGGGTATCCTGTGCCTCGATCAGCTATACCCTGAGTATGCGGGGGCGGACGGGCGACTGGAGCTGCGATGGCATCCTGACCGAAAAGCTGAAGACCCTGCAACTGGCGGCGAACGAGGTCTGGGCCGCGACGGCTTACCTGACGGGATCGGAATCACCGTTGGCTAATGCACCACAACGGGTATTCCTGGCGGGTAGCAGCGCCGGGGCCGAAGCCGTATTGCACGCCGCTTTTTACGATCGGGAAGCCATGCGAATGATCGACCACGGGCTGGGAGATATGCGCTTCGCCGGGGTGATCTCGGGGGCGGGGGCGCTGGTGTCCACTCATTTGGTGACGGAAGAAACGGTGGTACCGCTGCTGCTCTTTCACGGTACCGACGACCCGCTGGTACCCTACGGGGCGGGGCCGCACCACCGCTGTGCGCCCGACGCTTCCGGCTGGCTGATGCTGTTCGGGGCAGGAGCGCTGGCCGACCGGCTGGATGCGTTGGGGGCGGGTAGCTACGCGCTTTACCAGCACGAGGGAGCGGGGCACGAGATCGCGGGTCGGTATTTTCACCGGGACTACGGGGAGACGCTGCGGTTTATCCGGCGGGTGGCGGAAGGGGGAATCTTTAGGGAGCGCTACTTATTGGGGGACTAAGTTGTAGGGAATCCAGACAAAACGCTAGATTGTTTTACGCCCGCTACCCCGGGGGTTGTATCTTTATGCCCCCGAAAACCGGACCCGCCCCAGCAGGGAATGTACTCTAGGGGTTCAGTTTTCGTTTCGCTTTGCTTACTCGATTCGTGCTACATGAAACTACATCAACTCCTCACCCTCATCGTACTGCTGACGGGGGTAGCTACCCTGACCGGACAGTCGGTCTATACCGGTACCGTCAGCGAACTCGACGGCTCGGCGCCCCTGATCGGGGTGTACGTCGTGAATCAGGCCAGCGGAGCCGGGACGGTCACCGACCTGGACGGCCGCTTCGAGATCACTGGTGAGGTGGGCGATACCCTCGAAATCTCCTATACTGGCTACGAGACCCAGCGCTACGCCCTGACTACTCAGACTGACCTGATCTTCGAACTCGGCTCGGCGACGGCCCTGCTCGACGAGGTGGTCGTGGTAGGCTACGGTACCCAGCGGTCGCGCGACCTGACGTCGGCCATCACCACCATTTCCGACGAAGAGATCGAGCGCACGCCGGCGGCGGTGGTGACCCAGTCGCTACAGGGTCGGGTGCCGGGGCTGCAGATCGTAAGCGCCGGTGCGCCCGGAGCCTCGCCCCAGGTGCGGGTGCGGGGGGTGGGCTCCTTTCCCGGCAATAACACCGAGGCACCGCTCTATGTGGTCGACGGAATGTTCTTCGATAATATCGACTTCCTGAGCGCGGCCGACGTCAAGAGCGTATCCGTGCTGAAGGATGCCTCGGCCGCCGCCATCTACGGGGTGCGGGCCGCGAACGGGGTAATCCTCATCGAAACCCGCTCGGGGAAGTTCGATCAGCCCGCCCGCATCACCTACAACGGCTACTACGGCGTTCAGCGGGCGCAGAACGTCGTGAAAATGGCCAACGCCGAACAGTTCACGCGCATGGCACTGGAGAGTGGTTCGGAGGCCGACGCCACCTTCATCCAGAACGCCTTCCAGCGCTACGGCCGCAGTCGCATTAATCCCAACGTGCCGGACGTCAACACCGACTGGTACGAGGCCATTCTGCGCGACGGACCCATTCAGAGCCATAGCGTGGACGTGACCGGGGGCAGTGCCCGTGCCGCCTATGCGGTGGGTGTCAACTACTTCGACCAGGAGGGTATCCTGGACATGCCGAACGAGTACGAGCGCTTCAACCTGCGGTCGAAGGTCGACTTCAAGGCGACGGACTGGTTCAGCATCGGCGGTAACGTCATCGTGAGCAATGCCAACCAGACCCTGCCGGAGAACGGTGCTTGGTTCTCGGCCTACTACGCCGTGCCGATCATGCCCGTCTTTGACCCGATGAGCGCCGATACGGTGACGATGCTCTCCAACGCCCAGGACCTCGGCTATCGGGGCGGGCAGAATCCGCTGGCGATCACCCTGTACAATACCAACGAGCGGGAGATCCGAAAGCTGCTGGGCAACTTTTACGTCGAGTTCAATCTGCTGCCGGAGAAGCTGACCTTCAAGTCGGCCTACAATAGCTCCTTCACCAGCATCAACGACCGCAACCTCAACTTCCCCTATTTCATCGGGAATGACTTTCAGCGGGACATCTCCTCCATCACCCGCAACAGCAACCAGTCCTACAACCAGATCTGGGATAACCTGCTGACCTACGAGGACAGCTACGGGGGGCACAACCTGACCGTCCTGCTCGGAAGCTCCTACCGCGACGAGCGCTTCGAGTTCCTGCGGGCGACGGGCGAGGGCTTTCCGGTACAGTCGCCCTCCTCCTGGTTCCTGGATCAGGTGCCCGACGAGAACATTAATCAGGGTAGCGTCGGCGGTGGGGCCGCGCGGCTCTACGGGCAGTCGTACTTCACCCGTCTGGCCTACAACTTCAATAACCGCTACCTGCTCTACGGTACCTTCCGGGCCGACGGCAGCAACAAGTACCGGGAGACCTGGGGCTACTTTCCCACCGTAGGGGCCGGCTGGGTGCTCTCCGAAGAGTCCTTCTTCGACCTGCCCTTCATCGACTACCTGAAATTGCGCGGCAGCTGGGGGGAACTGGGCAACGATCAGATCCCCGCCGACGACCGCCTGCAGTCGATCACTCTGGTAAACACCTCCCTGGGGAACCGGCAGGTAAGCGGGGTGCAGACCGGAACCGTATTTAGCTCCCTGGCCTGGGAAGTGGTGGAGGAGATCAACCTCGGGTTGAACGCCGAGCTCTTTCAGGGTAAGGTGACCGTGGAGGCCGACTACTACATCCGCGATACGAAGAATGCCGTCATTCCCGTAGAGGTGCCGGTGACCGGCGAGCGGGTACGGCAGAATGCCGGGGTGATCCGCAACT
>CAZKPE010000148.1:0-9982 GCA_964554545.1 uncultured Lewinella sp.
GATGGGCGGCTGGCTTATGGGGGGGAGTGATGGAGTACCGTTACGCCTTTAATGGAAAGGAGATCGACGACAGCGGGGAGTGGGGAGAGAATACCACCGCTTATGATTTTGGAGCTAGGATGTACAATCCCTTACTAGGTAGATTTTTTAGTATTGATCCATTAACAAATTTCAACGTAAGCCTTTCTCCATATCAAGCTTATGAAAACAACCCAACAGTTTTTATCGATCCTGATGGTAAAGACGCAATTGTAAAGATTACTCAGGATGAGCAGGGCAATACTATCTTAACTATTACCTCCTCAATAAGAGTGGGCGAGGAAATTACTGATGCCCAAATGGATGCTTTACAACTAAACTTTTGTGAAGTGCTAAACCAAATAGAACTGGAATACACGGACGGGGAAGACAATTTTATTATTCGGTTTGATCTATCGCTAGCTCGCGAAAGTCCTCTTATTGAATCTGGTTACAACACTTTAAAGCTGGATGAAACCTTACCGCATTCAACAGGGCTGTTTGATAAAACGGAAATCGTAAATTATGATAAAGAAGAAAACAAAGCAGATATAAAAATAAGTCCAACAAACCAACTACTGTACTCTGGAAATGAAAGTTTGGAATGGGAGAAAACTGTCATGCCGCACGAATTTCTTCACGTAATAGGGCTGGCAGATCGATACTGGACAGATGTAGTTAATCAAGGGGATAGCAGAACCGAATATGCCAATGGCATAGATGAAGGTTATGAAAATGATATACTTGGTACTAGAACTATGCCTTCAAACAGTAATGCGTATAGGGGATTGGTTGAGATGGCGAAGGCTGCCATGCTTAACAACCAAGCTACATTCATTATTGACAGGGAGAATGGAGTTATGAATTACGACGTCGAAAACATGGATAAAGCTTCTAAACAATATCAATATGATGTCAAAGATTAGTGCAATATCCTGTATCTATCTAATTATGCTTAGTGTATCAGACTGCCATAGTATAGATAAGAATGGTTTGAGTAGAAATGTCAAATCAAATTGTACGGTGGAAGGTTTCTATATATATTATGGTATGCATCCGGTTTTCAGGAATGTTCCTTTGAGCCCATTCTTTATACCTTCTAAAGCCGAAAACCTTGATAGCTTGTTATCTCAAAGTTCGAATAATCCTATAGTAGCTATAGATGTAGAATACCGCCCGGATAAAGATTTGCTTGAGCAGATGTCTGTCATAGATCCGACAAGATTTTATGATAGGTGGAGCGCAGCTAGACTAGTCATAGATCAGTCTTGTGAAACTTTGTCACTACTCTACGAGCAACACAAAAATTTTACCGAAAGAGAGGTGAAAAGTCCTAGTGGATCATCAAAGGTTCACGTTTATCACATGCCCCTTAGTTCTCCTAGCATTGAATTATTTGGACACTAATGCAAATTCTCTTCCCGCCCAATGAGCAGCGCCCCGCAGCCCGCCGTTAGAAGGGTTGACGGGGCGCGTATATTGGGCGATTCATAAATTGCGATAGCAAAGGCAATAGCGCCCGAATATATTCCGACAGCTCCTTAATCCAGCACTATCGCCGCTGCATAAATGTCCCAACTCATATCCTCCGTAGTAGCCCGCACATTCTCCCGCGCTATGGGCTCATCAATACTCCGCTCCAACTGCCGCGCCATATCGGCGATATCGTCAGGCTCGGCTAGGTAGCCATTGTAGCCGTCACGGATAGTCTCGGGAAAATGACCGACCCGGGTAGCTACGGCCGGTAATTCAAAATTATAGCTGATGCTCTCGACGCCGGAGGGGGTCGCGTAGCTGTAGAATAGCACCACTACGTCACTGGCCTGGAAATACTTATGAACTTCCTCGTTAGCGACAAACTCATTTTTCACGAGTACTCGGTCGCGGATGTCCAGTTCATCCAGTAATTGTAGTGGACGGTATTCTCGCTCGTCATCCAATTTGGACAAGAATATCTTTTTTGCAAGTCCGAATACCGCGTTTTTAATCTTCGTACTCCATTTATTGCTTTGGAGAGTATCCCAGAACGACTCCCCGCAGATGATGAGACTTACGTCATCCCGCTTATCGGCGACCCGGGCGAAGGCGCGGATGACGTTATGCAGTCCCTTATATTTTCGGATAAAGCCGAAAAATAGGAATACATGCTCCCGTAATCCGTGTTCCCGCTTAAATGCCTGTACGTCAAAGTCCGGCCGCGGCTCGAAGAGATCATAGACCGGGTGATATAATTTTATCACGTCCGTAGTACCCGGCACCTGCGACCGCGCCCCCGTCTCATTGACATGAAAGGCCCGTCCGGGGTACAAAGCACGCAGTTCATCTACCGTCTTATAGGCATGGGCAATGTAGGTATCCGTCGGCCTGATGCCATACCGCGTAAGTTGCCGATCCAGACTGGAATTTTCCTTCTGGATGACGAAGTGCAGATCGAAAATGATCTCTGCATTACTCTTTTTCTTCAATTGCCGCGCGATCCACCCCAGGGGTAGCCCCTGAATGGCGATTGCCCACTGGAAGATGACCTTATCGGGTTGTAGTGCAATGATCTGACGAACCGTCTCCCACCAGGATAGGGGATTGTTGTAGTTTGTTAGGTACTGTACTTTGATGTTGGTGCCGGCCAGTAAATCTACTTTACTCGTCTTATCTACAAACTCCCGGGGGATGATGGCCGGGTACTGCTGTGTCCAACTTATTATATAAACCTCACAATAACCACGGCGATCAAGCGCCTTAGCGAGGCTGGTATTATAGTTACTAATACCTCCTTTGAATTTCGGCCCCGGACCAAAGCAAACAACACGCATCATCCTTGCTTTTGCGCTTCGAGAACGCGCCGCATCCCCTCTCTCACACTGATCTTAGCTTTCCAACCCATATCGTGCACCTTATCCATATTGCTGTAGCGGCTAAATACGCCCACCGGCTTATCCAGTAGCTGCTTGATCTCGGGATCGTAGCCTTCGATCTCACAGAGGGTTTGGATGATCTCGATAAAGCTGAGCAATTCGCCCCGCCCGATGTTGATCGCCGAGCCGTCGGTAACCCGGTCCATGGCCCAGAGAATGCAGTCGAGTACGTCGTCGATGTGGACGAAGTCGCGGCCCTGCCGACCCGTGCCCCATACTTCCACCGGATCCTCGCGGCGGGCAATGCGGGCGGCGATGGCCGGCACGGGGTAGGTCAGGTCCTGGTCCTCGCCGTAGCCGGAGAAGGGGCGGATAACGGTCACCGACAGGTCGTAGTGCTCGGCGGCTACCTTGGCCAGGAACTCGCCGGTGAGCTTCGACCAGCCGTAGGTCATGTCCGGCTCCCCCATGTTTTTGAAGTCGATGTCCGACTCGGCCAGGGCAATCGCATCCCCTTCCGTCTGCAGGTCGATGGGGTAGGCGGCGGAACTGGAAGGATAGAGTACCCGCTCCGGTTTGTGGCGGGTGACCCAGTAAAAGAACTCGGCGTCGATACTCAGATCCAGGGCCACCTTCATGGGGTCCCCTTCGATCGTTGCCCGCCCGCCAACGATGGCCGCGAAGTGGAATACATCGCTGAAGCGTTCGAAGTCCGGCGCGTAGTGGGTTTTGATGTAGTCCGGGTCGGCGATAATGTCACGCAGGAACTTGCGGAAGTCCTGGTGCAGGAACAGCAAGCGTTCATCGTCCCCGTATATTTCCAGTTGGGCGGCGGTGCGCAGGTGCGGTGAGGACAACCAGGTAGAAGGATGGGTACCCACGCTAAGGTTATCAACGAAAATGATGGTATCCGGGGTGGTCGCGTAGAGTCGCTTCACCATATTCCGACCCACGAAGCCGCAGCCCCCCGATACTAAATGGTAGCGCATGATCAAATGGGTTGGATGTCGAAGGTGATGCCCTGGGCCAGGGGTAGTTCGGTGGAGTAGTTGATGGTATTGGTTTGCCGGCGCATGTAAGCTTTCCAGCTATCGGAGCCGGATTCGCGGCCACCGCCGGTTTCCTTCTCTCCGCCGAAAGCACCACCGATTTCGGCTCCGCTGGTACCGATGTTGACGTTGGCGATGCCGCAGTCGCTACCGGCCTCGCTCAGGAAGCGCTCACTGTCGCGCATATTGGTGGTCATGATGGCCGAGCTCAGCCCCTGGGGTACGCTATTCTGGATGGCGATAGCTTCGTCCAGGTCGCGGTACTTCATCAGGTAGAGGATGGGGGCGAAGGTTTCCTTTTGCGCCATTTGGCTGTCCGACTTCACCTCCGCCATACAGGGCTTGACGTAGCAGTCGGACCCTTTACCTTCCAGGCGGCCACCTTCCACGATCATCGTTCCGCCTTCCGCTTTAATGCCCTCAATGGCATCTAGGTACATCCGTACGGCGTCCTCGTCGATGAGGGGACCGACGTGGTTATTCTGATCGAGCGGATCGCCGATGCTGAGCTGACCGTAGGCGGCGGCGAGTTTGTCTCGCACTTCCTCGTAGCGGTCTTCGTGCACGATCAGGCGACGGGTGGAGGTGCAACGCTGGCCACAGGTACCGACGGCTCCAAAAAGCGCCCCGGTGAGCACCAGGTCCATATCGGCCGAGGGAGTGATGATCATGGCATTGTTGCCGCCGAGTTCCAGCAGCGTCTTACCGAGGCGGGCACCGACGGTCTGGGCGACCTGCTTGCCCATCCGGGTCGATCCGGTAGCGGAGACGAGGGGGATACGCCCATCTTCGGTCATGAACTTACCGACGGTGTAGTCGCCGTTGATCAGGCTGCTGATACCTTCGGGCAGGTCATTGGATTTGGCAACCTGTGCCCAAATATTTTGACATGCCACACCGCAGAGGGGGGCCTTCTCGCTGGGCTTCCAGATGGTGACATCGCCACAGACCAGGGCGATCATGCTGTTCCAGGACCATACGGCCACCGGGAAGTTGAAGGCAGAGATGATGCCGACGATACCGAGCGGGTGATACTGCTCGTACATCCGGTGCAGGGGGCGCTCGGAGTGCATGGTGAGTCCGTACAGTTGCCGGCTCAGCCCCACGGCGAAGTCGCAGATATCGATCATCTCCTGCACCTCACCCCAGCCTTCGGTCAGGCTTTTACCCATCTCGTAGCTGACCAAACGGCCGAGGTCGTCCTTATGGCGGCGCAGGGCCTCTCCGTACTGACGCACGATCTCACCTCGCTGGGGAGCGGGCACCATGCGCCAGTGGGCGAAGGCTTCTTCCGCCTGCTCGACGATCTGGTCGTACTGCTCGCGGGTAGTCGTGCTGACGCGGCCGATGAGCTTGCCGTCTACGGGCGAGTAGCTCTCGATGTGGTCATCGGGGTTGTGCAGTCCTTGCTGGCCGCTGCTGCTGCCGTCATTATCGTCGGTCAGGCCGAGGCGGCCCAGAAAATCGGTATTCATATCGTAGCTCGGTTAGGAGCCGCGAAGGTAACGGATGCTAGTCGAAGCGGTACACCTTATCCAGGCTATCGGCATTGTTGATGCTCATATCCAGGTCGATGATCTCACCGTTCTCGATGTTGAAAACCCAGCCATGGATGTAGGGAAACTCCCCCTCCTTCCACTCTTCCTGGATGAAAGATAGTTTGGCCATATTCTCCACCTGCTCTTTGACGTTGAGTTCCACGAAGCGTTTCCAGCGGTCGTCCTCCTCATTGATGTCATCCAGTTCCGTTTTGTTGGCCTGGTAGACGTCCTTAATGTGCGCCAGCCAGTTGTCCAGCAGCCCGTAGGAGGTATTGCTCATCGCGGCCTTGATGCCCCCGCAACCGTAGTGGCCGCAGATGATGATGTGCTGAATCTTGAGCGCCTTGACGGCGTAGTTCACCACGCTGAGTAGGTTGTAGTCGGTATGCACGACCAGATTGGCCACATTGCGCTGTACGAAAATGGAGCCCGGCAGCGACTGGGTGATCTCCTCGGCGGGCACCCGGCTGTCGGCGCATCCGATCCAGAGGTAGGGCGGGTGCTGCCCTTCCGACATACCCTCGAAGAATTCGGGTTCGTAGCGGGACACGTTCTTGACCCAGGCGCGGTTGCCTTCTAAAAGTTTTTCATACTGCTTTGGCATAATATCACGGGTTTATTGCTGGTCGTTAATATACCTATTGTCCCTGACCCAGGGAGTAGCCCCGCTCTCCGTCGAAGGTGTAGAGGTTTTCGGTTTTGATGATATCGACATCCGCGTCCAGGGCAGCCTGTAGCAGATCGATGATGTCCTTTCGCTGCGCCCGCTCTCCGGTGGTTTCATAGCGGCAGCGCCAGTGGTCGGTGCAGAAGGTTTCTGAGAAGCCATCGGGCCATACCTTGACGCCCCGGTTGGTGATCATGAGCAGTTTCAGGTTTTGGCTCAGTGGTTTGATCTTTTCGGCCAGCTCATCCGGGTTCTTACCCGTCCAGTCGATAAAGGCATCGACACCCTGCAGTACTTTGTCCTCCTTTTCGCGGCGCACGTAGGGGGGCAGGTTGATCTCTACGTCTTCACGGTAGCTGACCGGCTCCAGTGTTTCGGGGGTCTGCCCGAGTCGCTCAATGACCGACTGGGCGAACTCCGCGGTGCCGACCCGTTTTTTGCTGAACCCTTCTTTGTAGATGTCGGGGGTGTGGATGCCGTCTTCGATCGTGCGGGCCCAGGCGTTCTTGATCGTCTCGGCGTACTTCGGCAGGCCGATATGGGTGAGCATCATGATGCCGGCGCGTAGGAGGCCGGAGGGGTTGGCGATATTTTGCCCGGCGATGTCCGGAGCCGATCCGTGAATAGCCTCGAACATGGAAACTTCCTGACCGATGTTGGCCGAGCCCGCCAGCCCGACCGAGCCACTGATTTGGGCGGCGATGTCGGAAATGATATCCCCGTAGAGGTTAGAGGTGACCACCACGTCAAACATCTCCGGCGTATCCGCCAGTCGGGCGGCCGCGATGTCGATGATGCGGCTTTCCGATTCGATCTGGGGGTACTCCTTTGCGATCTCCTTGAAGGTGTCGTGGAACAGCCCGTCGGTGATCTTCATGATGTTGTCCTTCACGAAGCAGGTCACCTTTTTGCGCTTGTAAAGGCGGGCGTACTCGAACGCATAGCGGACGATGCGCTCACAGCCCGGGCGGGTGATGAGCTTCAGGCACTGGGTCACCTCGGCCGTCTGCCGGTGCTCGATGCCGGCGTAGAGGTCCTCTTCGTTTTCGCGGATGATGACCACGTCCATATCCGGATGCTTGGTCGCGATGAAGGGGTGAAAACTTTTACAGGGCCGCACGTTGGCGTAAAGGCCCAGGGTTTTGCGGAGGGTGACGTTAAGGCTTTTGTAGCCGCCTCCCTGGGGTGTGGTGATCGGGGCCTTGAAGAAGACCTTATTGCTGCGGATGCTGTCCCAGGCTTCGGCGGTTATTCCACTCGTGTTCCCGCCGCGGTAGACTTTTTCGCCGATGTCGACGTAGTCGTAGGTAAGGGGAACGTTGGCTGCTTCGAAGATGTCAAGGACGGCCTGCATGATCTCGGGGCCGATTCCATCGCCTTTCGCGACGGTCAAATGGGTTACTTTCATGCTGCGTATACGTCTGGGATAATGGGTTGTTCGAGCAAATGTACTTGCTCCGGACCGGGAGTGGATTCGACTACCGATCCGCGTGGTATAATTATTGACGAAGTGCGGACCCCGGTGGGTAAACCCAACCGTATAGGTGCTACGTTGCATAGATAAATTGTTCTTATGCGAATCTTCATCCTGGGGTTGATCACCTGTTTTTTCGGCTGTAACTCCACGAATCAGACCACGGTATCCACTTCCGAGGCCAGCGCAAACGTTGCATCCCAACTCCCCGACTACCGCTACGACCCCCCGGCCGTAGAAGGCCAAGTCAATAAAATCGACTCCACCGAAGACTACTGGCGGGAGATACTGACCGATCAGGAGTACGATATCCTCCGGGAAGACGGAACGGAACGCAGCTTCACCAGTCCGCTTAATGACGTGAAGGAGGCCGGCGTATTTGCCTGTCGCGCGTGCGGGCTGCCGCTTTTCAGCAGTGAGACCAAGTTCAAGTCCGGAACGGGTTGGCCGAGCTTCTACGCGCCGATCAACGAAGCCTACGTGCAGCAGGATGTCGACAACCGCTACGGTATGCGCCGGGTGGAAGTGAGCTGCGCCCGCTGCGGGGGCCACCAGGGCCACATTTTTCCCGACGGCCCGGAACCGACCGGCCTGCGGTACTGCATCAATGGGGCGGCCCTCAACTTCGTCCCCCAGGAAGAGCTCTAGGCTGTATATTTGCCGCCCGCCACGAGGCAGCCCCATAGTTCAAGGGATAGAACGTTGGTTTCCTAAACCGAAAATGCAAGTTCGAGTCTTGCTGGGGCTACTCCCGCGGGGACCATACCTCATAGATCGGATCTCCCTTGCTGCTGCGCCCGGAATGGTGCCAGTTGCCATCTTTCAGCTGGTAGTTGAAACTGAGTTCCGCCCCAACTCGGGAGGCATCGCGGCTGAAGAACTGGATCGTCTCCGTATAGGTGTCGCTGACCGTGGAGAAGGTACCGCCGCCGGTGCCATTCATTTCGGCCGTCTCGGTGTTGTAGGCGATCCATTGGAAGCGGTCACCGGAGAGGATCTTCATGGTTTTGCGGGGACCACGATCGCCCATTTCCCGCAGTTCTCCGTCAACCCGCCGGCCGGTGATGACCCAGGCGCCGGTCAGATCGCTATCGCCCGCGTCGACACGGGTCCAGGCTTTGTCGCCATTGAAGAGCAGTAAATTACCGGAAAGGATGTAGGGAATCTCCTTGGTCTGTCCGACGTTCGCCGAATCCGAGGAATCAAACTCGTAGGTGACATTAAAGGAGTCTTCGTCCGCCTCGTAGCTTCCCCCCAGGGTGGCCAGGAAGGTGCCATCGAGCTCGTTGAAGGCCGTCATCACGAAGTAGCCGTCGGCGATCGTCATGGTGAGGGTGTTGTGGCTGTCATCCGGGCCCGGGTAGGTCGTGCGCCAGGCCCCGCGGAGTTCCGTGGTGTCAGATTGGGCGGCGAGGGCCAGGGGGAAGGACAGAAAAAAGAGAAACAAATACTTCATTACGGTAGTTATATGGGCGAATAACGATAGAGGCGGCGGCTTCGTTGTATCTTTATTCTCACGCCCCGACCACCGACCGCGATTATACCAATTCTTATGGGACTACGTAAAAAAGCCCGCTTAATCATCTATCGCTTCCGCGAACGGGGTTTGGAGGTCTTTCTCACGCGCCATTCGGATGACTGGGGCCTCCCCGAGGGCGACCTGGATCTGGACCGGCCCGATCTCATTTCCCTGGAACCCGCAGCGGACCGCGAAGAAGCCGTTGCCGTGGAGGGGGACTGGCACGAAATTCCCAGCCTGAAGCAAATGCTGTACGAGGATGCCGGGGAACTCAAGGAGCGGCTAAAAGAAATTGAAACGGGCACTTTTCTGACCATTAAGGATGCGCTGAAAAGCAGTCTTTCAGCCGGTCAGGTTCAGTTCCTACGCGAGTTGGTCGAAGTCGTCACGGATCGGAATTCGGTTCGGGACATCTGACCGTCAGAATGGTCGCACGGTAAAGGTTTTCCCGTTCCACTTTGCACCCGCGCTCCGCCGCCCTCATTTTCTCCCGACGCACGGCCTCCCGTACGGAAGGTGCCGTCATAACGGTGAAGAATTTGCGGTAGCTTCCCTTTTCCCCATTCCTTTGGATTTTCAACTCAAACCGGGTATGCGGATGGATGCGTGCGTAATAGTCGATGGTCGGAAACGCGAGACCGTCGAGCCGCACCGGCAAATCACTGTTGGCAACCCGAAAGGCCAGTTTCCGATCATCGCTAAATCGCTGTGGGTGAATGGCATACTGCCAGATTTTCGTACTGGATACACCAATCAAAAGCAGGCTAAGTAGCGGCCACTTCACCATGGGAAATGCCTCCACCAGGCGGTGAACGCCCAGCGAAGCTATCAGCCAGATGCCGGGAAGCGCGAAGAGCAGCAG
>CAZKPE010000149.1:0-9900 GCA_964554545.1 uncultured Lewinella sp.
CATCACCACATGAGTTGCAGGCCCGCACCCAGACCATAGTCACTATCGTATTTGGCCGATACGCCCCAGTACTGCCCCAGCAGGTAGCTCGTGCCGAGGGTGTATTCATAGCTTTCGGAGCTGAAGTTGTAGCGTCCCCCGGCCGAGGCACGCCAGCGGTTGGTCAGTGGAATGTCTTCCCGTTCCAGCTGCAGTTCGAACTGCCCGCGGTGGTCCACCCGCAGGTCCGACCAGATCATCATGGGCAGGAAGTAGCGGATACCCAGCAGGGCGGATACTTCGGTTTCGGTGGTTTCGGTGCCACTCTCTTCCTTCATCACCCGCTCGCCCTCGACTTCCAGGCCGACGTAGGGCGCCACGAACTGCTTGGGGTCGAGGTAGCGCATGGCCTTGGTTTCGGCCTCGAAGTTGCCGGCGTAGTCGGCCTCCCCCTCCAGCATGAACTCATTGTAGGTGTTGAAGTAGCCAAAGTCGGCCCACACCCCGTTCGACTGGGCGCTCAGGTTAGCCATGCCGTAGTACTGCCGGTCCTCCATGGCGAACTTGTCGTAGTCGACCCGGTCGGCGATCAGTAAGTCGGTACTGCCCTCGTAGCCGATGATGCGCGCCATGCCCGACATCATGTGGTAGAGCAGATGGCAGTGAAAGAACCAGTCCTTATCCTCCGTAGCGGCAAATTCGATGATGGTGGTTTCCATCGGGGCCACGTTCACGGTGTGCTTCAGCGGCGCGTAATCCCCCTGGTCGTTGATGACCCGGAAGAAGTGGCCGTGCAGGTGCATCGGGTGGCTCATCATGGTCGTGTTGTGGAAGACGAAGCGGACATTCTCCCCCCGTTCGATCATGATCTTGTCGGCTTGGCTGAGGGGCTCGTTGTTGATCATCCAGACGTAGCGCAACATATTGCCGCCCAGGTAAAGGTGAACGATGCGCACCGGCCGGTCTTCGGGCAGGGCGGTCGGCTGGGTGGCCCGCAGCATGGTGTAGTCGAAGAAGGTTTCCTCCGGGAAGCGCTTCCGCAACTGGGTGTAGCCGGTCAGTTGTACGCCCAGGGGATCGGCGCCCCCACTGCCCGCCATGGGCATATTCATTTGCATACCGTCTACCTCGCTGGCCCTGATGGTCTTACCGTGGTCCATTTGGCTATGGTCCATCTTGCCGTGGCTCATCTTGCCGTGGTCCATTTGGCCATGGTCCATTTCCATGCCCATTTTCATCATAGCATCCATCTGGATCTGCTGGTAGCTGGGCGCTTTATCGGCGGCGTAAACCCGAGTTTCGGGGATGTCCGTCGGGGCGCGGCCCATCACCATGTCGGGCATCATCTTCATCATGTCGCGCATCTCGCCGGTCAGGGCGTAGTAGTCGATCGGGCCGAGGGGCGTGGCGGGATGGTCCTCGCCCTTACCCAGCCAAATACTGGTGTGTTTGTAACGGTCCCAGGAGGTAGCACGAAACTCGTAGCGCCCTCCGCCGGTGGGTACGGTCACTTCCACGTCGTAGGTTTCGGCGGTGGCGATGAGTAGCTTATCGACCGCTACGGGCTCGACCTCGATCCCGTCCGCGGCTACCACCGTCAGGGGTCCGCCCGCATAGTGCAGCCAGAAATGGGAGGAAGCCGAGCCATTAACGAGACGCAGCCGCACTTTCTCTCCGGGAGCGGCCTCCGGGAAGTCGGTCGCCAGTTCGCCGTTAGCCAGGAAGGCGTCGTAGTAAAGGTCGGCCAAGTCCATACCCGGCATCCGGTTCCACTCCATCCAGACCTGCTTGCCGAGGTTGCCGGTTACGAGGGCCTTTCCGTAGCTCTGTACGGCGCCGCGGTTGATGGCGTACCAATCGGTGTGTTTCTTGACCTGCCGCAGCACCTCGTGGGGGCGCTGGGTGGTAAAATCGGAGAGGACGACAGTCTTTTCGCGGGTAGACATTCCATCTCGGGGCTCGATTACGATGGCGCCGTACAGTCCCTTTTGCTCCTGTAGCTCGGTGTGGGAGTGATACCAATAGGTCCCGTGCTGGATGATGGGAAAGGAAGCGATGTAGGTATCCCCCGGCCGGATCAGGCTGGTGTTCAGTAGGGGCACCCCGTCGTATTCGTTGGGTAGTAGCAGTCCGTGCCAGTGGAAAGAGACGGTGCCCTCGGTGCGGTTGGTCACGTAGATACGCGCCGAGTCGCCCTCCGTAAAGCGCAGGGTGGGGGCGGGGATGCTGCCGTTGGTGGCCAGGGCCGGGGTCGGCTTGCCGGTGAAGTTTACGGTGGTGTCGCCTACCGACAGCTGGTAGGTCACGGTCCGGCCGGTCACCTTATCGACGGTCTGGCCGGGGATTAATTCTAGCGTGCTCCGGGTAGCGTCGCCAACTTGCTGGGCGGCGAGCGGTGGCATCAGGAAGACGAGCACGACGGCGGATAGAAGCCACTTCATGATGGTAGAATTCTTGGGGTTTAAAAAACCGTTGGACGCTTCAAAAGCATCCAACGGTTAAGCGCGATCGGTTTACGCGGCCATCTTCCGGCACTCCTCGGCGCACTTACGGCAGCTTTCGGCGCAGCGCTGGCAGTGCTCGTGGTCGTGCTCGGCGCACAGCTTGGCGCAGTAGTCACAGACCTCGGCACATAGCTTACACTGCTGCTTGCTGAACTGGCTGTCGGCGGCCATTAGGCCGATGCTGGCCTCCAGCACCTCGATGCACTGGATGCAGCAGTAGGGGCAGTCGTTCATCGACTTCATGCCGGCCATTTTCGCCAGGCAGACCTTGCAGTCGATGAGGCATTCCAGGCAGGATTCGACGCAGCTTTTGTACTGGTCTTTAACGGATACGGATAAACTCATAGGTAATCGGGTTTGGTTAGTCTTCGTCCCGCCCGTGTTCCAGGCGGTAAATCATTTTCTTCATCTGGGCGATCTCCCGCTCCTGGGCCTCGATGATCTCCTCGGCCAGGGCGCGGGCCTCAGGGTCGCTGAGTTCCGCCTTTTCGCTCACCATAATAGCCGCCGAGTGATGGGGGATCATCGCCTTCATCCACTGCACGTCCTCCACGAATACCTGCTGCCGTAAACCGAACCAGCACAGTACGCCGACCACCACGGCGGTGCCCATGATGAGGTAGTTGAGCGTCTTGTTCTTGTACATACTCCACATGAAGCCCATCATAACCAGGATCATAGGCATGATCATCAAGAAGGTCATATAGGTACGCGTCGGGCTCAGGTAGACATGGTCGAACACGTCAAGATTGAAGAACATGATGCCGTACATTAGAACGAAGGACACGATCATCATCAGGGCGAAGCGGAGGTAGGGGGACATCAGGGGGGCAAGGGGATATGGGGTCGGGGGGTGAAGGGGGCGGGCGGCGGGGCGCGGGTGCAAGGTTTATTTGGAAATCTTCTCCTCGATCCGACCGCAGGTGAGCATCTTATCGCCGTAGTAGGGGTTACGGATGGCTTCGGCGTCGCTGAACCAGTCCGCACCCTCCCCGTCGAAGGCCATCGGACAGTGCTGGCGATAGATAGTGCCCCCGGTAACGCCTTCGGTCAGCAGCGGACCGACCGCTTCGGTCAGCTCGGCGAAGTGACGGCGTTGTACGGTCAGGTCGTCACTATCGGCGATGGAGCGGGCCAGGCGGGCGCTCTCCCCGTAGTCAGCCTCAAGGGTTTCGGCCATATTGCCGGCGGCGCGGGCGGCTCCGGCGGGGTCGGACTCCACCAGGGCGGTGCGCAGTTGCAGGTAGTTATGGAATACTTTCTCGGTCAGGCCGTCGGCAAATGTGGCGTCGTAGCTGTCTGGCTCATCGGCACTGGCCTGCTCGACCTCGGCCGGACTGTCGATGCCCACCTCGGTGGCGTTCTCGGTGTTGGCCGGCTCGTTGCAGCCTAGCCAGAATATGGCGGCGAATAGGGGGAGGAACTTCATCAGATCGTTTAGTTCAATAACCCGATCGAAGCCGCCGTGCTTTGTCATAATGTGCTAATGCTTACTACATTATGCGGTGACGGTTATAGTTCGTCAAGGGGCACGGGCCGGTAGTCCCCCCGCTCCCGAAATTCGGTGGGGGAGAGGCCGGTAGCCCGCTTGAAGGCCGCCGTGAAGCGGGCCAGACTCCCGTAGTGCAGGCGGTAGGCAATAGTGGATACCTGCTGATCGGTATGGGCCAGTAGTTGCTTGCCCCGCTCCATACGGTGAATGCGGTAGAACTCGCTGATCGTGCGCCCCTCCTGCCGCGTGAAGAGCCGGCTTAGGTGGCTGTAGCTCTGTTGAAGGTTCGAACTGACCAGTTCCGACAGCGTAAGCCGGTCGTCGGCACTGTCGTCATATACGTACTCGATGATGAGTCCCTTGATCCGGCTACTGATTCCACCCGCGCCCCGCCGCACCCGAAAGCCTACCGCCCGGAGCCGTTCCGTAAGTTGCTGCATGACCTGCTGCTCCGGCATGCCCGGCGGCGGCCAACCCGCCAGTTGTCCGAGTTCGAGGCGGTGAATACGCCAACCTAGTTCGTCGGCAATGCGCCGTACGGTCAAGGTGCAGCGACTGCAGACCATATTATCGATGTAGAGTTCCAGTTTGTCCATCGTGCTATTGTAATGTGGTGCCCAGGGTATCGAGGGTATAGCCACAGCTCAGCATGGCGTCACCGAAGTAGGGGTTGCGGATGGCGGGGTCGGCACTCACCCAGTTGGCCCCCGCATTATCGAAGGCCATCGGGCAGTGCTGTACGTAGAGCGCCTCGTCCACCCCGAAGGCCGTCAGCGAATTGATCAGCGCCTGGGAGAGAAAGCCGAACTGGCGCCGGGCCTCGTCCACCGTGTCCGTATTGGCCAGTGCCGTCAGGTGATCGCCCATTGCCCGGAGCTGCTGCATCCAGTAGAGGTGCGCCTCGTCTTCGACGAGCGACATGTCGACGGCGGTAATGGCCTGGCGCAGCTTGGCTACTATTTCAGTGCTAGGGAGGCGGCTGGCTACCATGGCGTCCTTCAGCGGTAGGTAGGCCCGGGCTAGTGTAGCTAACTGATCCTGGAACGGGGTGGGCGCCTCGTCGCGGTAGTCGGGTATAGTCATGGCCGTCACGGCCTCTTCCTCCCGCCCCGCAATAATTACGTCCCGCTTCATCATACTGGCCTGGTTGCGCAATTGGGCGGCCGCATCGATCTGGAAGGCCCCCTGGGTGACGACCTCCTCACCGGCCTCGAGCCCCTCCAGTACGCGGTAGCTATTCCCCAGACGCTCGCCCAACTGCACCTCCCGGAACTGGTAGGTGGGCACGGCGGCGTCCTCCACGGCCACGTAGACGACGCTGCGCTCGCCGGTCCAGAGGACGGCGCTGGTGGGGACCGTCAACTCGTCAGCCGAGTTCCGCGACGAAAGGAGCGGCTCGTCTGCCGAGGTGAGGGTGCCCCGAATGAACATCCCCGCCTTCAGCGCCCCCCCGCGATTGTTCACCTCGGCCCGCACCGCCGCCGTGCGCGTTTGGGGGTCGATGATGGGGTCGATAAAGGTGACGCGGGCGGTGTAGCTTTCGTCCGGCCGGCCGTTGACGCTGAACCGTACGCGGTCTCCGATGTCAGTGGCCGCCAGCTGGTCCTCGTAGGCATCGAAGAGTGCCCATAATTTACTCAGGTCGGTGTAGGTGTACAGGGCCCCGCCGGGTGGCAGGTACTGCCCCACCTCAGCCTTCATTTCCAGGACGGTGCCGGCCTGATCGGCGTAGACCGGGAAGGTTTCGATGACCTCGCCCGTGCGTTCGAGTTCGGCGATCTGCTCGGGGGTGAGCTTGAGGTTGCGCAACTTGGTACGGGCCGCCTGCCGCAGACTGCTGTCGATGGCCGATAGCCCCCGCGCTTGCAGTAGTTCTTCCTGGGCCACTACCAGGTCGGGGGAATAGATGGTAGCGATACGCTGCCCAGCTCTCACCCGCTCGCCGGCGAAACTGACGAAGAGTCGCTCGATCCGCCCTCCGAACTCGGTCACCTCTACGGCGGTGGTGCGCTCATCGGCGGCCAGCCTACCGGTCAGACGTAGGGTGTCAGGGGCAGAAGGGGTCGAGGGGTGGAGGCCTACGCGGAGGGTGCGTACGCGGGCCAGGGCTACGGCGGCTTCGGACATCGTCAGTACGGTGGGGTCGGCACCGGCGTCGGCGGCCAGGGGGATGAGGTCCATGCCGCAGATGGGGCAGTCTCCGGGCTCGTCGCGCTGAATCTGGGGGTGCATGGAGCAGGTCCAGATCTCGCCGGAATGCGAATGCGTTTCTGACGGTGCGGCCACTTCGTTCGGTGCCGCGTTGCCAAACAGCAAGTAGCCGGCGAACAGTCCCAGCAACAGGGCAAATATGAGATAGAAAATCGTCTGTAGTTTCATGGTCGGAGGCGTTAGCGGCGGGGGAGATAGCGATCGATGGCGGCGATCTGGGTGTAGCGGATTCGGTTGGCCTCGGCGGCCCGCAGTCGGTAGTCGATGAGCTGTTCCTGGAGGTCGATCAGTTCGTCGAAGCCGCGGTCCCGGTCGCTACCGGGATTGGCGTACTCGGTACGGGCGATCTCCAGGGCGGCGGTCAGGGTGGCAGTCTGTTCGTTTAGAAAGTCCAACTGGGCGAGGGCATCGCGCCGGCGGATGTCGGCCTGCTCCAGGGCGGCGGAGAGTCGGGCGGTAGCCGCCTCGCGGCGGGCACCCAGCGCCTGGATGCGGAGACTCTCCTCCTGCCGCCGGGCGGAAAATTTGCGCGAGCCGAGGGGCAGGCGGACCATGGCTCGCGCCATCACGGCATCCCGGCCGTTCCCGACCGGCTCGGCATCATCGCGGCGACCGATCATCACGTAATCCAGCCCTACGCCCAACTCCGGCCGGGCATCCAGATCAACGACGGCTAGTTCCTGACGGGAAATGTCCTCCCGCAAGCGGAAGATGCGGACCAGCGGGTGATCGTCGAAGGGCGGGTCCGCGGGTAGCACGACCGGCGGCGGGGCGGGGGGGACGACTAACTCGCGGGGCAGGGCCTGATTAACCAACTCTTCAATAGCGGCCCAACCGGCGGACTGATTCGCGCGCAAGGCTGCAACTTGACGATCGAGTGCCGTAAGGCGCAACTCGGCCCGGTACACGTTCACTGTGCTGCCCCGCCCACTGGCTACCCGGCTCAGGGCAAGCTGGCGCAGGCTGCGGTACAGCTCTTCGAACTCCCGTATCACCTCGATTTTTGCCTCCGCTTCCACCAGTTGGTAGTAGGTGCTCTCCAGTAGATAGATCAACTCCAGTTGCCGGGCGGCGGCTTCCTCCAGGATGGGGCGGGCCCGGGCATCGGCAACGGCAGCCAGGGCGGCGAGCTTTCCGGGCCAGGGCAGCATCTGGGTGACGCCCACCCCGAGCATCTGCGGTCCCAGCCGCGTCTCAACGTGACGGATGCCGAACATTGTCCCCACTTGAATATCCGGCAGTTGGGTCAGTTGTGGACTTACCGCCAGGGCCGCCCGGTAGTCGTAGGAGAGCGCAACTAACTCCGGATTATGCTCACGCAGCAACGTTTTCAAAGAATCCAGGGATTGCGCTTGCACCTGCGCCCCCGCCCCTAGTGTAATGAAGAGTAGGGCGATGGTTATTTTCGTTGCCGCAGATCTCGCAAGCCCACCTATGGCTAGTCCGTAAATAAATCCGTGGTTCAATAAAGAAACGCTACGAGCATAGCCATTCAGTAATAGATACGCATCCCTGGTATCCAACTGACTCGGCGTACAACGCCTCGACCAGTCTCCCCCCCACGAGCGCCAGCGAGCATCCCCGGTAAATCGCCAATCGCCAATCGAATATCGCATATCGCCAATCATTTAATTTTCAGTTCCGCCCGCAAACTCCACAGCACCGGCACCGTAAACATGGTCACCACCTGCAGCAGCATCCCCCCGAAAGTGGGTATGGCCATCGGGATCATAATATCCGACCCCCGCCCCGCCGAGGTCAGCACCGGCAGCAGCGCCAGCAGGGTAGTAGCTGTAGTCATCATCGCGGGGCGCACCCGACGTAGTCCGCCTTCTACCACGGCTTCCCGAATTTCGGCGACCGTAGTCGGTTCGTTGCGCCCGAAGCTGTCGCGCAGGAAGGTGGCCACCAGCACCCCGTCGTCGGTCGCGATGCCGAACAGGGCCAGGAAGCCGACCCATACCGCCACGCTCAGATTGTAGCTCTCGCCGAAGTAGCCATAGTTTGCCAATAACAGGAAGCCCCCCGAAAAGGCGACGAACACCCCACTAAAGACCATCAGCGCTGTCGTCGTGGAGCGGAACTGAAAGTATAGGATCAGGAAGATCAACGCCAGGGCAATGGGTAGCACCAGCCGTAATCGAGCATCCGCCCGCACTTGCTGCTCGTAGTTACCCGCGAAGCGGTAGCTGATGGCCGGCGGTACCTCCAGTTCGCCGGTACGGGTCAGGGATGACAGGTAGTTCTGGGCGTTCTCGACCACCTCCACCTCGCTGTAGCCGGGCAGCCGGTCGAAGAGCACGTAGCCCACCAGGAAGCCGTCTTCGGACTTGATCATCTGCGGCCCCTGCTCGTAGCGGATGTCGACCAGTTCACCCAGCGGAATCTGCTGCCCCCCGCCAGCAGGCACCAAGATGCGCCGCAGCGAGGCCGGGTCGTCGCGTAGTTCGCGGGGGTAGCGGAGGCGTACGGCGTAGCGCTCGCGGCCCTCTACGGTGGTGGTCATCGGCATGCCCCCCACGGCGATCTGGATGTGGCGCTGCACGTCGGTGATGGCCAGTCCGTAGCGGGCCACCGCGTCACGCTTCACGTCCAGCAGCAGGTAGGGCTTGCCAACGATACGGTCGGCGTAGACGGCGGCGTCCTTCACCCCGTCCACGTTTTTGAGTTCCCGCTCCAGTTCCAGTCCGAAGGCCTCGATGGTGCGCAGGTCGTTGCCGCGCACCTTGATGCCCATGGGGGCGCGCATCCCGGTTTGCAGCATGACCAGCCGGGTTTCGATGGGCTGGAGCTTGGGGGCGGAGGTGACGCCGGGGATTTGGTCTACGGCGGCGACGATCTCGTCCCAGATGTCGTCGGGGCTTTGGATGTGGTCGCGCCACTGACGGTAGTACTCTCCGTCGTCATCCGGAATAAGAAAGCCCGCGTCTACCGGATAAACTTCCCCCCTCTCCCCCGGAGAGGGGTCGGGGGTGAGGGCAAATGCACCATCCGCATCGATTCGAAATCGCTGTCTTTCCCCCCTTTCATTCACCGCATACTCCGGCTTGTACTGGATCATGTTTTCGTACATGCTCAGGGGCGCGGGGTCCAGGGCGCTGTTGGCCCGGCCGGCCTTGCCGACGACCAGCTCCACCTCGGGTACGGTGGTGACGGCCATATCCAGCAACTGTAGGTTGTTCAGGTTCTCCTCTACGCCGGCGTGGGGCATGGCCGTGGGCATAAGCAGAAAGGCCCCCTCCCCCAGGGCGGGCATGAACTCCTCTCCCATACTTCGGTAGGCCTGGAAGCCGGCTACCATGACTAACCCGATCAGGATGAGGAACAGGGCCTTGGCCCGCAAGAGGAAGCGCAGAATGTGCTCGTAAAACCGGATGATCAGCCAGAAGAAGGTGATCAGTCCCCCCGCCACCCCAATGATGAAGAGGAAGTTGAGCAGGCGGCCCTCTTCGTAGCCCAGGGGTTGCCAGGCACCGGCCAGGAGCCAGGTGAGGAGGAGGGCTAGCGTGATGTTAATTGCCGGCCGACGGCTTTTCGATCGTCTAAGCCCGAATAACTGGTGCGCCAATGCCGGCAAAAAGGCCACCGACACGAAGATGGCCGCCACCAGCGCAAAGGTCTTCGTAAAGGCCAGCGGCCGGAAGAGCTTGCCCTCCGCCGCCTCCATCGTGAAGACCGGCAGGAAGCTGATGACCGTGGTCGCCACCGCCGTCA
>CAZKPE010000150.1:0-9773 GCA_964554545.1 uncultured Lewinella sp.
GAGGAGAAAGAGGAGGACGTATTTCATGGCGATATCCGTTGGTGGATACCGCAATTTTCGGGGCGGTCGTCGCGCAGGGTATCGGTGAATTAGAATTCGTGGGGGGTGGGGGAGAATTCGTGGGGGGGAGGGGGATGCACCGCGGATTTGTGCGGTTTAGTTGACGGCTCTGCTCGCTAAGCTCGATTTTTTACCATGGATTAGGCACGGATTATTGCACGGATGGGGCACGGATTTTTCTGGCTCTACTCGCTGCGCTCGTTAGGGGTTGGGGATGGGTCGGATGGATTGGGTACATTGAGGGGAGTATGAATTGGTATACACCGCTATTGAGGCACCTTCTTCTCATTTCATTCTTATTCACTTTGCACCTGCGCGCCGCCGCCCAGACCGTACACTACCTGGACGTCCCCCTTACACGGGATACGACCACCGAAAGGCGGCCCAACGATCAGGGCTTAGATCGAATGCACCGGGTGGGACGGCCCTATCTGCGGGTGTATAGGCCGAGGCAGCCGCCCCGGGGGGCCGTGGTCATTTGCCCGGGAGGGGGCTACAGTAATCTGTCGATCACCAAGGAAGGGGAACGGATCGGGGAATGGCTGGCGGAACATGGCTTCGTCGGCATGGTGCTAGCCTATCGCCTGCCCCACGAAGGGGAGATAATCGATAACGTGCCCCTTTCCCAGCGCGATGGACTGGCCGGACTGCGGGAGGCCCGCCGGCTGATGAACAGCCTGAAGGTGGGGGAAGACAAGCTAGTGATCATGGGCTTCAGCGCGGGGGGGCACCTGGCTTCCTCGCTGGTCCAGCTCGCGGAGCCGGGGCTGCGACCGAACGCCAGCGTGCTCGTCTACCCGGTCATCAGTATGCGGGAGGGTATCGCCCACGAGGGCTCGAAGCGGAAGCTACTCGGAGCGGAGCCGACGGAGAAACTCATCGCGAATTACAGTACGGACGAAAATTTAAGGTCGGACCACCCCCCTACCCTGCTGGTGCACAGTACCGATGACAAGGTGGTAGTCGTGGAGAACAGCCTGCGATACTACGGGGCACTGCGCGAACGAGAAGTACCCGCCGCGATACTCGTGCTGGAACGGGGCGGACACGGCTTCGGGCAGCGGGCGGATCTGGGGTGGACGGAGGCTACGCTGGCGTGGCTGGCGCGGCAGGGGTTTTGAAGGAATCAATCAGTTCGCCGCCGCCTTCAACTCTTCCATTCGCCGTCGCAGACTATCCCGGTACGCCCGGTAGGTCGGGTTGCGGGCCAGATTATCCACCTCCAGGGGGTCAGCCCGTAGATCGTACACCTCCTCTTTCGGGGCGGGCTCGTCGTAGTAGCTGAGGAATTTGTCGGATAGGGAGATGACGCCCTCCGACCGCGGAATGGGCCAGAGTACCGAGCGGCTTTGCGCCAAGCTGCGCACGTCGAAGGGATGCTCGTAGTAGAAATCTTGCCGCCAGGCGGTTGGGTCCTGGTTGAGGATCAGGGGGAGCAGGCTTCGACCCTGCATCTCCGGGGGGGCATTTAAGTTGGCGGCGTCCAGGAGTGTGGGAGCGACGTCCACGTTCAGGGCGATCTGCTCCACCCGCCGGCCCTGAAGCTCGCGGGGCAGGCGGGGATCGTAGTACAGCAATGGCACCCGTACGCTCTCGTTGTGGCCGTACCACTTACCGGCCAGTCCGTGCTCGCCGAGGTAGAAGCCGTTATCCCCAATCAGGATGATGATGGTGTTGTCGGCCATTCCCTTTTCTTCCAGCACCCGGGTGATACGGCCGATGGCATCGTCGACCCCGGTTACCAGCCGGTAGTAGCCACGGGTCATTTCCTGCCGCATCCCCTCGGTGGCGAAGCGCCTCATCCAGCGGTGGCGGGCCTCGGAATCGCGCAGGAAGGGGAGCAGGCGCTGAAAGTAGGTCGGATAGGCGGTAGTGGGCCGGGGGACGTCGACGCCGGCGTATAGCTCCCGGTAAGCTTCATCGTAGATAAATTGCCGCGGGTCGGTATCCTGTACGTGGGGGGCCTTGAAGCTGATCGAGAGGTTGAAGGGCTGCCCCTCGGGTACCTCGTCGAGAAAGTCGATGGCCTGCTCGGACATCCGTTGGGTGAGGTGAACGTAGCGGTCCTCCTCGTCGGTCAGTTCGTACTTCCCCTGCCCGTTGAAGGCCAGCCAGCGGTCGAAGCGTTCCCGGGCCTTCTCCTCGGGCAGCCAGCCCACGCCGTACTTGCCGACGAAGCCAGTGAAGTAGCCCGCTTGTCGCAACTGAGCTGGATAAGTACTCGCGAAAGCGGTATCGCTGAAATTGGTCCCGAAATCGTGAATGCCGTGCCGCAGGGCGTACTGCCCCGAGAGGATACTGGCCCGACTGATCGCGCAGATCGAGGTGGTCACGAAGGCGTTTTCGAAGACCGTGCCCCGGGCGGCCAGGCTGTCCAGGTGGGGCGTCTGTACGATGTCGTTGCCCATGAAGCCTACGGCGTCCCACCGCTGGTCGTCGGTGACCAGCATGATGATGTTGGGGCCCCGGGCGGGATCGGCGATCGCAGACCTGCCCGGTTTGCGGTCCTGGCAGCTGGAGAAAAGGAGAAGAAGAGAGAGAAAACCGAGGTTGCGCATGCCCCCAAACTACGGAGTGGCCAGTAATTCTTCGATTGCCTCCCGGGTGGGGGCCGAGGGTTGGGCGCCGAGTACGGTGACGGCCAGGGCGGCGGCGGCGCTGGCGAATCGCAGGGCGGCGGGTAGCACTTGCCCTTCGGAGAGGGCTACGGCCAGGCTACCGCAGAATACGTCGCCGGCGGCGGTGGTATCCACGGCCTCCACCGGGAAGGCGGGTTGGAAGTGTAGCCCATCGGCGGTGGCGGCGACCGAGCCCCCCGCACCGAGGGTGATGATGGCCATCCGACAACCCATTTCTACCAACTGGGGAGCGACTTTCTCGGCGCTGGCGCGATCGGTTACCTCGCGGCCGGTGACACTGCGGGCTTCGGTTTCGTTGACGACCAGGATCGGCCGGTAGTCCAGTTGCCGACGGGGAAAGGTACTGGCCGGGGCGTAGTTGAACAGGATGGGGACGCCGGCCGTGTGGGCGATCTGCATGGCCCGCTCGGTGGATTCCACGGGGATCTCGTTCTGTAGCACCAGCATGTCGGCCCCCTCAATGGCGGCCCGCGCCTCATCCACCCGCTCGGGGGTGAGACAGTAGTTGGCCCCTGGCGCTACGGCCAGGTAATTGTTGCCGGCTTCCCCGATCATGATGAGGGCGTGGCCGCTGGCGATGCCGGTCTCGTGAAAAATGTGGCTGGTATCGATACCGTCGTCTTCGTAGTTGGCGACCATCCGTTCGGTGTAGGCGTCATCCCCCACGGCATTCACGAAGGTGACCGCCGCCCCGGCCCGGGCCGCGCCTACCGCCTGGTTGGCCCCCTTGCCGCCGTACACTTGCACGAACTCCCCGTCGGTGATGGTTTCGCCCAGTTCGGGCAGCCGAGACATCTTCATAAGGAGGTCGACGTTGGAGCTGCCGACAACAGTGATTTTTGCCATGCCTTAGACGTAATTGCGGGCGGCCACGATGAGCACCAGCCCCAGGATGAAGAGAACGAACATACCCGTCAGCAGCCCGCTGGTCTCCCGCTTCGCCGCCGCGAACTCCTTCCAGACGAAGACCCCCCAGAAGGCCGCGATCATGGTGGCCCCCTGCCCGAGTCCGTAGCTAATGGCCGGCCCCGCCAGCCCCGAAGCGATGAGGTTGAACTCCATGGCCGCACACCAGATGAAGCCCCCCAGGATGCCGATGAGGTGGACCTTCGGAGAACCGAGTCGGAAATAGTGGCCGTAGCTGACGGCTTTACCCTGGATGGGGCGGTACATGAACCAGGTATTGAAGATGAAGCTGGACAGGAAGATGCCCAGCGTGAAGATTAGCATCGCTGAATACGGTGTCAGTTTCCCCACCTGTGGCGTGACGAAGTCGTCCGCCATCGCATCGGCCACGAAGCGGTAGAAAAAGCCCATCAGTACCCCGGCCACTACGCTGATCAGGATGCCTTTACGCTTGGACTGTTCTTCGTCTACGGGTAGTTTGGCGTAGGCCCGGGCATTGAGTAGCAGAGCGATGACCACCAGCAACGTACCTCCGAAGAGCAGGTAGGGGTTACCCAGCGGTTCCCCGATGTAGTTGACCACGACCCCAATGACCAATGCCAGTCCTACCGCGATCGGAAAGGCTACCGACATCCCCGCGATGGCCGTAGCCGCAACGACCAGCAGGTTGGCGATATTGAACAGGACACCCCCGAGAAACGCACTTCCAATCGGTGCAAGGTCGGCCTGTCCCAGATCAGCCACGAACCCGCGCCCCGCCGCCCCCGTGCTCCCGAAGGTGAGGCCGAAAAGTAGGGTGGTAAGTACCAGTCCAATACAATAATCCCAGTAGTAAAGGGGAAATTCCCAGCGTTTCGGGGTCAGCTTAAGGGTGTTGGCCCAACTGCCCCACCCCAGCATGGTGATGATGCAGAAAATAATGGCCAGGGGGTAGGATTCGACGATGTACATGGTCTAGGCGAAGCGTTTTTTGGCCTCCTCCAGCATCGCCACCGTGGCCGTGGCCCCGCAGCGCTTGCAGCCTACTTCCCGCACCATGAGGAGCTTGTCCAGGTCCCGTACCGCCCCGGAGGCCTTGACGTGGGTGTTCGGACCCGTGCTGGCAACCATCAGTTCCAGGTTCTCCCGCGTGGCCCCCACGTAGCCGTACTTCCCGTCTTCCCCCTTATTGAAGCCGAAGCCGGTGGAGGTCTTGACGTAGTCGGCCCCCACTTCGGTACAGAGCTCACAGAGCTTTTTGATGTGTTCGGGCCGGTCGACGTAATCGGTCTCAAAGATGACCTTCAGTAAGGCCCTGCGCTCGTGGCAGACGCGGACGATGGCCTCGACCTCACGGGTCACGTATTCCCAGTCCTCTTCCAGTGCCTTGGCGATATTGATGACCATATCGATCTCCTGGGCGCCGTTTTCGCAGGCGTCCTTGGTTTCGGCTA
Source organism: uncultured Lewinella sp. (assembly GCA_964554545.1). GTDB lineage: Bacteria > Bacteroidota > Bacteroidia > Chitinophagales > Saprospiraceae > Neolewinella. The sequence goes on from CAZKPE010000150.1 coordinate 5,039, forward strand.
CTTTGGCGGCGATGGTCTGGATACCCGCCGGAAAACCGATGACGCAGCCCACCTTTACGTCAGTATCCGCCAGTTGCTCGCGGGCGGAGCGGACCATATAGGGCTTGACGCAGACGCTGGCGACCTTATACTCCCGAGCGACGTCACAGGCTTCCCGTAGGTCGGCCTCCCCGAGTTTGGGGTGGAGGATGGTGTGGTCGATGAGTTTGGCCAGTTCGGCTACGGTGGGGGTGCTCATGGGAGGTAAGGTATAGTTTTGCCCACAGAGTGCGCTTCGCGCCGCACAGAGGGATTCACAGAGTTGCACGGAGGCTCGCACTGCTCTGTGCAACTCTGTGCCCAACTCGGTGCTCGCCCAAGGGGCGCTCAGTGGGCTAACCCATTTTCCACCCCATCAGCCCCGTCAGAAAGCCCGCGCTATGCGGAATCCAATCCTCATCCGTGAAGGAGGAAGGGGCATCGACTTCCCGGCTCGGCTCGATGTCCATCTTGAACTGCGGCCCCACCGAAAAGCCGTTGCACACCACCCCCTTCGTCTGGAACCACGTCCCGGCCCACCGCCGGCCCACCCGACAGATCATACTGGCCGGTAGCGCAATCCCCTCCGGTACTTCGGTAGTGTAAATGACGCTGCCCATAGCAATATTTTCCCGGGTGATACCGCTGTTAAGGCCCGCAATCCACTGCAAGTTGCCGGCGGCGATGGCGCGAAGATCCTCCAGCTGGAAAAGTTCGTAGAGGCGACAGGCCAGGTTCGCTGTGTACCCATAGATGGAGTTGGTACCGTGAAAAGGACCCACAAACCAAAGCGGTCCCTCTTCCCCGAAAATGCCCAGCGGTACCAGGGAAAAGGGATTGAGCTTGCAGGTCGGAATCAGGAAGCTTTCGGCAAAATCCCGGAGGGTGCTGCGCCAGCGGCCCGCGTCCTCGTGGTCAGGCCAGAGTTGGAGCATGTCGCAGAGGGGGATGAGGTAGTTGGGAAACAGGGCCCCGATATCCGTACCGAAGCGTTTTTCGCCCGACTCCAGAATGCTGTGCGTCCAGGATTTTTGGCTGTGCCCCACGCTCTCGTACTCCCGGAAGTGACCGTAGTAGCCGGCTTCGGGTTCTTCCTTCGTGATCTGGCGATCCATGAGCTGGCGGGCGAAATTCACGCAGCGCGCTTTGTACGATTGATCCTCGTTCCGGTACTTTTCCAGGCAGGCCCAGCAGAGGAAGTTCAGGTCGCGGGTCGGCCATTCGTCGGGGGGGATGGGGGCGTCTTCGGCCAATCCGCGTTGCCGGCGGGCCAGGCCCTGGTCACCAATGGGGCGGGCTACGTTGAGTAGGTAGTCCAGACTGCGATCGGCCGTCCGCTGGTACACTTCCTTTCTCTCGGCGAAGGAGTCTGGCAGTACGGCGATGGTCTTATAGAGTGCCACCACCGCCTTGATTGTATCGTTCGGCAGTACGTATTCCTCGTGGCCGATCACGTCGTGCACCATGGAGCCGGGGGGATTGCCGAGCGCCGCGGACTTCTCGGCCGTCAGCACCAGGTAGTCTGCACCTACCTGCAACTGGGTGTAGAGTTCCTCCCGGTAGTCGTCGGTCATCCAGTCGCCGTCAGTGGCGGCTACGTCGGCCAGGCAGATCGTCATCGCACTCTGGGCGGGCGACTCTACCCATAGCGCCCCGGCATCCTGCCAGCCACTACCGACCTTGGTGAAGTAGCTCCGCTTGCGCAGCATATCGACGGTGGCCCAGTAGTAGGTCTCCCGCCAGAGGATGTCTTCGGCTACCCGCAGCCCGTCTTCCCGGAAGATCACCCGCCCCTGATCTTCGGCCTCGACGGTCCATTCCCCTTCCCCGGCGATCGTACCGAAGTCGGCCACCCACCAGTGCGTACTCCAGCAGCTGCCCCAGTAGGTGAGGGCGGTGCGGTGGCGGCGTTCGTCTCCGGCGGGCAGCAGGGCGCAGTTGGCGAACTCGCTCAGGCTATCCCGGGCCGGCGCGCGCAAGATGACCCGGACGGGCTGATCACTCGGGTAGCCGACCTGACTGAAGAGCAAGCCGCTGTGGCCGGTTTGCCCGTCCTGTCGCAGGTCGGTATAGACCGGGTCGGTGGCCGGCGGTGTATCCGCAGACAAGGAAGCCAAGCCCGGTAGCAGGAGAGAAGAACGCAGAAAGTCGCGACGCCTGGTAGCCATACGCCCAAGGTACCACGTTCGATCAGGAGGGCGGCGGAGCGCGGGTGCAAAGTTTGTACATTCACCCCATGCGCTACCCTGTTCTCCTTCTGCTGCTATTTCCCTTATTGCTCGGCGGCCAGACCCGTGTAATCCTCGACGCCGATACCGCCAACGAGGTCGATGACCCCTTCGCCATCATTAGGTTACTGCTAGATTCGACGGTCACCGTCACGGCACTGAACGGCACCCAATGGGAAGCCAGCCACTACCGAGTGCCTCAGACGATGATGATGAGCCACCGGATGAATAATGCCCTCTTATCCTATTTGAACATCACCGACGTACCAAGCCTGAAGGGCGGCGTCGACCGCATGTATGACTGGGGCGATTTGGCTCAACCCTCGGCGGCGAGCAACAATATCATCCGGGAAGCCCGGGCGCTGAGCGGTGACGAGCGGCTGACCGTGATCGCACTCGGTGCGCTGACAAATGTCGGTTCCGCCATCGTTCAGGCCCCGGAGATCGCCGAGCGCATCGACCTCTACTGGCTGGGTTCTACCTACGACTTCGAAGACCAGATCATGCGGAAGCGCGATTTCAACTGCATCATGGACATCCAGGCGCTGGAGGAGGTGCTCAATAGCGAGATCAAGCTGCACGTGCTGCCCGTCAGCGAGGCCAACCGGCTCACCTTCACCTACGAGGAGGTCAAAGATCAGCTCCCGGCCGACCACCCGGTCACCGGCTACCTGCTCCGCCTCTGGGACGATCATATTGACGCCGGCCGCCTGCAGCGCATCCTGTGGGATATCGGCATCGTGGAGGCTTACCTGCGCCCTGAGCTTTTTGAGGCCGTGGAAGTCCCCCTACCCCGCGCCAACGGCAGCCGAACGGTGACCTACTACCGTGATATCGACGTGCTGGAACTAAAGGAAGGCTACTGGGAGGCAATCACGCACGGATTAAGCCTATGACCTTACACCTCAGACAAGCCGATATCACTAGGCTGGCCGTTGACGTCATCGTCAATGCGGCCAACTCCTCCCTACTAGGCGGCGGCGGTGTGGATGGGGCCATACATCGTGCCGGCGGACCGGCGGTCCTGGAAGAATGCCGGGCGATCCGGGCGCGGCAGGGCGGCTGCAAAACCGGTGAGGCGGTCATCACTACGGCTGGAAAGATGCCGGCCAGATACGTAGTGCACACCGTCGGTCCGGTCTGGCAAGGCGGAAACCATGATGAAGAAGCGCTGCTCCGCTCCTGCTACCTGAACAGCCTGAAGCTTGCCGAAGAATACGGCGCAACCTCCATTGCCTTTCCGAACATCAGCACAGGCATTTATGGCTTTCCGAAGGAACGGGCAGCGGAGATTGCGGTAGCCGCCGTCCGGGACTATGCCCCCACTACGCTCCGGGACGTATATTTTGTTTGCTTCGATACCGAGAACTACCAAATTCATAAAGGTTTATTATAGAGCGTACACCTGCGTCCGCGCCCTCCTCGGGGTCCGTGACTTTCGTACCCACCCCGACAACCCGACAACCCGACAACCTACCGCCGACTCTCATAATACTGCACCACCTCCGGGTCGACCATCACGTCGCGGAGTTGCAGCGGCTGCCGTAGCACGATACCCTCCAGGGTACGGCAGCGGCTGAGGGCCACGTAGGTTTGCCCGTGCTCGAAGGCGCCGGAGCGGCCCAGGTCGACGATGATCTTATCGAAGGTCTTGCCCTGGCTTTTGTGGATGGTCACGGCCCAGGCCAGGCGTACGGGGAGCTGGCGGTAGGTGCCCAGGGTTTCGGTGGCGATCTTGCGCAGGTCGGTGCCGTCGGCGGTGTAGCGGATGATGTCCCACTCGTGATATTCGACTTCCACCTCGGCGGGTTTGCCGTTCTCGACGATCTCGATGCGTACCGATTCGGGCTTGCACTCCACGATGGTACCGATGGTGCCGTTGACGTAGCGGCGGTCGGGGTCGTTGCGCAGCGTCATGACCTGGGCGCCGACCTTCAGCTTCAAGACCTGGGGGACGGGGAAGAGCTTTTCGGGAAAGTTGCCCTTTACCTCGGCGAAATAGACCTGCTCGGGCGCCTCCAGTTCGGCCAGGGCGTTGCCGTTGATGCGACTGACGGTGGCGTTGCGGGCGGCCAGCGTCAGGTAGTTTTCACCCTCGGGGGGCTGAAAATCGGGCTGGTAGCGGGCGTTGAGGTCGGCCAGCTCGTCGCGGTCGATGGTAGCGTTGCGGATGCTTTCGAGCAGGCGAAGGAAGTAGCGACTATCCTGGCGGTACACTTTATGCAACTCGATCATCTCCAGGTCGATCAGGTCGAGGGCGTCGGCGCTGAAGAAATAGGGGCTGGCGTAGCGCAGGCTGAAGAACTCCCGCTCCGTCTGACTACTCACCACCGGCGGCAACTGAAAGAGATCGCCGAAGAGGATAAGCTGCACCCCCCCGAAGGGCTGGCTGCTACCGCGGTTGAGCTGCAGGCCGTAGTTGATGGCCTCCATCACGTCGGCGCGTACCATGCTGATTTCGTCGATGACTAGCGTTTCCAGGTTGTCGA
>CAZKPE010000151.1:0-7100 GCA_964554545.1 uncultured Lewinella sp.
CAGTGCGGTATCGACCCACAACAGCCTAAAATACAGGCCGTGCTGACCAACATCAAAAAATACACCGCTCGGGCAGCCTAAAAGCGTAGCGGACTATTGCAATTGACTTTATACAAGAAAAGGTAAGTGTGTGTCCCATCTGCATGAAAAGTATGCAGAATCACCGGCAGTTTCCAGATCAGGTCAGGCAGCAGGTGTGGTTGCCTTCGGTCCGGACCAGGAGCGACGCGTTTGCCCTTAGTATACTACCAGAAGCTCGCCGCATCGGCATCCGGAGCAAGTAACCGAAATCGTACCATACGCGAACCGACAATCACCCGGCAACCGTTTTCACCACCCCCACCGCACCCCAATCCCCACATCCACTCCCGCCGCCGCGATCCCGCTCGCGAAGCGCCAGTAGAAGCGATCCGCCAGGTTTTCCCCCTTTAGCTGTACGGACAACCGCTCGTTAAGGTGGTATTCTCCGTAAAGGTTGACGGTCCACCAGCCGGGAACCCCTTCCTGTCGGGGCGTCCATTCCAGGTTATCGGGGGTGCCGAGGCGGTCCAGGACGTAGCCGGTTGCCGCGCTGCCCTGAATTTCGTTGACGGCGTAGGCTTCCCGGTCCTTCTCCACTTGCGCATCCAGCCGGAAGGTGGCTGTCCACCGGCCGGCGCTATGCACGAGGCCCAGGCTTCCGTAGGGCGGCGGAATATGATCCTGCGGTAGCGTGAGCTCGTTCCCATCCGGCGTGGACTGTACCCGTCGACCCCGTAATCCGCTTGCGCGCGCCCACAACTCCAACCCATTAGTCAGCCGCCAGCGCGCCACTAAGTCTATCCCATACACCCAGGCCCGGTCGGCATTGACGTTAACGTCCACAAACAGGGTATCCCCCCGGCTTACGAAGAAATCACTACTGTCGGGCAAAGTCCCACTTCGCCGGATGATCGCGTTGGTGAGCAGGGTTGCGTAGGTGGTGGCCTCCAGATAGAGCTTCCCAACCTGACGGGTATACGCAAACTCGAAGGTGTGCGAACGCTCCGGGTCAAGGTCGGGATTGGGTACCTGCACCCGCCCGCCCTGCTCCCGGAATTTGGCGAAGTCGTCGACGTTCGGCGCACGGAAAGCCTGGGCGTACAGCCAGCGTAGGCCGTGTCCCCCCATCCGGTAGTGCCCCCCTAGCGCGGCCGTAAGCGCATTTGTCCGATTCCCGATGCCCGCCAGGTAGGGAGCGGGCCAGGCCACCGGATCGTCCGCCCCGAAGGTGGCCGACAGCCGCTGAAAATTGTACCGTAGCCCTCCCCGCAGTTCCCACCTTTCCCCCACCTCCCGGCTCAGGTCGAGGTAGGCACCCGCTCCCGCCAGGTCGCTGCCCGCACTGGGGTAGCGGGTCGGTTCGCTCGCCGGACTAGCCCCCGCCGCCACCCGGTCGTAGCGTAGATCCGCTCCGTAGCGCAATTTGGTGCGCGGACCAAGTGATTTTCCAAAGTCTGCCTGTAGGGTATAGCTGCCCACATCGACCCGGCTTTCCTGCAGGACGGGATCGCCCAGCCGGCGCTGAAAACGGTCCTCCTTCACGAACTGGTAGCCGAGCAGATAAGTGGCCACGTCGTACCACCGGGTCGGTCTGCGGTCGCTGAGTCTGGCGCTCGTCAGCAGGCGCGTCTGCGGACCGTAATCCCACCGCGCCCACCGCAGTCGGCCGTCGCGCCGTTCGATCAGGGCATCGTAGCGGGGTACCTCACTGCTCGTGGAATACTGCCCGTTCAGTTCCAGTTCGACCCGACTGCCGAGCCGGAACCGGAATTTCTGTAAGGCATTGTACTGGCTGTAGCCGCTGCCGACCAGCCGCTGGGGATCGGGGTTATCGACAATTTCCTCGTTACGGACGTACTCCCGCCGCAGCCCGAAATCCCCGTAGGCTTCGGGTCGCCAGCCCCCCGCGCGGAGGTCCCCGAAGCGAGTCGTGGATACCGCGGAAAGGCCAGCCCAGTTCGTCGAGCCATATTCCATTCCCACCGCTCCGTTCACCGCCCGGGCCGCGCTGCTGATGTTGCCGGTCACGAAGCCCGACGTTCCCCCCTCTTCCCGAAACTCCGGCTGCCGGGTGCGGAAGTGCACGACCCCACCTATGGCATCGCTCCCGTAAGCCAGCGCACCGGCCCCGTAGATGAGCTCGGTTCGCTCCAGTACGTTGGGGTCTACCGTGATGGCATTCTGCAGGTGGCCATTGCGGTAGATGGCGTTGTTCATCCGCACGCCGTCCACTACCAGCAGGACGCGATTGGCCTCGAAGCCACGGAGTACCGGACTGCCCCCGCCCAATTGACTTTTCTGCACGTATACGCCGCTCAGATTGGCCAGTGCATCGGCCGTCGTCAGGCTCTGGGTCCGCCGGATGTCCGCGGCACTGATGGTCTCGACCTGGTAGGGGAGGGTAGCGCGTACCTCGTCCCGCCGACCGATCACGAGGGCCGATTGTAGCAGGATACTGCTGTCCAACTGGAGTTCGAGACTATCCGTTTGCGGTACGGCTTGCACCTGCGTCCGCGCCCCACTGCTGAAAGCCAGTAGACCGACCAAAAAAGGCAGTACCCTCCCCATCTACTCTTTGGGGATAAGTACGTAGCCGGTTCGGGCCATCTCCCCGAAGTCGCCGTAGCTGAGCGAAATGTAGCCCCCGTTGCCCCACTCCCGACCGAAGCTGCTACGGAGCTCGAAGGTCTCCTCCTCCCCGTCGTAGCCGATCACGGTCAGGAAGTGCGTTTCCGTCTCGGCCCCGCTGGGTTCGTAGCGACTGCCCTCTTGCAGGCGGAAGGTGTCGTCGGTGCGCAGTTCCACCAGTACGGGATTGCCGCGGCTCAGCGCCTTGCGGGTTTCGAAGATGCGGTTGCGCGCCTTGGTGTCGGCCCGGAAGAGGTAACCGAAGTTGGTGATGCCGAAGCGGGCCACCGAATACACGGCGTTCGGGATGGTGGCGCTGTTGTAGGGCACGATGGCCGCCGAGACCGTGCCGGCGTCGATGAGCAGGCCTAGCCCGTCGACCAGGTTCGGGCGCTGACCGGCATTAGCCAGGCTCAGGGCGATGAAGTCGGGGCTCAGGTTGTCTTTGAAGTTGTTGTTGAGATTGACGTAGTATTCCAGGCAGTCGGCCAGGGCGTAGGCCCACTCCATGTCCCCCTCGGGTACCCGGCGAATGGGCATCATATAGGGCTTGATGTCCTGGTGCAGTAGTTGTTCGCGGGAGCTGCTACCGATGCCGGGGATGTAGTACATCAGCTGATCGAGCTGGGCCAGGTCGCTCACGCCGGCCAGTTTTTCCACGCTTTTGGCGGCCCCGTAGGGCTGTTGGGCGCGGACGCAGGTGCAGGCAAAACCGCAAATGAAAAGAATGAGCCAAAATCTCTTGTTCATAGCACAAAGGTCAAGGGTACCGGTCGAGACGTTGTACGTCGAGCCGTCAATTCCTGATTCAACGCAATAGCCGCAAATTTAGTCCATGACCCGCATCGCCCCCACCCCTTCCGGCTACCTTCATCTCGGTAATGCGATAAATTTTATGGCCAATGCCCTGCTCGCCGAGCGGGAGGGGACGGGGCTGCTCCTACGTATTGACGACCTGGACCGCGGGCGGATGCGGGAGACCTATGTGCAGGATATTTTCGATACCCTGGAATGGTTGGGCATCGTGTGGACCGCCGGCCCGGTCGGCGTAGCGGATTTTCACCGGAAATGGTCGCAGGGCCACCGGATGGGTCTGTACGCCGATGCGCTCGCTACCCTGCGCGCCCGGGTGTTTGCCTGCCCCTGTTCCCGTAAGGAATTAGCCGGTGGCGAACATACTTACCACTGCCCAACGGCTGGCATGCCGCTAGACCAAGCTGGCGTAGCCTGGCGTATTGATACCCGCGGTCACGAATTACACCGACGCATGCCCGACTTTGCGGTCCGCAAGAAAGACGGCCGCCCTTCTTACCAACTCGCCTGTACGGTTGATGACGTTCATTTTGGGATCACGCACTGCGTACGTGGGGAGGACTTACGCGATAGTACGGCCGCGCAAACGCTCCTTTCGGAGTTGCTGGAATATAAACCGCTAGCGGAGCGCCTGACCGTCCTGCACCATCCGTTACTGGAGGTGGATGGGCGGAAATTGTCCAAGAGCCAGGGCGCGCCATCGGTGCGGGACAACGGCTGGACCCCCGATCGCATCCGGTCGGAAGCCGCGCGCTGGTTGCGACTGGCCGACTAAACTTTGATACCGTCCACCTTACGTTCCTTTCTCACGACCCGGACCGCATTTTTACTCGGCCGGATGGGGAAGCCCCGCCGTCGGGCCCAAACGAAGGTGAATTCCGCCCCGAGGAAAAGGATCTGGCTGTTGTAGTAGGTCCAGACCAGCAGGGTGACCAGTGCCCCGGCGGCCCCGTAGGTACTGCTGAAGTTGGAATTGCCGATGTAGAGCCCGATGAGGTAGCGGCCCAGCCCGAACAATAGCGCGGTGAAGATGGCCCCCGCCCAGATGTCGCGCCAGCGGGCCCGGGCGTTGGGCAGGTAGCGCAGCAGGAGTGCAAAAATGACCGCTTGGATAGCCGTGGAGAGGAACCAGCTCGTAAGGCCCAGTACGACCGGACCGAGGGCGGGTAACATAGTGGCGATCTTATCCATGAACCCGATCACTACGGCATTCACGATCATGGTGACCATGAGCAAAAACCCGAGCCCAAGCACGAAACTCAGTCCCAGTAGCCGGGTGAAGAGGAAGCCCAGTATGTTGTTATTCGGCCGCGCCTCGATCTCCCAGATGCGGTTGAGACTCATCTTCAGGGTGGCGAAGACCGTGGTGGCCGTGAAGATCAACGTGACGATGCCCAGAATCGTGGCCCAGATATTGTCACCGGTGGAGTAGGCATTGCTGACGATCTCCTGCAGCGTTTCGGCGGCATCGGGGCCGAGCAGGCCCTCGAGTTCTCCGTACAGCCGACCGGTCACGGCTTCCTCCCCCACGAAGTAGCTGGCCACCGCGATCGCTACCACCAGCAGCGGGGCGAAACTGAACACGGTGTAGTAGGCCAGGGCGGCACCCAGCGTGAAGGCGTCGTCCTGCCCGAAGTTGGTGAATAGTTCCTTGGTGAAGGACCAGGCGCGTTGGAAGACGTTCTCTTTTGCCAAAGTGTGAGGGATTTAATAGTGTAAGGTATCGTGGTTCTCAAGTGTTCGCCGCCCGCGTTTCCGTAATTTGCCCGCCACCCTGACTGTATGCCAAGACCCGCCTTCCCCGCCCGCCCCGATCATGCCCTCGGCCGCCAGACCTCCCCGCCCGACCACGAGCCGCTCACCGCCGTGGCCGGCCACCCGCCCTACCTGCGCGGCCCCTACGCCAGTATGTATACGGGCCGGCCCTGGACAATCCGGCAGTACGCCGGCTTCAGTACCGCCACCGAATCGAATGCTTTCTACCGCCGCAACCTCGCCGCCGGGCAGCGGGGACTGTCGGTCGCCTTCGACCTGGCCACCCATCGGGGCTACGACAGCGACCACGAGCGGGTACGCGGCGACGTCGGTAAGGCCGGGGTGGCCATCGATACGGTGGAGGATATGGAGCGGCTCTTCGACCAAATTCCGCTGGAGAAGATGTCGGTCAGTATGACCATGAACGGGGCCGTACTGCCCGTAATGGCCTTCTACATCGTGGCCGCCGAGCGGCAGGGGGTGGGGCCGGAGCAGCTGGCCGGCACCATACAGAACGACATCCTGAAGGAGTTCATGGTCCGCAACACCTATATCTACCCTCCGGGGCCGAGCATGCGGATCGTAGCCGACATCTTCGCCTACACGGCCGAGCACATGCCGCGCTTCAACAGCATCAGCATCAGCGGCTACCACATGCACGAGGCGGGCGCCCCGGCGGAGGTGGAACTGGCCTACACCCTGGCCGACGGGCTGGCCTACGTACGAGCCGGGATCGCGGCCGGACTGGACGTCGATGATTTCGCCCCCCGCCTGAGCTTCTTCTGGGGCATTGGGATGAAGCACTATACTGAGATCGCCAAGCTACGGGCCGGTCGACAGCTGTGGGCCGAACTGATGGCCGACTTCCATCCGAAAAAGGCCAAGAGCTCCATGCTACGCACCCACTGCCAGACGAGCGGCTACAGCCTGACCGAGCAGGACCCTTACAATAACGTCGCCCGCACTTGCATCGAAGCCCTGGCGGCGGTCTTCGGTGGTACCCAGAGCCTGCACACCAACGCCCTGGACGAGGCCATCGCCCTACCCACAGACTACAGCGCCAAGATCGCCCGTGACACCCAACTCTATTTGCAACGGGAGCTTGGCATCACCGCCGCCGTCGATCCCTGGGGCGGTAGCTACGCCATCGAGCAGGAGACCCAACGACTGGTCCGCGAAGCCCGCCAGTTGATGCAAGAGGTCGACGAGGCCGGCGGCATGGTAAGGGCCATCGAAAGCGGGCTGCCCAAACTGCGCATCGAGGAGGCCAGTGCCCGTAAGCAGGCCGCTATCGACAGCGGGCGGGAGCAGATCGTCGGCGTCAACGTCTTCCGCACCGGTGAGGGAGCGGACTTTGACCTGCTGGAAGTAGACAACGAGCGCGTCCGGCAGGAGCAAGTCGACCAGATCGAGCGGACCAAATCGAAGCGCGACCCGGAAGCCCACGCCGCCGCCCTCGAAAAACTCACCGCCGCCGCCCGGGGGGACGATAACCTCCTGGCCGCCGCCGTGGAAGCCGCCCGCGCCGGCGCCACCCTGGGGGAGATCAGCGACGCGCTGGAGGAAGTATTCGGTCGCTACCGCGCCAGCCACCAGCTGATCAGCGGGGTATACGCCGGGCACAGTCAGGGCGACCGCCTACGGGCCGTCCGAAAGCTTTCAGATCAATTCCTCGAAGCCAACGGCCGCCGCCCCCGCATCCTGATCGCCAAGCTGGGGCAGGACGGGCACGACCGGGGGGCGAAGGTGATCGCCTCCGGCTTCGCCGACCTGGGATTTGACGTGGACGTCGGGCCTCTTTTCCAGACGCCCGCCGAAGCCGCCCGCCAGGCCGTGGAAAATGACGTGCACATACTGGGCATCAGTTCGCTGGCGGCGGGGCA
>CAZKPE010000151.1:7200-9719 GCA_964554545.1 uncultured Lewinella sp.
TCGTCGGAGGCATCGCCCGTCCCCTGATCGTAAGTGACCCGCACCAGGTCAAATGTAGTACCGTCCAGTTCGGCGGACGGCAGGGCCTCGAAATTGATCCCCTCGTCAGCCAGTACGAAGGGTAGTCCCACGAAGTAGTAGGGCGTCAGCGACCAGAAACGCGGGCTCATGCCGCCCACCTTTTCCCCGTCAGCCGACCAGGCATTGGAGCCATCGAAGCCGAAATACTGCATCTCATCCGCAGCGAGCTGGTGCACGGCGCGGCTATTGACGTAGTCGTTGGTGATGTAGGTATTGCGGGGGGTACTTTCGTCCAGCGGCTGATAGTTGAAGTGGTAGTAGAGGGGACCGTTGGCGTACCAGCTTTCCAAGCCGCCGTGAGCGTCGATGGCCGCTAAGACTTTTTGCGCCGGAGCGCTGGTGCGGAGTCGTTCATGGGCGGCGGCAATGCGGTCCGCGTAGGGCGCCTTGGGAGTAAAGGTTTCGACAGCTTCTTCCTCGGCAGTGGTGGTTGGTTCGCCGCCACAAGCAACGAGCGATAGGAAGGCAAGAAGGGATAAGTATTTCATGCTTGAGCGGATGTATGAGGCATGCAACACCTAAGTCCGGCGATCGGTCGAGGCGATAGACGCCGAGCTGCTTCCCGGGGAAATCGCGTACGTGGCAGGAATCCACCGCGGATTACGCGGATGTACGCAGAATGAGCAAACAGGAGGAGCCCTATGTTTGCGCTATGCCGCCCCTCTCCGCCGAGCTATCCCTGACCCCCGTACAATACCACGACCAGGCGGAACTCTACACTCTCATGCAGCGCATCTACCCCCCGGTCTACGCCCATATGTGGCCCGACGGTGGGAAGTGGTACCTGGAAAGTCAGTACAACGAGCGGCAGCTAGCGCGGGAATTAGGTGAAGAAGGTGCGGAATACCACTTCGTCTGCCTCCATGACCGGGCGGTAGGTATGCTGCGCCTGATCGACGATCGGCCCCTTTCCGATCGGCCCGGCCCGCGCGGCAGCAAGCTGCACCGGCTCTACCTCGATCCGGCTATCCACGGGCGAGGGGTGGGGCGTGGCGTAGTGGAATGGGCGATCCGTACCCGGACGGCGACTGGCTTCGACCTGCTCTGGCTGGAGGCGATGGATACGGCCGCGGCCGCCCTGGCCTTCTACCGGCGCATGGGTTTCGCGATAACCGCCCCCTTCGTACTGGATATGCCGCTGATGTACCCCGGGTGCCGGGGGATGTACCGGATGGCGATAGAGCTAAATTACACTTGTATAGTACCACAGCGTTAGACTGGAAAAGATCGCAACTGCCCCCCCGATAACAGGAGCAGTTATCGCCCCGGTAGTTGAAATACGAAGTGCTCGACGAATGCTAGTCCGGTACAGTCCGTACAGAAACGCACAAAATAGCAGCATCACTAGCAGGGTCAAGCCAAGTTCGAACCAGGAGTACTGATTTTCATAAATGAGCTCGGATAGGTCGCCGTTGGATTCAAAGTTATTTACCTGATACATGCCGTACACCAGCAGCGGTTGGACGATGGAGAAAGTCAGATAGGCCACAAAGGCATACCAGCCAATCCGGGTAAGAAGGATTACCAAGATACAACTCAAAAGACCCAGTACAGGAGAAGTTATAACGGCTAGAACATCGGTCGTAGAGTACCAGGTAGTGTCATCCACACTCATAAAATAGTACGATACCGTTTGATAGACGCTATAACCGACGAGGAGGCCTACCAGAATGGCCGGTCCCCGCAGCAGCCATTTTTCGTGCTTAGTCAATTGTGCGCTGGCCGGGAGCTTACTATCCAAGAGGGCCGGATCGGTGAACGGGCGGCTATGTTTCTTTTTCTTCGCCCGTCGGGCGGCATTCGCTCGCTCCCGCTCCGCCAACCGTCGGTCCAGTTCGGTTTGAATGTGATCCGTGCTCACCTCTCGCCTAGCTAGTTCCTCCCGTGCCGCTACTACCGCTTCCGGATGATAATTCCCCGGCCGGTCGAGCACATCCAACAGTTTCGGGAGGGGGAAACGAGCGTAGGTCGCGGCATAATCCATCCCCCAAATTTAATTCACTTATCCAGTTTGCACCCGCGCCCCGCCGCCCCTATCTACAAAATTCCCAGATGCAAAATACGCCCCCCGCTCCGGTTCACCGGCATGGTGCTCTTTCCGATCACCACCCCGTCCTCTGGTGCGAGGTACTGCTCCTTGAGGCTGCCGAAGACGTCGCGCTGGGTGGCGATGAGGTTGCCGGCTTTAAGGGACTGCAGCAGGTCGACCTCCACGGTCAGCAGGCCGCCGGTGTGGGTGTAGATCCAGTAACTGCGCTTGCAAATGATGGGCGGGGACGCGGGTGCGATCACCTCGTCGGAGGTCATGTTCAGGTAGGAGAGGACATTGTGGACCCCTTCCATCCCGCTGCGGATGAGCTTTTTTTGGTACACCCCGGGGTTCCCGACCTCCAGGGTCACGGCGGGGATGTCCAGGGCATCGGCTGCCCCCCGGAGGG
>CAZKPE010000152.1:0-4604 GCA_964554545.1 uncultured Lewinella sp.
AACATCCGCATCGAGTACTTCGAGGCGGGCCACATGATGTACGTGGAGGAGGAGAGCCGCAAGAAGTGGAAGCGGGTGGTCGACGGCTTCATTGAGCAGCACGCGGGGACGGCGGCGCGGCGGTAGGTTCCGTTTGCCGAAGCGGACGTAGTTCCATAAAATGCCCGCGGTGGAGACCGAACATGCCATGCCACTTGCGGCCGTCATGCACCGTATGGCAATGGGGACAGGGAACGTAGCTACGCTCGGCCAGGGGTGCATCGGATTGCTTATCGACGAGGGTTAGGCGGGGGATCCGGTGTCCATCCAAGAGTTCGATGATAGCGCAACGGCATCCCGGTGACGGTCGAAGTGGGGGTAAGCTGGTGTGGGGCGATCGGGCATACCTGAAGAATACATTTGAGCTGGCGTAGGGACAAACGTATGGATTAGCGGTAGGGACGGTAGATAGTCACCAGGACCACACCAGCTTATTTATATGTTAAAACGTGTATATTCGGAGCTAAAATTGGGCTCATGGGTAGCAGCTTACAGTTAATACAGTTCAGTTTATTTTTCACTCTTCCTGTACTGCTATTTACTCAGGACTGCGCGACCTATCAGGCATGGGGTGAAAGGCTGGAGGTGGAGTTTCCGGCGGTTAATTTCGGCCAGTTAGTATATGCGAGTCGGCAGAGTGAAGTCTACCTCAATCTGCTCTTCGCGGAGGAGAACTTTACGCCTACGGTCGGTGCGGCTTTCACTACTTTTAACGAGCGCAGCCGGCAGAAAGCAGCGCGACGGTGGCTGAAGTGCAGGCAAAAGCAACACCCACTCAAGGCGGGGACGACCACCTGGTTAAGCCAATTTGCGATTGCCCCCTTCGTAGAAAGCAGACTGGCCGATCGGGTGATCGGGGCAGCCGAAAACCTACGAGAACTACGTGCTTCCGCCAGTAAGGAACTCGAACGGCTCCGGACTACCGAATCGGTGGTACTGGCAGACCTTCTGGGGGTTGAACGTTCCCTGCCGGTCCGCTACGCCGGTCTGTGGCCTTCCGAAATAGCCAACCTGCGGCAGAAGTTGCAAAATCTGATCGTTTCGGCGGCACAGGTTGAGCTAGACCGTGCCCTTGAGTTAGCTCAACAGCAGCCACCTAGTTTAAGCCACCTGCGCTACCTCGGTGAATTTGCTGACCACCACGAGCAAGCCCTGTCGCGGTTGAGTCCTGAACCGCAGCGCCTAATCGCAGAAAGAGTAATTGTACAAATTAAAGCTACGCTTACCCACCTGTTGCCTAGTTACGAAGAGCAGTTGGACGGAATTGATACGCAGGAGATCATGAACCTTACTTTACTGACCAAGCTGAAGCAGCGCGTCAGGAAAGACTTCAATGGATTTGTCGACTATGAGTTGATTCAGCAGCATCTCCACCGTATCAATCGACTACAAACATCCATCGTGGTCGCCAATGACGAACAACTGGCGGCCATATTTCGCGCCAGCCAGAAGGAAAACGACCTGGTAGGCATCGCTCAGTTGCTCGACCAACTCGACCAGAGGAAGCCCGCCGTGGTACGGCTGCGGCAAACGGTAACGGAGCGACTAAATGAACTGGCCGCCGTCAGGGCCGCCACCGCCGAACGGAAGCGGAAACAGGACGAACTCCTGGCCCGACGCGATGCCGAAACTGCCCGGAAGTGGGAAGCCTACGCCGCGGTGACGAATCGTCGCATCGACCAGTTACGTAAGCAGTTGGAGGTGAAGTATGGTGGCGCGCTGCCCACATTCGAGCAACTCTTCCACCTCCAACGGTATGCCGCCCACATTCAGTCAAAGACCGAAGTGAGTGATGAACGTAACTTCCGACGGTACGCTAGTAAGATCGGTCTGCAATTGGTCAATCGCGACGGTAAGCTCTATTCAAACAACAATCGCTTTGTCAGTGGGTCCGGTTTCTCTGTCGTTACTTCTCGACTCGAGACTTCATCCAGCCTGCGGGCTCACCTGTTCACTACGCTGACCGTCCAGGGTGTACCGAAAGACGTACTGGAACTCTACCACCTGGAACTCACGACACGTTACCGCCATCGGAATGCCACTCGTAAGGCCCGCAAGGACCTGCCCGAGGCGGGGAAGGACTATGAGTCTGATGAGTACGTGAATTCCGGAGGTACGATCTATTCGCTCGCTATAACGAATGGTAAATTACAACTTAAGGTAAGTGACAACACGGTGTATCGCAGAGGAGTGCGCTGCGCCGATGCCGGTGGCGGCTGGATGGAAGTAGCCCCCTACGCTGGTATAAGCGGAGTAGTTCTGGCTGTGGGCGATGAGTTTACGGTATCTACGGCCGGTAATATGAAAGTCGGGGTTCTGGCCGGCATGAGTACGCCGTCCGGTATCAAAGGCTTTGATTTGTACAGCGTGGACCGTCGCTGGCCCCACGCTGCCCTGTTGGGCCGGGTTGGTAAGGGAGAATGGTTCCTGATTGGGGCTGGAAATACCTTCCGAGCATCTACGGCCGGCATGCTCCAATTCAAAATCAACGATCTGGACCTCAATAATAATGAGGGTGTTTACCTCGTGCGAGTCGATCCGAATTAGGTGTGGTCTGACGGCTATAGCTTACCGCTACCGATAAAACCGGTACATAGCCGTCACCGCCACCGAACTGCTGTTAAACCCCGCATCCAGCGATACCACGGTGACATCGTTTAAGTTACTGACGGATAAACTAATACTGGGTATCGTTTCGAGCCCAATGTAAAACCGCTCGTTGATGTTGTACTGTAGGCCGAGGACGTAACCAAAGCCAGGTTGTAACCTCACCTGAGTATTATCCCCTCCCACGAGTACCGCAGCACTGAAAAAGTATTCAGGACCGCGAGCGAACCGCAGGGAGGTAGCCAGGGAAGAGCGGGTCTCTTTACCGATAGCCGCCCCTGCGCTCAGGCTGCCAAAGCCCGACCCGTCAATATCCTGAAAACTCAGGTTGCCGTTAAAGAAGCGGTAACGCCGGTAGGTATTCGCCGAAAGCGACTTTTTGTAGAGGAAGTCGAAGTCATCCAACCCGAATAAGCGTAGCCCAACTTCCCTCGTTCGTTCGGTGGGTCCGCCCTCATCCTGACCGAAGCTGAAGGTGGTGAAACTGCAAATCAAGACCAGGGGTAGTAAATAGCGCATAAGCGTCATGGGTTGGTGGTAAAAGAAGGTCTGACCAAGCTATGAATAGAAACAGTTACCCAACTGGCATTTAATAGTGATTTAACGCAGACGCAACTTTTCCTTAGCAGTTGACCATTCTCCCCCCCGTAATACCAAACACATGACCTCCCCCATCACCGGCCACGACCTCATCCAGCTCGGCTACACCCCCGGCAAATGGTTCGCCGAAGCCCTGGCCCACGCCAATGCCCACGACCTCAGTGGCGCGGAACTGTCCGCCTACCTGGAGTCCGTCGTCCCGCGTACCCTTCCGCCCCACGCCGACCCCCCGGACTACCACCGCAATATCCGCCCGGAAACCAACGAGGAACTGGACAACGTCAAGGCCGTCTTCGCCACCATGGACGAGCTGATGAAAACGCCCACCCTGGTCGACGGAGCCGTCATGCCTGATGCCTGCCCCACCGGGGGTAAGGGGCAAATCCCCGTCGGTGGGGTTGTCGCCGCCCGCAACGCCATACATCCGGCCATGCACTCAGCAGACATCTGTTGCTCGGTGATGCTAACCAACCTCGGCCACGCCGACCCAAAGACGGTACTCGATCACGCTCAGTCCATCACTCACTTCGGCGGCGGCGGCCGGGACGATCTGTTCCCGCTTCCCGACCAACTAAGCCGAAGCATGAAGCAAAACCAATTTTTGAACGACGAGAAGTCCCGCCAACTCGCCGCCACCCACCTCGGCACTCAGGGCGACGGCAACCACTTCCTGTACGTCGGCCAGTCCGAACGCACGGGCGAAACCATGCTCGTCACCCACCACGGCAGCCGCGGACTGGGTGCCTACCTCTACACTCAGGGGATGCGGGTGGCCGAGCAGTTCCGCAAACAGCGCAGCCCCGAAACCCTGCCGAAGAACGCCTGGCTTCCCTTCGATACGGAGAAAGGACGGCTTTACTGGGAGGCATTACAAATCGTGCGCGAATGGACCAAGCTCAATCACTCCCTGCTGCACGATCGTATCGCCGCAGCCACGGGCCGTAGCATACACGACCGGATCTGGAACGAGCACAACTTCGTTTTCCGCGACGACGATCTGTTCTACCACGCAAAGGGTGCCACACCATTGGATGCCAAATTCGTGCCCGACAGCCAGAACGGCCTGCGGCTCGTCCCCCTCAATATGGCCGAACCCATCCTGATCGTACGCGGCGAAACTACACCCGCCAACCTCGGCTTCGCCCCCCACGGAGCGGGCCGCAACCGGAGCCGCAGTGCCCACCGCCGCAGCAAGTCGGGCCAGTCCAACGCCGAGGTCTTCGCCCAGGAGACCGCCGGACTGGACGTCCGTTTCTACTCCGGCCACATCGACATCACCGAGCTGCCAAGCGCTTACAAGGATGCCGCCACCGTCCAGCGGCAGATGCAGGAGTTCGGCCTCGGTGAGGTGGTGGAGC
>CAZKPE010000152.1:4704-9674 GCA_964554545.1 uncultured Lewinella sp.
GGCCGGGTACTGGCGCGCGTACAGGCCCCCGCCGAGGAAATGGAGATGCAGGCCCCCGAGCACGGCTGGGCTGAGCAGGACCCCGAACTGTGGTACCGCTACGTCTGCGAAACTACGCGGGAACTGTTTGCGCGGACGCAGGTGCAATCGGACGCGGTGAAGGCCGTGGGAATAGGCTACCAGATGCACGGCCTGGTGCTCACGGACGCCGACGGAAAGGTAGTCCGCCCCTCGATCATCTGGTGTGACGGCCGGGCGGTGGAAACCGGGCAACGGGCTTTTCGGGGCATCGGTGCGGAACGCTGTCTGAGTCACTGCCTGAACAGCCCCGGCAACTTCACCGCCGCCAAGCTGAAGTGGGTGGCCGACCACGAACCCGAGAACTACGAACGGGCCACCCACGCGATGTTGCCCGGCGACTACATTGCTTACCGGCTCGGCGGCGAACCGACCACGACCGTTACCGGACTTAGCGAGGGCGTACTGTACGACTTCAAAGCCAACGGCCTGGCGGATTTGGTCCTAAACGAAATGGAACTGGACGCCGGTAAAGTACCGTCCACCGTACCGACGACCGGCATCCAGGGGAAGATCAGCGAGCGGGCTGCCAAAGAGACCGGACTCGGCCCTGGTACCCTCATCGGCTACCGCGCCGGCGATCAGCCCAATAACGCCCTAAGCCTTAACGTCTTGCGCCCGGGAGAGGTGGCGGCGACCGGCGGTACGAGCGGGGTGGTCTACGGCGTCACCGATCGGATGGCCTACGACCCCGGGCAACGGGTGAACAGCTTCGCCCACGTCAATCACTCGGCGGAAAATCCCCGCATCGGTATCCTGCTCTGCATTAATGGTACGGGAATCGCCCACCGTTGGATCCGCCAACACATTTGCGCCGTGGGAACCACCTACGCCGACCTGGAGACACTTGCCGGACAGGTACCGGTGGGCAGTAACGGGCTCTGCTTTCTACCCTTCGGCAACGGCCCCGAGCGGATGCTGGGCAACCGCGACATCGGCGCCTGCTTGCTTCACCTCGACTTCAACCGCCACACCCGCGCCCACCTGGTGCGTGCCGGTATCGAGGGGGTGGCCTTCAGCTTCGTCTATGGCATGAAGATCATGGAAGACCTGGGCGTGAACCTCACGACCATCCGCGTCGGGAACGACAATATGTTCCAGAGTCGGGTATTTGCCACAACCATCGCCACGCTTACCGGGGTAAATATCGAAGTGCACAATACGACCGGGGCGGTCGGCGCCGCACTGGCTGCGGGTGTAGCCGCTGGATTGGCACCCGATCTGGCCACCGCGGTAAACCGGCAGGAGATCGTCGAATGCATCATGCCGGTACGCGATCGCTATGAGGCGCTGGCGACCGCCTACGATCGCTGGGTGAATGCGCTGAACGAGCGACTAGCCTAGCCCTCCACCCCGTATTCCACCGGCGTGTCCGTATTGTAGAAAAAGAAACTCCACATATCGGCCTGCTCTTCGATGGTCTTCGAGATCGGCTTACCGGCACCGTGGCCTGCATCAGTCTCTATGCGGATCAGCACGGGATTGTCGCCCTCGTGTACTTCCTGTAGCCGCGCCGCATATTTGAAGCTGTGGGCCGGCACCACCCGATCATCGTGGTCGGCGGTGGTGACCATAGTGGCGGGGTAGGCGGTGCCTTCTTTCAGGTTGTGCAACGGACTGTATGCCCGCAGTACGGGGAACATCTCCGGGTCTTCACTGCTGCCGTACTCGGGAATCCAACCCTTACCGACGGTGAATTTATGGTAGCGGAGCATGTCCATTACGCCGACGGCGGGGAAGGCTACGGCGAATAAGTCCGGGCGCTGCGTCATGGCCGCGCCGACTAGTAACCCACCGTTCGATCCGCCGGCGATGGCCAGCTTATCCGAGTTCGTATATCCCTGCTCGATCAGGTACTCTCCGGCGGCGATGAAGTCGTCGAATACGTTCTGCTTGTTCTTCAGCATCCCCGCCCGATGCCAGGCCTCGCCGTACTCGCCGCCGCCCCGCAGATTGGCCATGGCGTACACGCCGCCGTTTTCCAGCAACGGGAGGCGCATGACGCTGAAACTGGGCGAAAGACTGACGTTAAAACCACCGTATCCGTAGAGGTAGGTCGGGTTGTTGCCGTCCAGCTCCAGTCCCTTTTTGTGGACCAGGAACATGGTCACTTCCGTCCCGTCCTTGCTTTTGTAGGTCACTTGCTTTTCCTCGAAGGCACTGGGATCGAACTTCAGGTCGGGGGTGAAGAAGGGCTCGCTCTCGTTCTTGTCGACGTCGTAGGCGAAGATGGTCGGCGGGTAGGTGAAGCTGGTGTAGACGTAGAAAAGCTGCTTGTCCTCTTCCTTCCCCCCGAAGCCACCGGCCGAGCCCACGCCCGGTAGCTCGATCGGCGTGATGTCTTCGCCGTCGTAATCCATGCGGTAAAAGCGATCCGTAGCCTTTTCCAGGTAATTGGCGAAGAGGTAGCCACCCCCGGTATTGACGCTCTGTAGCAGGTTCTCGTTTTCGGGGATGACGGTGGTCCAGTTGGCCGGGTCGGGCCGCTCGGTGTCGACCTTCACCAGCCGGTAGTTGGGGGCGTCGATGTCGGTCAGTACCCAGAAGTCACTGCCCTCGGTGTGGATGATCTGACTCTTGTTCGTGGTCCCTTCGAAGAGGGCAACGGGCTCGACACGGTTCGGCAGTTGTCCGTTCTCCGGTAGCGGCAGGTAGTAGGTAGCGAAGCCGTCGGTGCCCGGGGCGGCGTACATGATGAAGTAGTCTTCGTCTTCGGTGGTGCCGCCGTAGTGGTAGTAGCCGGGGTTCGCTTGGTCTTCGTACACCAGCCGGTCGTCAGCCTGCTCGTCCCCCAATTTGTGGTAGTAGACCGAGTGGTTCAGGTTGTTACCCTTCAGTTCCTCCCCCGCGGCCGGGGCGGGGTACCGGCTGTAGAAGAAGCCGTCGCCGTACCAGCCGGCCCCGCTGAACTTGACCCACTCCAGCTCATCGTCCAGCTCCCTGTTGGTTGCGATCTCCCGCACGTAGATCTTGCGCCAGTCGCTGCCGGCGTCGCTGCGGCTGTAGGCCATGTAGCGGTTGTCCTTATCGGCCCCGAGCAGGCTGATGCTGGTGGTGCCGTCCTCGCTCAGCTTGTTGGGGTCGATGAAGACCATTTCCTGCCCGTCCATACCCTTTTTGTAGTAGATCACGGACTGGTTCTGCAGTCCGTCGTTGCGGCTGTAGAAGTAGTAGTCACCCACCTTGAAGGGGCTGCTCAGCCGGGGGTAGTTGACCAGTTCGGTCAGCCGCTTCTCGATGCCCTCGCGGAAGGGAACTTGCTCCAGGTAGCCGAAGGTGACGGCGTTCTGCTCCCGTACCCAGGCCTTGGTTTCTTCGCTGTTGTCGTCCTCCAGCCAGCGGTAGGGGTCGGCTACGGCGGTGCCGTGGTAGTCGTCCTGGGTATCGTCCTGTCGGGTGTCGGGGTAGGTGGTCGGCAAATCGGGGTAGTCTGCGGTTTTAGGGGAGGAAGTGGTTTCGGAAGCGCATCCCGCCAGCAGGAGCAGGGGCAGTATGGCTAGGTTTAATTTGGACATGGTAGGCAAGTTTTAGGGGCCGCTCAAAATACGTAGCGCAGCCCGTTTACCCAGCTATAGGTGGTGGCGGGCACTTCTTCTAATCCGCGATTGAGAAGGGGGTCACGCGTCACGCTGT
Source organism: uncultured Lewinella sp. (assembly GCA_964554545.1). Classification (GTDB taxonomy): domain Bacteria; phylum Bacteroidota; class Bacteroidia; order Chitinophagales; family Saprospiraceae; genus Neolewinella. Next base: position 8,416 of record CAZKPE010000152.1, read on the forward strand.
ACTGGCTCGTGAAGGAGAAGCTATCGGTGATTTTGAGCGACAGACCGGTCACGCTACTGATGCGCGGATTAGCGAAGTCGGGCAGCACCGGCTGGTAGTAGGTGGTGTTGGTGAGGGAGAGGCGGGGCAGGGGGAAGAGATTGAAGCTCAGGTAGTTACTCAGCCGGTGGTCGCGGTAGAAGATGCTGCGCTCGGCCAGTTCGTCGTATTCGTACATGTACAGGACGCCGACGTAGAGCCGGTTGCGCTCGATCGAGAGCAGCTTTAGCCGCGGCCCGGTACCCACCAGTCCCCTCAGGCCCAGCCGGATCTGCTCGTTGTACTGCACCTGGGTGAAGGCTTCCCACCGCCACACGTCGTCGATGTAGTAGGCGTAGCGCAGGTGGGCGAAACCAGCGTTGATGCCGTTCCGACCACTTACTTGTACCAGCCGGTAGTCGGCCAGCATCAGCAGGGCGTGGCGTTCGGCCTTATGGTCTACGCGCAGGGCCCCGTTCAGGCTCACCGTCGTGGTGCTGTTTCTGTTCAGGTTGCCGCCGACGTCGAGCTGTCCGAACCACCCGAGGGTGTCGAAGCCCTTACGTTGATCCTCAATGTTCACGATCTGGGCGCGGGCGCAGGTGCTGAGGATACCGAGAACTACAAGGCAAACAAACCGAATAACCATTCCCCTGCTTTAACTCCGTTGCTTTGCCAGTGCCGGTCTGACAACCGCAAAATGGTATCCACCGAACAGGATCCCGGAAAAGACAATGGTTCCCGCAACGCTGTTCAGCAGGAAGGGCAGTCCGGCGGCGTAGGCGGCCAGTAGCCCGGCGGTCGACTGGGCGTACAGCGGCGAACCCAGCCAGGCCCCGAAGTTGGTCACCAAAAAGAACAGCACCGTAGAACCGGCCACCGCCCCGCCTAGCCGCAACCAAGTAAAGGCCCGCTGCCGCAACAGTCCGAAACCGATCAGCACGGTCAGTCCGAAGCCGATGTACACAAACCCATTCACCCCCCAGTAGAAGCCGGAGTAGTACTCGGCGTAAACCAGGTTATTCAACGCCAGATCACTCAGGTACAGCGCCGCGAACGGAATGATCGCCGCCATCCACCGCCGTGGGAGAACGGCCGCCCCGAAGAGCGCCATAGCCGCCACCGGGGTGAAGTTGGGCCAGTGGGGTAGGAGCCGGCTCAGGGCCGCGAGAAAGATTAAACCGAGGAGTAGGGGCAGTTGCTTCATGCTGGGGCAAAGGTAGGCTGCTGCGGGATTTATC
>CAZKPE010000153.1:0-9608 GCA_964554545.1 uncultured Lewinella sp.
CATTGACGACGCGACGAACCCGGACAGCATTAGCACCAACCAACCTCAAATTCACTAGCCCCGGTTGACGCTGGGCGCGGTGTTGGGCGATTACACTTCTTCTCCATTGATTAGTACATAAACATTTGAACCATCTACCTTCGTTCTTTTTCCAACCTTTAAATTTATAATTTGATTAGCTGTATTGTGATCCTGCGTTAATGCATTGATCCAAATTGATCTCTGAAGGACGTCAGTTGAAGTTTCATTATCGAATGGAGTTTCAAGAATGCGAACTGCTTCATCTACATTACCTGTTTTAGTTAGTACATATACGTATTCCGACATTGGAAAGAAAGTTTCTGGTAAATCTTCGAGGACTGATCTATATTCTATCAGTGCATCCTCGTATCTTCCAATTGATATAAGCCGTTCGCCTTTCTGTACAGTTGCCAGATAACTATCAGGATTAGCCATCAGGTATTCTGAATAATCGAACGTATCAAGACTAGACAATGATGTATATATTTCATCTTGCACTGCTAGAAAATCCGTCTTATAGGTGTTGCACCTGTTAGACAGTACAGTCATCAACGCTATCTGCACTTTGACTTTTATAATTCTGCTTTCCCTTTCTGTGTATGTAGAGTCATAAACGAGTTCTTTTATACCATCACACTCTTCGGGATGAAATTGATGTAGCGGCTTTAATTGATCGTGATGAACTTCGTAGCAGTTACATATATTTTGAACAGGAACTTTAATTCCCTGTGCCTGACGTATCTCAGGTCCAGAACAACTCCATGCACCGCATAGTATGGCTATATATATTACTACTTTAGGCATCTCTACTATTACAACTCTCATACTAATGCTCGAACTAATTTGAATTTTCGCTACAATATACTATAGGCTTTAAAAAATTCATGCGCCCTCTGAGCATATTTTCGATAGGTTTTACTGTTCATGGTCCAACATAGTTGATATTAACCTTATGTCCTATCGAATGACCAGCATGATTATGAGTTAATCTACTATCGCGAACATACCATAATAGCCTTCAGATTTACATTCGAGCACCAATAATAAATTTCCCCGGCCCGCCTTTGATGGCGGGCTGTCGCCCAACGATTGGGCCCACGCAGCCGGGGCTTCATTCATAGACCCAACCAACTTCAACCCACCAACTAGGGGGCGGCGCGGCGGCATGGACCGAAACCGACCGACCCTAAGGGAGGGAGCTTTCGGGCCATTGCCGACGCGACGGACCAGGACATCAATAGCACCAACTAACATCAAATACACCAGCCCCGGTTGACGCTGGGCGCGGTGTTAGCGGCATTTTTTATAGAATCTCCCATCTTCAATTACGATCCAATCGCATAAATCATTTTTCGAAAAAATTAAATTATAAGGATTCTGTATTATCTTTGGTGTATAATTTTGCTCTGAAATTCTATTTCTATCGACTAAGTAAATGAAGTATCTATCTCCCAATCTTTTTGCCTCCATAATTTCATTTCTAGAGATATAAAATGAAATTTCTTCAACGTAACTTTTAACTTCAATGAATCTATCATAGGAAAGTGACCGATTGCTATTAAACGACTCAATATCATATCCTGCATTTATATATTTATCAGACAACAGATTTATTTTTCCAGATTTTAGACTAACTCTATATTTCTCAAATTCAACTACAAATTGTTCTGCCAATAAACCTACCTTTCTTTGATTTTCTTGTTGCAGCAGTAACATTTCTAAAGATATCTTTCGCTTTTTATTTTCGTGATAAATCAACTTTTCTAATAATTCGTCTTTAATTACGGTCGTGAACTTATCATTTACAGAGTGACTCATGTTGCCGTCTTTACTGATTATTCCTAATGAATGTAGCACACCTATAAAAAACAGATAATCTAATGGCAGCGATTCAGTATCTATTTCAATTCTATTAGCTTTCTCATCGAAAGAGAATTGCATGGTGGACACATGCTTAAAAAAAGTTTCATCATCTGAGATTGTATTTATGAACCGTAACTGTAAATCGCCACTACCAAGATTAATATGGCACCTTTTAAGCAAACAAACTTCTCCTTCCCATTTTAAGTCGATTAATTTAATGTATCGCAATAGGTCAATTATAGAATCGAAATATCTTGGAACTCCATATTTAATATATGCGCTATTTGCCTTTATGACATTGTACTCAATCCATTCATTAAAATCAATTGTGGTTAAAACTCCATTGATTGAGCTTAAGTCACCAAATGTATGATGCTTATATAAACTTTCTATGGATATACTCATCGACAAGATTTTGAACGTCAGACGGGCTTATTGAATCGTTCGAATTAAGATAGTCTTCTATGAGGGGTATATCATTTGATTCAATCAGGTTAATCATTCTTTGTTCCTTTACGCCAAGACGCTGATGTATTGAATAATCAATAGAAGAATCTGAAAGGATATAATAATAGTTTGTAATCGTTCCTTCTTTCAGGCCGACTCTATGTATTCGATCTTTTGATTGGAGAAAAGCAGCAGCATTGTATGTTCTCTCAAAATATATTGCATTATGGCACGACTTATGCAAAGATATAGACTCGGCTACTGCAAGTGGATTTGCAATAACAACGTCTAGCCCGGACTCTTTATCATTGAACATCTGGACTATACCCTCTCTAGTTAAATTTGATTCAGAGTCTTCTCCCGTCGGTGTCATACCGTATAATAATTCACATCTAACTCCTTCGTCATCAAACATAGATTTTAATAGAATCAAATTATCCGTAAATACTCCCCACAGTACAACTTTTCCTCCTTCCTTGAGAATAGTTTTAGATAGCCTTACTGCCTCAACAAGCTTTACCGGCCTGTAACTTTCATCCTTCAGCTGCGCAATACTACTACTTAGATAGTGAAGTCCCTGATCATCTTCGCCGTCGCTATAATATTTTTCAATTGGCTTCTCTAACAAATAAGGGTTAGTCGATGCTTGCTGGAGTCTTATCAATTTAGCCTTAGACAAATCACTGAATACTGAAGAGCTAGAAGTCAATGGACTTAAAAACCTATTCTCTATCACATTGACCAATTCTTTGTGCATACCATCTAGTTCCACGTTGATTGGATTGTGATTTAGTATAGGGAATTTTTCTGCTGGCAATATGTTTGATTTCTTTATTCTAACGAAGAACGGGGAAATTGAATCGATAAGATTGCCTACACGATAATCCTGTCTGGCGGAAGACATTTCTTGAAGCTGATAAGGATTATACGGCACTATCTCTTTATTAGGCCATATGAATTCATAGAGATTATAAATATCTTCATATCCATTCGGAGTTGGTGTACCGGTTAAAACAATTCTAGACCTAACTGCTTTCTTATTGGCTAAGGACAAGACACTTGGAGCCCACGTACCTCCTTCAATCCTTTTAATTTTATGTGCTTCATCTAAAACAATCATGTATTTGACATCTTCTCTATCAAGCAAAATATTTAAGCTATCCAGATTGAAAGATATACTTTGGTACGACATTAATATTATGTCAGGCATATCCTCAACATTACCCAAATCCTCTAATACTGACGATCGATAGTCACTAGGGACTCCGCCCGAAAGCCTAGCGGAATAAGGTTTCTTCCCAAAACACTCCTTATATTCATTTTCCCAAGGACCAAATGAGCTTAATGGTCCAATGATTAAAATCTTATTTACATATTTATCGGATGTTGATTGCAATGAAGATAAGTAGGCATAAGCTCCATACACTACTGATGTTTTACCTGCTCCCGGCACTGAAAAATTACAAGCATTTTGAGCAAATGCCATATGATAACTGGCTAACAGTTGTAAAGGATATAACCTTCGAGTAATTAGCTTATTCTCAAGGACTTGCGTGAAAACCTCAAAATCCTCATAAGTAATTTTGTTATGCCATATATCTTTTGCTCTCTGGCTAAATTCTGTGAAATTCTTCTGGTCTCTATAATAAACTTCTAATTCAATTTTAATCGAATTACTATCGCTGAACTCAATTTTATATTTCTTTAAACACTTTCTCAGTGAGTTTAATTCGGTTTCCTGGCTGTCACTATCAAAGGGAACTGATATATAATTGCTATGTACTGAACAATTCTTGTAATCGCTTAAATAAGTAATAGCCCTAAAATTTGATTTAATGGTTTCGATCTCCCCTAGTAAATGGAATTCAGAATTCAACGTATTTATATCAATCGTAACCATAAAATCATTTCTTTTGAATTATTCGCTTATACTGCTCAGTCATCTTTCGTAGCGAATCGACCAACAGATAGACGGCTTCGTCGTCTAAGAAGGCAGAAGACTCTGTGTTAATGGCCTCAAGCTTCTTTGCAGCGGCCCGGAGCAACTCAAGCGGTTCATTTGATTTGTTCTCGTTGTCTAACGCTTCCTTACCTAAACCGAGATTACGTTTCAACGCGGAATCCGCCTTATTAGCAAACCATTCGTCTTTCTTCTTTGTAAGACTGGACAATTTTAAGTCCGGCCTTTCCTTTTTCATGTGCTCAACACTCGGTTCTTCCTTTCTTATTGGATCAACTGCTCCAAAGTGCTGGTCCCTAAATTCATTCCAAACATCCTCATTTGCAAAAAAGCTCCCCTTTTTACTAGTTTGTCCAATAAATCGGTAATCTTTGGAATCTCCAGAATCACTACTAGAGCTTGAAGAACGATTATAGGTTGCTCTTATGTAGTCAAAATAGATAAGTTTTAGTTCGTTAATATCGGAATCATCGTATTTCCACTTAACCATTCTAGAATTGTTCCCCTCATACCTTTGTAAGTATCCTTGTAAGTCGAAGAAAATACCCTCAGTTTTGTCAAGTCTAGTGTAGATATTGTCATATCCTAATTTCCCCAAGTAATCATCCATTAAGTTCATAATACTCAAGTACTTTTTCACCTGAGATTCTTTCTCCCCCATCATTTTACCTATGTCTTTTTCGCTGAATCCATAGGACTTTAGGTCTTTGCACTTAAGGTATTTCTCTATTGCATTATAATCGACTTTAGCATCCTCACCCATTTGATAGGTGGTCTCAAGCCTCATTATCTCCTTAGGATTGCTGTCTATTGTCTCATCTAAAATGACTGCGGAAAAGTAGGCCGGCTTTGAATCCTTATGTAAACGGTTCAACAACATAGCGCGTCTATTTCCGTCAATTATAACTCCATCTGAGGTTACAATTCCGTACTTAAGTTGACCTTGTTCCCTAAGACTAGCTAGCGTAGATTTATTGCTATTCTCCTTACTATACCATAAAAAATCTGAAATTGTATTTTTATCTTCTTCATCACTGGCATCTAAGATTCTATTGTTCTCTTTCTCGAATGATTTGACCGCCGTCGCAATTCTTCCATTGTACTGATTATAAATCAAATAGTCTAAATCTATTTCGTATACTGGTAAGTTTCTTCTCTCATTCTTGTACCACAAGGTCATTGATCCGGCTGCTGTTTTTTGTTTCAGCTTCTCTAAGTAATTTTGACGATGTTTCGTTGTCATTTGGATTATTGTTAGCTTTTGTAGCAAGATAGTTTAAAATATAAAGAGATAAAACTTGTATAGAAGGAATCTCCATCTTTTCAGGAAAAAACATAGTTCCCGGCCCCTGCTTGAAAGAACTCTTTTTAAGATTTATACTCTCTAGCCTGGACATTAACTTTTCCAGAAGTAAAGTTGGTTCTAAAAACTTGTCACTAGAAAATTGACGTTCATACAAAATTTGAAGAATATTGCCGGTGACGATTCCAATGTTAAACTCCTTTAAAATAGCGCGGACTTCCTCAGGGTTTACTAACTCTTTGATGTATTTCTTCATAAATCTATAAAAATAATTAGGTATATCGTATGTAGGAAACCCCTCGCCATTTCCATACTGAATAGACGTTTGCCAATTCGATATCTTTTTTTGGTTCTTAGAAATACTATAATTTGATAGCGATACAGTTATGTTGCCGGTTTTAAACATATGCCTGCGAAATCGACTATTTTTATTCCGTTTTGGAGGGGGACCAAATGATTTAATTCGAAAGGTATTTAAATTATTTACTCGCTCTATATTAAAATTTAATTTAACTACTTCCACTTCAGGAGAGCTTAAGTCGCAATACGAATCAATAATTGTACTAGCGAACGCTCTTGATACTGAAGGACAAACTGCGTTACCAATTAATCGACATTTAGTCCCTTCAGATCCCAAGAATTGGTACGTAACGGGAAATCCCATTAAACATGCCATCTCTCTAATTGTCGGCGTACGATATTCACCGTCTCCTTTTCGATTATGTTCCGATTTATATATATGTGCTTCACGTGAACTCCCGATTTTAGTCGCTGTCACAGTTCTAGCTGGTCGATGTTCATTTTCTGGAAATGACATTTTACCCATATACGGATGGTTCGTCTTTAAAAACCTGGACTGCCTCCAAACAGATTCGTGTAGTCCAGTATCATAAAAATGATCTGTTAAATGGTTTAACTTTATTCGAATATTGTAGTTTGGGTCATAAACATATCGATATGATTCCTTGCAAAATGGTGATGGTAATGCTTCTTTTACATCGTGTAATTCAGTCAGACGTCTACAGCTGTTTAATAAGGTAGCATCGTTTGAATGGGTGATTGGCGGCTTTAGTAGTCTATGTAACGAAGTAATTTCTCCAGAAACAACACGCTTTCTTGCTTGTGGTGAGCCATAATTTGCTGAATTAATTAAAAATTGAGAATCTTTAAGAACCACAGCCTTTTTAATCGGACTATATCCATTCCTGATTGCCCAATCTGTTAGATTTAGGTCCTTAAAAGTATAGTAATCTTGAAGGTAATTTGTAGAATTAGCCACATTTTCCATGAACCATGCCTTCAAAATGGAATCTTTTTGCCATTTTTTGACAGCGACAATTCTCAAAAAAGACTCTGTTAAAAATACTCCAGAAGACTTGTCTCCTTTACCGGATTTATTCGACGATGAAAATGCTACACAAGGAGGACTCCCTAAAATTACATCTGTATCTGGCAGTAGATTAATTTGATGAATATTGGTATAATATCTTCCCACATCAAATTTTATAGCATTTGTCTCAAAGTTATATGAGTAAGTATCTACAGCTGGTTGCCAATAATCTACTCCCAGTACAGGTTGAAAGCCCAGTTGTCTGAACCCTTCGGAAAAACCACCTGCCCCACAAAAAAAATCTATCAGTGTTCCGTTAGTCAATGTCTCTAATTTTACGTACTGCAATAATACAACTTTCTATGTCATTTTTAATGTCGCATTCCCAAATTGTAAGAACTTTCCAGCCTGCATTGGTTAAATCCATAATTTTCCTAGAATCACGCAATTTGTTTGTCTTAAACTTGTTATTCCAAAATTCGGAGTTATGCTTGGGCTTTTGCAAATTACACTTTGGACAGCTATGCCAAAAACAACCGTTTACGAATATGGCTACTCTTTTTCCGATCCATGCTATATCAGGTCGTCCTGGAATTCCCTTTTTATGAATTCTGTAACCCCTGATGCCCTTTTCATATAATGCTTTTCTTAAAATTAGTTCTGGTTTGGTATTCTTAGACTTAATTTTACTCATGAGTTTGGAAGCTTTCTCATTCTTAGGTTTAGGCGATCTTTTATCTCTTGAATACTTCATAGTTTTATTTTGATTGCCGCTAACGTGTGCGCCCACGCAGCCGGGGCATCCTTCATAGACCCCAACCAACTTCAACCCTCCCACAAGGGGGCGGCGCGGCGGCATGGACCGAAACCGACCGTAGGGAGCTTTCGGTCCATTGCCGACGTGACGAACCCGGACACTAATAGCATTCACTAGGTTTCAACTACCAGCCCCGGTTGACGTGGGCGCGGTGTTGGGCGATGGCTTTTTTCATTATTCTATTAAATCTACTAGACTATACTTCTGATCAGTTCTATTGTTATTCTTATAAACAGATAATTCATTCTTTGACTCAATATGGAGCCAAATGGCTGGATCTATACCAAATATCTTTCCAACTTTCATCGCTAGGTCTGGATTCACCTTGCGCCTACCTTTAAGTACTGATATAAGATTTGAGTAGTCGTAACCAATGTATATTGAGAATCTTTTCTTCGAAACTCCTACTTTTTCCAGCATTTGCTCGATGAATCTTCCAGCCGGTACAATGGTCTCCTTATGGGAATTGGATAAATAGGTTTCCATCTGAAACCTTAGCGATATTAGTTCATTCTCAATCTTTTTAGATTTCGGTTGCTCTTTGCTATGGGCAGTAATTGCCTCCTTTAGAGCTTTAAATGCCGAACTGTTTTGATTGACTAGGGATTCCCCCAATCCGTTAATCCCCCCTTCGTTAATTGTGCTATTCTTCTTCATTGCGATCCAATGTGATGGTTAAGTACTTCTTCATTAACTTCTTCCCTGCTCCCGGATCAAAGAACATATTCTGACCCATCGCAAAAGTAGCTCCATATTTATTCTCATATAACTCAATTAATTGCGTCTTGCTGGTGAATGATAAGTAACCCAAATAGTAATTTTTACCAACTTCAAAACTTCGATAGCAGGCAAAAGCAATGAGACCTCCTGCAACTCGATCGTATTTTCCTTCGCTACCAAAATTATGAGGCGCTACTTCAATATTGTTCATATAAAGCATCTCTTCGTTCATTAGCGTCAGCATCAGCATTCCTTGAACTTCATCGGGCTTGTCTACAATTACCAACTTATAGAAGTTAGCACCTTCAGTCTTCCCTAACTTCTGCCAGGTGAACTGCCATCCATCTTTTCGTTTGGGAAGATCATTTTTTGATGCCTCTAAAATGAGAGCTTCGATCATCTCCCCACTCGCTACTTCCAGTAGATTAAGCTTCATCTGAACTATTTCCTACAAAGATATAGTCAAATTTTGACAGTTGCAACTTTGCGGATGTCTATTTATGACAATATAGGGCTGTTCAAATAATTTGAGGTAGCAGTATCTGTGCTAGCCGACTAATGTCAACTCGCGGCCCGCCTTTGATGGCGGGCTGTCGCCCAACGAGTGCGCGCACGCAGCCGGGGTTTTCATTCGAACCAGATTAACTTTAACCTACCAGTTAGGGGGCGGCACGGCGCCATGGACCGAAACCGACCAGAGCGATAGCGGCGGGAGCTTTCGGGCCATTGGCGACGGGACGACCCCGGACAGCATTAGCACCAAATAACCTCAAAGCTACCAGCCCCGGTTGACGTGGGCGGGGTGTTGGCTGCTGCGGACGACTCATAACCTACATCGGGGGAAGGTCTTGCGCTCTGTGCGTCGTCGTCACGCAGCGCGAGCTTTTCGATAAGCAAGCCATTGGCGTGACGACCAACATGAGCGCAGGACCCTCATTGACGTCAAGTATAACTGCGTAGAAGCCTAACCAAGCCCCTTCAAATTTAGACATCCACCCACTCAGAAACTGCCGGTACTGTATACTAAATATAGCCGCTTGCAGCCAACGTGTGCGCCCACGCAGCCGGGGCTTCACTCATTCGAAGCAACCCACTTCAACCCACCCACAAGGGGGCGGCGCGGCGGCATGGACCGAAACCGAGGAGG
>CAZKPE010000154.1:0-9599 GCA_964554545.1 uncultured Lewinella sp.
CCACCGATCAGGGAGGCCGCCGCCCCCCCGGCCGTAGCCCGCGGCAGCAGCACCCCCAGTACGATCGGGATCACCAGCGGTATGGCGAACAGACCCGTAAAGAGCTTGCTGGCCTCGAAGGCCCCACCGAAGCGCGGCACGAAGAGGGCCCCCACGATGATCATTCCGCCGACCAGCAGCGTAGCCCCCCGAGCGGTGTACATCAGCTCCCGCTCGGAGGCCCCGGGGCGGAAGATGCGTTGGTAGATGTCGCGGGTCATGACGCTGGCCATGACGTTGTACTCGGAATCCAGGCTGGACATCGTGGCCGCGAACATGGCCGCTAGCATGATCCCCATTACCCCGGCGGGCAGCAGTTCCAGCGCCACGCCCACATAGGCCATCTCGGGGTTGTCCAGTCCGGGCAGGATGGCCGGGGCGAGCAGGGGCGGCAGCAGCCACAGGGTGGGAAAGACGAAAAAGAGCGCCGCGGTCAGCAGGCCCATTTTCCGCCCCGCCCGCTCATCGCGGACCGAGTAGAAGCGCTGGATGAAGGCCCAGTTGCCGTTGTTTTTGATGACGAACATCAGGTAGTACACCGCCAGGAAAAGCCACTCCCCCCGCGGCCCGTTGAAGAAGTCGAGGTGGTCGGGTGCCACCGCCCGGATACCCGTCCAGCCGCCGGCCGCGGTGTACGATAGGGGAACCAGGATGCAGGTGGCCGTAATGAGCACGACGAATTGCACGACGTCCGTCATCACCACCGCCCAGAGCCCACCCACTACGGTATACAGCACCACGACGACGCCAGCCACCAGTATACTCGTCTCCAGCCCCAGCGGCGTGGCCGCGCTCAGGAAAACCCCAATAGCGTAGAGACGAACCATATTGTCGAGCACGCGGAAGCCCAGCCCGCCCCAGCTGAAGAGCTGCCGCACGGCCGGGGAAAACCGCTCCTCCAGAAATTCGACCGGAGAAGAGATGCCCGCCCGCCGCCAGATCTTGGCGAAGACCAGCGCCCCGATGATGGTGGCCGGCACCGCACACCAGATGACGGTGATCGCCACCAGCCCCTGCTCGTAAGCGATACCCGCGTAGGCCACGAAGACGAAGGCCGAGAACAACGACATGAAGTTGCTGATGCCCCCCACGTACCACGGAATGGCGCTGCCCCCCTTGAAGTAGTCGGCCACATCCCGGACGAAGTAGCCCAGGCTGAGCCCCATCCCCGCCATGATGAGCATGTAGATGCCGATGGCGGCGTAGTCGAGTGTAGCGAGAGTCTCCAAATTAGCGACTGGCTAAGGCCGGGCCCACGGCCGAGCGCTCGGCAATCAGGACGGGGGAATCGTACACGGGCAGGTCGTAGAACTCATGGCCGGCCTCCGTGACCCGGTGGTGGCTCGCGGGCAGCTCGTACACCACGCCAGTGCGCAGGTCCACGTACACCGGGTCGGTAAAATCCAGCTCGGTGAAGGTGAAGTTCACCGCGGTGGTGCCGTTGTGGTCGCTGGGGGTGTTGTCGCTGAACCAGAGCGCGACGAGCGGTGCCTGCCCCCGCCGGAAGCCGAATACCTCCAGGTCATGGTAGGTGTCGGCCCGGTAGTCCGGCACGCCGGTGGGGCTTAGGCCTTCGTCGAAGACGCTCACCATATGCCGCACGGCGTGGTAGGCATGCTTGGGCCGCAAGACGCGTTTGTCGTCGTCGATCAACAGTAGCCCCTTCCGGTTGATCTCGTCGGGGTACTTCAGGTCCACGATACTGAACAGGCTGGTCTCGATGCCGCGCCCCCAGTCGCCCAGGGCCCGCCGCAGGAACCACTTGGCCTGACTGAGCTCGGTCCATTCGTACTTACGCAGGGCCTTGGTGTTACGGAACTCGGAGGGGGCGCCGTTTTCCCCCTGGTAAAGGCTGACGCCGGGGCGGTATTTGGCTATGGAGTCCTGTAGCTGTGCCACCGTGCCGTAGACCTCGTCGGGGTTCATGCGGTAGGGGTGGTAGCTCAGCAGGTCGAGATACTTTCCTTCGGGGTCGTGCTCGGCCAGGTAAGCCAGCGTCATACCGGTCCAGTCGAGGGGCATCCCGGCCAGAGCGAAGCCGATGATGGTCGCGTCGGGCTGGATGTCGCGGATGATCTCCCCCGTTGCGATCAGGAATTTCCCGTAGTCAGCCGGACCGTTAGCGCCGGAGTCGTCCCCCTCGTGATTTTGCCATTTGTTATTGGGCTCGTTCCATACCTCCCAGGTGTCCACCACGTCGCGGTAGCGGGTCACCAGGGCGCGCACGTAGGCCTGCCAGGCGGTGTAGGCCTCGCCGCTGGTGGGTAGGCGGGCCCCCAGTCGTTGTCCGCCGCCGCCTTTATAGAGGGCGTTCCCGTAACTAATACTGATCCAGGGCTCGACTCCCTTTTCCTTCAGGTCGTAGACGATGCTGTCCATCCAGGCAAAGTCGTATTCCCCCCGCTCCTTTTCCGTTTTCGCCCACCCGCTCTGCAGCCGCACCCGCTTGATGCCGAGGTCCTCGACGTAGCCCTTCCAGTTGTCGTAGATGGTGTAGTCGCGGTCCATCGTTTCCCCGCCGACGCTCCAGGGGCCACCCGTTATGTCGTGGGTCGTTCGCGGTTGCAGGGTGGCGGCGTAGGGCAGGTCGATGCTTACCTCCGGCCAGGATACGGTTTGGGCGCGGACGCAGGTGCAAAGGAGAACGGTAAACCAAAAGAGCAGGTAGGGACGGGGGTTCATGGCTGACGGGCTTGGCGGGATCATCGGAAAATCATAAAGGTTCAATATCCCGGATTCTGGGTAAGCTCGCCGGTAACGTTCGCCTCGATCTCGCCGAGGGGGATCGGCCAGCGGCCCTGGTGGTCGGCGATCTGGGGACCGTTGTGGGTGTTGTACAGGCGTACGCGTTCGACCAGCTTACCGACCCGGTGCAGGGTGATGCGACGCTGTTCTTCCAGACTGAGTTCGCGGGCCCGCTCGTCGAGGATGTAGTCCAGGGTGACTTCGCCGGGGGCTACCGGCGTGGCTTCCGCCCGATTCCTCACGACGTTGATGTCGGCGGCGGCGGCTTCGGCATTGCCCGCGGCCAGCTGTGCTTCGGCGCGGAGCAGGTAGGTTTCCGCCAGGCGGAGGGCGTACTGGTCGGTGTAGGTGGCGCCGGCGCTGGCTGAAAGCAAAAAGATGGTGGGGTCGGTGTAGAGCTCGGCAGGATGGTTGAAGGGGGTGGTCACTTTGGTCAGCCAGGGGTAGAAGCGCCAGTCGCTGCTCTCGATGACCGTGCCCGGGAAGTCGATGGCGCTCAGGCCGAAGAAGGCGCTTTCCGGATTGTTGTATTCAATGGTCCGGCGGTAATTGTGATTCGCGTTGCGAATGTCGGTATCGAAATCGCTGGCGAACAGATCGTTCTCGAACCACAGCGTGGGCTGCATGAAACTCACCCCCCGTCCCCCGGCGTTGAGGTCACCCACCCAGCGCAGCATGCCGGAGTTTCCGTCGGGATCGTTGAGGGTCCAGCTGGCCGGTGCGTGAAAGCGCTCGAAGCGATTGGCGCTGATGCCGCCGGTGCTGCTCAGGAGGCCGCCGGGCACGTTGGTCTCCATCTGTACGACCCAGAGCGCTTCGGTGTTGCCGCCCGAACGGTTCTGACTTCCCCGCCGGAAGAGGTCGTAGTACACGTCGAAGGTGTCCACCCCGGCCGCTACGCCGAAGCGTTCGGTCATCAGGGCGGTGGCGGGATCGTCGATGACGGCGCTAGCCTCGCTGATGGCCGCCGGTGTGTCACCCGTGCTCAGGTAGGTTTCGGCCAGGTAGTGGCGGGCGACCAACTCATGCACCCGGCCATCCGCCACTTCCCCAATACCCGGCAGGTTGTCGGCGGCAAAACTAAGGTCGTCGATGATCAGGGCGAAGACGTCCGCCTCGCTGGCGCGGGTGAAGTCGGTCCGCGGCGATTCGATGGCGTCGGTGTATACCGGTACCCCACCAAACAGGTACACCAGATAACGGTAGGCCAGGGCCCGGAAGAAGCGGGATTCGGCTTCCACCTGCAACGCTTCGTCGGGGGTCAGCTCCGCGCCGTCCAGATTGGTCAGAATGATGTTGACCGAGGAAACGATCTTGAACCAGTTCTGCCAGTGGAAGCGCACGATCCCCGAGGTGGGCTCGATGGCGTTGTAGTTGCCCAGCCGACTACCGGCCCCCGACAAGCGGGCATCCTTCATCATATCGGTACCGTAATGATGCATGTACGAGTTGTTGGACGTACTGTAGTGAATGTCGCGGGCTCGGGCGTAGAGGTCGACTACCGCGGCGTCGAACTGCTCGAAGTTCTCGAAGGAGTTGCCGGGGGTGAAAAAGTCGATGGGTTGCTCTTCGAGGAACTCGTCTTCATTGCAACCGGCTAGCGCCATGCACAGGACGGTCAATGCCAGGAAAATAAAATGGGGAGGGTAGATACGTTTGGTCAGCATGGTCGGGGGGATTAAAAGGAGACGGTCAGGCCAACGGAATAGCCACCCAGTAAGGGCCGGGCATCGTTCAGCCCCTGCCCGGTTTCCGGGTCCCAGCCCTCCCAGTCGGTCAGGGTGACCAGGTTTTTGCCGGCGACGAATACCTTGAGTTGCTGCATGTTCAGCCGGTTAAGGAGGCCGACCGGCAGGTTGTAGCTCAGGCTCACGTCCTGTAGCCGAATGAAGCTCCGGGAGGCGAACCGATTCCCGTCGAAGGGTACGTCGGTGCCGGGAAGCCGGTAGCGTCCCCAGGGATTAAGCGGCGTCCAGAAATCGATGTCGGCGTAGCTATTCAGGTTCTGCGCAATGCCGGGGGTAAGCACGCCGAGGGGCTCGTTGAAGCCGGTGTAAAAGCCATTGCCCCCCTGCACCGAATTGATGAAGATGCGTAGCGTGAAGTCGCCGTAGGTCAGGGTGTTGCGGATACCGAAGCTGTAGTTCGGCTCCTGCCGACCGAGGATCGTGCGGTCTTCGGGGGTGATCACCCCGTCGCCGTCTACGTCGCGAATCCGGTAGCTGCCGGGCACGTTGCCTTCGGGAATATCGTCGTCCCCGATCTGGTAAACCCCGATCACGTCGTAGTTGAAGATCGTCTGGATACTCTCCCCGATGAAAAGCCCGGAGGCCACCAGATCGTCCTCCCGCCCGTCCTCGTCGTTGTCGAAGCCGAGCAGGCTCACGATCTCGTTGCGGTTGCGGGCGATGTTGAAACCGATGTCCCAGCGGAACCGCCCGCGGTCGAGGGGCACGGCGTCCAGCTGTAGTTCGAGGCCGGCATTGGCTACCTCTCCCACGTTGGAGGTGATGCTGTTGAAGCCGGTCACCGTCGGCAGCACCAGATTGAAGAGCAGGTCGCGGGTATTGTCGCGGTAGTAGTTAAGCGAGCCGCTCAGGTCGCCGTCAAACAGGCCGAAGTCGAGCCCCAGGTTGATGCCCTCGTTGCGCTCCCAGGTCAGGTTGGGGTTCGGCAGGCTCACGACGCTCTGCCCGTTGATGGTCTGTGCCCCATCGCCGAACACGTAGCGGTTATCCTCCCCGGCCTGGATGCGCGCCAGCGAACTGTAGCGGCCGGTCAGGTTTCCGCTCTGCCCGTAGCCGGCCCGGAATTTGAGGAAGGTCAGCGTCTCGCTTCCGGCCAGAAAGGACTCCTCGCTGATCACCCAGCCTACGCTCGCACTGGGAAAGATAGCGGTACGGTTGTTGGCGGCGAAGCCCGAGAAGCCATCCCGCCGCACGGTACCCGTTAGTAGGTAGCGGTCCAGAAATTCGTACTCCAGCCGCCCCATCTGGTAGCTGTAGCTTTCCTCGTAGCCCCCCGACCTAATGAACTGCTGGGCGGCCTGCTCCAGTCCGTTATACGACAGGGTGAGGTTACTGTAGCCGATGCCCTCCGCCGTCGTGCCCTCGCTCCGGATCCGGTTGCGGCCGATCAGCCCGGTAAACTTAAGGTTGTGGTCTTCACCCGGCAGGGGCACCCGATAGGTCAGGATGTTGTCCAGCAGCCAGTCATAGGTGTTACTCGACGACTTGAAGGCCCGCCCGTTCAGCCCGCCCTCGAATACATTGGAATTCTGCCGGTCGGTGAAGCTGAAGTTGTTGCTGAAGTTGACGCGGTACGACAGCCCCGGCACGAAGGGGACCTCCACGTTGGCGAAAAAGATGCCCAGTAGCCGGTTGCGCAGGTCGCGGTCGTCGCTGGTGCTGGCCAGTAGCGGGTTGACGACATTATCTCCCAGGGGGTTGATCACGAAACTCCCGTCCGCGTTGCGGGGCCGGGCAAGCGGACTGAAGTTATCCGCCAGGCCCAGATTAGGACTGTCGCCGCTGTAGTCGGCGAAGGTGCCGGAACTCTGGGTCCCGAGGGTCAGCCAGTCGGTTACATCGATGTCCAGGTTCACCCGGGCGGTTATGCGCTGGTAGCTGTCGTTCAGTACGATGCCCTGCTGGTCGGTGTATCCCCCGCTGATGAAGTAATTGGAGCGGTCGCCCCCTCCGGCGATACTGAGCTGATGGTCGGTCAGGTACCCATTCTGGCGGGTCGCGTCGAGCCAGTCGAAGTTTACGTCCTCCTGTAGCCCCTCCAGGATGGGGCCGAAGAAGGGGACGTCCGTTTCCAGATTGAAGTCGGGGTTCGGCTGGGTGAAATCGGGACCGAGAAAGGCGTTCTGGTAGTCCACCGCCAGCGCGGTATTCAGGTATTCTTCCCGGGACTGCAGGCGGCGGTCCTGGGTAGGGTTCTGGGTAGCGTAACTGCCCGAGTAGGTGATGGTCGGTTTGCGGGAGGTACGGCCGCGTTTGGTGGTCACGATCACCACCCCGTTGGCCCCCTGGGCCCCGTAGATGGCCTTGGAGCTGGCGTCTTTGAGCACGTCGACCGATTCGACGTCATTCGGGTTGAGGTCGGAGAGGCTGCCCCGGTAGATGATTCCATCCACGACCAGCAGCACGTCGCGATTGCCGTTAATGGTATTTGCCCCCCGGATTTGCAGTCCCGGGTCCGAGCCGGCCGCGGTGGCCTGGCCGACGCTGAGCCCGGGAATGGTGCCATTCAGCGACTGCACGATGCTGGCGTTCGGCGCCTCGCGAAAGGCCTCCACGGGTGCGGAGCTGACCGCTCCGGTCAGATCTTCCCGCCGCTGGGTACCGTATCCGATGACCACTACCTCGGCCAGGTCGGTGGCGCTGTCGCTCATGGTGACGTCGAGTCGGGTTTGGTTGCCGGCTTCGATCTCCCGCGTTTCGTATCCCGTATAGGAAAAGCGCAGGACACGTCCGGGCACCACGCTGATGCTGTAGTTGCCCTCCAGGTCCGTGACCGTACCGCCGGAGGTGCCCGCTACCATCACGGTAACGCCGATCAAGGGTTCACCACCGGGGTCGGTCACCGTTCCGGATATCGTGACGGGGGCATCCGTTCCCGATTGGGCGTGCAGACCCGGCGAGCAGAACCACGGCAAGGCGAGCGAAACGAAGAGCAGAAGGGTGTAGCGCATGTCGGTGAATTATGTACCGGCCGTAGGTAATCTCCATAGGTAGGCCCGGTGTCGCAAACCACGATTCTGACATTCAGCATAGGCTTTCATTACGTGCACACTTCCGTTAAATAGGGACAAGAAGACGTATATCAGCCCTTGTGGTGGTCAGTCAGAGAATCTGTTTGCTTTTATTTGGAAGCAAGGTAGTCGGCTTCTCTGCCTACCATACGGCTGATTTTCGCCTTCGCTGGTACGATCGTAACTTCTTGACTACCTTAGGAAGCTAAATTTATCCCGCCTTGCCCGCTTTCGGCCCCATTTACCTGCACAAGGACACCAAGCGCCCCGACGGCTCGTTCGTCAACCGCTACGCCCGGGTCCCCCACCTCTACAATAACTGGCACTACCACCGGGAACTGGAGCTGCTGTACGTCATTCGGGGGGAGGGGACCCGTTACGTGGGCGACAGCATCGAACCCTTCTTCTCCGGCGATCTGGTCCTGGTGGGGTCGAACGTGCCGCATTTCTGGCAGTCCGATGCCCGTTACTTCGCCGGTGACCCCACGATATCGGCGGAGCTGGTGCTGACCCAGTTCCTCCCCGACCTGCTCGGGGAAGGCTTCACCCTCTCCGAGTTCACGGCCATCCGCCAACTCATTGCCCGCGCTCAGCAGGGGATCAAGTTTGGTGAACGTGCCCGGCGACATGCTGGTCCGCTACTGCTCGAACTGACCAAAGAAGGCGGACCGGGAGCCGCGAGATTGCTCGGTCTCCTGCATGTCCTGAACTTCCTGGCATTGACCGACGACTACACCCTACTCAGCCGGATCGGCCATCCCAGTCTGCTCAACGACGCCTCTACCGTACGCCTGCGCCGGGTATGTAGCTTTCTCCTGGATCATTACCTGGAGCCGATTCGCCTTTCGGAGGTGGCCGCCCTGGCCAATATGTCGGAGAAGGCCTTCTGCCGCTTCTTCAAGCGGGGCACCCAGAAGACGCTCGTTCAGTTCGTGAACGACCTCCGGATCAGCCATGCCTGCAAGTTGCTGATCGCCGGTCAGCTTTCGGTGTCGGAGGTCTGCTTCGCATCGGGCTTCAATAACCTGTCCCACTTCAACCGCATGTTCAAACGGACGCTGGGTAGCTCGCCACAGCGCTACCGCGGGCAGATGCGGCGGGGTTGATGGATTCCGATTGGCTACCGAGATAGTTGGCGGGATCGATGTCAGTGGCGGTGATAACCCACTGGGCGGCGGGGCGCAGGTGCAAGCAAGGTCGAGGGCTTCTAGCCCGAGCCACAGCAAACTGGATCGAATGATCAACATATCTTGTTGGCATGAATCGATTTCGGACTGCGCTGACGGCATTATTATTATTCCTGGGGATAGCGCTACCGGGCCAGACAACCACGGTCTTTGAAAGCGCCTCCCTACGGATCGATTCGTTGACGCCTCACACCTACGTCCACGTCAGCTACCTCTTCGCGAAGGGATACGGGAAGGTGGCCTGCAACGGGCTGATCTACCTGCGGGAAGGGGAGGCCGCCGTCGTCGATTCCCCGGCCTCGGATACGGTAGCTACCGAGCTGCTCGACTGGATCACGGACCAGCGGGGTGCCCGGACGGTCGCCGTCGTGGCGACCCACTTTCACGACGACTGCCTCGGCGGGCTGGCGGCCTTTCACCGCCGGGGTATTCCGTCTTACGGACAGCGATGGACGCGGGAGTTAGCGGCTGCTATCGGATTGACGCCACCGCGCCACACCTTTTCCGACGAGTTGAGTCTAGGTATCGGCGACGGCGAAATGATATGCGCTTATCCCGGTCCCGGTCACACGGTCGATAATATCGTCTGCTACCTGCCAGAGGAGGAAGTCCTCTTCGGTGGTTGCCTGATCAAGGCGGAGGGGGCCGGCAAGGGTAATCTGGCGGATGCCGATGTGAAAAGCTGGCCAGGATCCGTAGTGGGATTGCACAACCAGGGCTGGGACATCCGGTACGTCGTTCCAGGGCACGGGGTGGTTGGGGATGCCGGCTTACTGGACTATACCGTCCGGCTATTCGAATAGCCCTATCTTCCGACCCATGCGGATCGACTGGCGCAACCACCTCATCAACTTCGTCCTCGTCGTACT
>CAZKPE010000155.1:0-9376 GCA_964554545.1 uncultured Lewinella sp.
CCGACCGCCGTATCTACCCCTGGAGCGGTACCAGCCTGCGCTACCAGCGCCACGATAAGCACCAGGGCAAGATGTACGCCAACTTCAAGCGGCGCGCCGGTGACTACAGCGGCCTGAGCGGGAAGCCGAACGACGGAGCCATGATCACCTCCAACGTCTATGAAAATTTCCCCAACGACTTCGGTCTGTATAATATGGCCGGTAACGTGAATGAGTGGGTACTCGATCTCTACCGCCCCCTGACCACCCAAACACTGGTGGATGTAGAAAACCACGACCTGAATAGCTTCCGGGGCAACGACTACCAGAACGTGAAGCGCGACCAGGACGGGGAACCGGTAGAGAAAGATAGCCTGGGCCGCCTGGTCTACGTTCCCGTGGAAGATGAGGAAGTCGCTAACCGCGACAACTACAGCCGCGGCCGGGTATACGACTACCTGGACGGTGACGAGGAAAGCGGTGCAGAGTACGCCACCAACGAGTACACCCTAATTAGCGATAAAGCCCGGGTATACAAGGGAGGAAGCTGGGCCGACCGGGCCTACTGGCTTAGCCCCGGTACCCGCCGCTTCCTCGATCAGGACCGTGCCTCCCGTACGATTGGCTTCCGCTGTGCCATGGTGCGTGTCGGGAACAGTTCCGGAGTGGACGACGAGCAGGTCAACCGCTTCGGCATGAAACCCGGTAAGAAGAATCGCCGCCGTTCCCGCCGTTAGGCCACCGTCAATGAGCTAATTGGATGCCCCGCACGAACTTTCGTGCGGGGCATTCCGCTTTTGGGTAGCCAGCCATTAGCTTTATGCCGATGAAACCGCCTCTCCGCACCATTGCGGAAATTTACGAACGCTACCTCCTTCAACCCGCCGTCAGTATCGACAGCCGGAAAGTGGCGGCAGGAGGGATGTTTTTCGCGCTGCGGGGAACGCGCGCCGACGGCAACCAGTACGCTGCCTCCGCCCTCGATGGGGGTGCCGGATACGCCGTAGTGGATGATCCCACCGTAGTACCAGCGAGAGACGATCGCTATCTATTGGTCGACGACGTACAGACGGCCCTGCAGCAACTGGCCGCTTATCATCGCTCCACTTTTCGAATGCCCGTACTCGCGATCACGGGGAGTAATGGTAAAACGACCACCAAGGAACTGATCGCCGCCGTCATGGGGCGGCAGTACAGTGTACACGCCACCCCGGGCAACTACAACAACCACCTCGGGCTGCCCCTGACCATACTGGGAATGCCCCGAGGCACGGAATTTTTGCTCCTGGAGATGGGGGCGAACCACGTGGGAGAGATTGCCGGCCTTTGTCGGATCGGACAACCCACTCATGGCCTGGTGACGAACATCGGAGATGCTCACCTGGAGGGCTTCGGGGGCCGGGCCGGGGTGATCCGGGGGAAGGGGGAATTGTACGACCATTTAGCGGCTAACCGGGGGATCGGCTTCGTCAATCAGGATGAGGCGTATCTGGCCGATATGGCCGCCGCGGTCAGCCGGGTGATTCCGTACTTCGACAGTGATGCGCCTTCGGTGAGCGTGCCGGGCATGGAGATCCGTCGCGATGGGCTGAGCCCTACGGTAAGTGTCGCTTTCCTCTCCGACGGGGAACTTATCTCGGCCACGACTCAGCTCAGCGGCCAGCATAATTTACAGAATATTAAAACTGCGATCGCCGTCGGGAAATACTTTAAGGTGCCCGGCCGCCAGATTGCCGCCGCCCTGCGGGAGTATGCTCCTGAAAATCACCGGAGTCAGTGGCTTACTCACCGGGGCATCCGGTTCTATTGGGATGCCTACAACGCAAACCCGAGCAGCGTGGCCGCTGCGCTGGAATCCTTCGCTACCCTATCCGAACCCGCGGCTAGCGTTGTTGTATTGGGGGAGATGCGGGAGCTGGGTGAGGCCTCCGCCGCCGCCCATCGTCGGGTGGCGCTTCGGGCGGGGCAGGTCGCGCGGACCGTCCTGCTGGTCGGCGAGGGTATGCGGTCCACCGCCGAGGAGTTCGATCGGCCGCATTTCACCGATAGCTCGGTACTGAAGGACTGGTTCTGGGCACAGGATTGGACGGACAAGCAGGTATTCGTGAAGGGAAGCCGGGGGAATCGTTTGGAACGCTTACTGGATTAGGAAGCTGGCACCCGTACGGACCGCTTCTGCCGCCCGACTACTGGCTGATCGTTCTTTGGATCGGGGCCGAGATAGTAGAGGCGGTCGCCTACGGTGACGGAGAGCGGGGTGTCATTCGCCGGAATGAAATTGATGTCTCCATACGCTTCGCAGCGCAAGTAGAGGGGAATGCTCTTCTCCTCTCTTAATCGGCTTAACTCCTGTTCGAGATTGGTGTCTTCACCGATGGTCAAGACCTGAACCTGATCTACGGTCCGGGCTAAACGGTTGAAGAGCAGGTAGCTGGCGTAGTGGCCAAATAGTGCCTCGCGACTGTATCGCTGCGCCTGAATCTCCTTCCGGGTCACCAGCCGGTGTACCCCCCGGATGCCCTCCCGGCTCCGGTAGGCGTTGAGCAGGTAAAAGTTGTCCTCGTCGTTGCCGGTAAGGGCCAGTACGTAGCCAATACCCGTCATGTCCACCAGGCTGTCGACCTCCTCGGAGTCCACGGGGGCGACGACCGCCGTAAGGGTAGCTTCCTCGGCCACGTCGGCTTCCGCCCGGCTGGGAGTGACCAGCGTGACTTTCCGGCCGCTGTCCTGTAAAGAAGTGGCCAGAAAACGTGCACCCTCGGCCGCGCCGAAGATCAGGACGCCGCTTCCCTCGGGCAGACTAACTTTCAGCTTCCGTGCGATCCAGCCCGCCAGCGTAGCATTCAGCAAGACGGTACCCAGTACGATCAGGAAGACCAGTGGGGTGATGTACTCCGCCCCGGGCACGCCCTCCTTGGCTAGCTCGATGCCGAAGAGGGAGGCTACCCCCGCCGCGACGATACCCCGCGGCCCGACCCAGCTGATGAACGCCTTGTCGCGCCAATCCAGGTCGGAGCTTGCCAGACTCCAGAAGACCCCCAGGGGCCGTGCCACGAATACTACGATCAGGAACACGACCAGGCTTTCCTGACTGAGCACCAGGGAGATCTGATCGACGGTCATATTAGCCGACAACAAGATGAAGAGCAACGAAATCAGCAGGAGCGTCAGGCTCTCTTTGAAATCCAGGATGTCATGTAAAAAAGGCACCTCCCGGTTAGCCAGGTAGGCACCCATGACTACGGTGGTCAGCAGCCCGCTTTCGTGGGCAATCGCGTCGGATACAAGAAAGGCCATCACTACGAAACCGAGGGTAACGATATTGAGCAGGTAGCGAGGAACGTACAGTCGGGAAATAAGCAAGTACAGTAGGTGGCCGATGACGAAGCCCAGGCCAATCCCTACCAGGCCAGACTGGACGAACTTGACCAACGCTCTATACACGGTTGCTTCCGGGTCGTAGTAGGCAACGATGAAATTGTAGAAGAGAACGGCCAGGAAGGCCCCGACGGGGTCGATGACGATACTCTCCCACTTCAGGACGGTCGCCACCTGTCGTTTCACGTTGATCTGCCGCATGATGGGGGCGATCACCGTCGGCCCGGTCACTACGATCAGGGTGGAAAAGAGAAAGGCGATCTGCCAGCTCAGGCCGATCACGAAGTGGGCCGCCAAACCGGCGACTATGGTCGTGGTGAACGCCCCGTAGGTGGTCAATCGGAAGATACTATCCGCCAAGCCGCGAATTTCCTTGAGCCGAAGCGTCAGCCCCCCCTCGAACAGGATCAATCCAATGGACAGGGAAACGAAGCTATAGAGCAGGTTGCCGGGAAACAGGCCGGTGCCGGCTTCACTATCAAAACGGGGGTTCAGTAAGCGATGACCGCTATACCATTCCCAGCCCGGCCCGATCAGGATGCCCGCCAGAATCAGGGGGAGAATGGCCGGAACCCGCAGCCGCCAGGCGATCCACTGAGCGACGACGCCGATGATGATCAGGCCTCCGATTTCGTACATGGAAGTAAATCGCCTTTCGTGGTGAGTTGTTTAATGCTATCTTCGCAGGCCACACCCGACCAAACTAAGCCCCTTGACCCGCCAGCAATTCAACGCCTCGCTTTCCGAGGCCCAACCGCCCGAACACTACGGCGTGGCCCTCGCCTCCCTGTGGTGGATCAGCAATAATAACTGGCAGCGGGCGCACGACCTCATCGACGGAAAGCCCGGACCCGACGCGGCCTGGCTGCACGCCCATCTTCACCGCATCGAAGGCGATCAGATGAACGCGAACTACTGGTATCAGCGTTCCGGTCGCGACCAGCCGAAGGACGGTATCAGCCAGGAGCGCGAACGTCTGCTGGCTTACTTCCTAAACCAATAAGATACCGAGCCCGGCTGCGTTAAACCCCCCAAACCCCCGGTATGCGATTCGTCATCCTCCTGCTCTCCGCCCTGTGCCTGTCGTACTGCTCCAGACCGGTAGCCGGCTTTTCCCCTACCGCCCGGACGGTAATGGCCGCCGACTCCGTCTCCTTCGAGAACACTTCTGAGAAGGCCATCGCTTACCAGTGGGACTTCGGAAACGGCCGCGGCAGTACAGAAGCCGAACCCAGCATCCGCTACTTCCGTTCCGGGGACTATACGGTTACCCTTACGGCAATGAACGAAAAGGGGAAGAGCCGTACGACCACTCAAATCATCAATGTGACCCCACCCAAAGAATGCCTGATCCGGATCGAAACCCCCCAGGGCGATATGCTCGCCCGGCTCTCCGACCAGACGCCCCAGCACCAGGATAATTTCGTCAAGCTCGTCGAGGAAAACTTCTATGACAGTTTGCTTTTTCACCGCGTGATTGCGGGCTTCATGATCCAGGGGGGGGACCCCGACAGTCGGGACGCCGGCCCGAACGCCCGACTCGGTAGCGGCGGCCCCGGATACCAGGTTCCCGCCGAGTTCACGCCGACCCTGGCCCACGTCAAAGGGGCCATTGCCGCGGCCCGCACAAATAACCCCCAGAAGTTGAGTAGCGGCTCCCAGTTCTATATTGTCCATGGCCGGCCCGTCACGGAATCAGAACTGAACCGCCACGAAAGCCAGACCGGGGTCAGCTACCCCAGCGAAGTCCGGGAAGAATACCTCGAAAAAGGTGGCGTTCCCTTCCTGGATCAGAACTATACCGTTTTCGGTCAGGTAGTCGAGGGGCTGGACGTAATCGATAAGATCGCCGCCGTAGCAACCGGGGCCGGCGACCGTCCTGCAGAGGATGTACCCATGAAGATTTCCCTAGTCCGCTAACCGCCCTATCTTGGCCGGCGGACAACTCTGTGGTATGAAGAAGGATACGATAGTTCTTGGCGTTGACGTAGGGGCCACGGGATTCAAGGGGGGTCTTGTAGATGTCAAGACGGGTACGATGGTAACAGAGCGTTTTCGCTTCGACACGCCCCAACCAGCTACGCCCTCCGCCATGGCTTACACCTTTCGTCAGCTCGTCGACCATTTCGATTATAGCGGCGTGGTGGGGGTCGGTTTTCCTGCGATCGTACAGCGGAATGTAGCCCGATCGGCAGCCAATATCGATAAGGGCTGGGTAGGTACCTCCATCTCGGAAACCTTCGGGCGCAAGCGGGACGTCTCCATCTACGCACTCAATGACGCGGACGCGGCCGGAATCGCTACGATGCATTTCGGTACGGGCCGCTCACATAAGGAGGATGGTACGGTCGTGATGATCACCATTGGCACCGGCCTAGGCGGGGCTATGTTCCTGGATGGTGAGCTTATCCCCAACTTCGAGCTCGGTCAGCTTTACCTGAAGGGGATGGACATCATCGCCGAAAAGTACATCTCCAATAAGGTCCGCAAGGACAATGAGATGGACTGGAAGACCTTCGGCAAACGCTTTAACAAGTACGTAACCCACGTCCATTCCATCCTCAACCCCGATCTGATCGTGCTCGGTGGCGGCGGCAGCAAATATTTCGCCGAATACAAGAAGTATCTAAAGTGCCCCTGCGAGATCAAGCCCGCCGAAATGCGTAATACGGCCGGTACGGTAGGGGCGGCGCTATATGGCTATCAGCGGCATCATCGAAAAGTCGCAGCGGTGTAAATGCTCAGTTTACAGCGTCCATGTGGCTCCTTCCTTCCCGTCCTTTACCGTGATGCCGGCTTCCTGGAGCGCGTCGCGTAGCTGATCGGAGAGGGCCCAGTTCTTATCGGCGCGGGCCTGCTGGCGGATGTCGAGAATGATTTGCATAGCCTTTTCGAGTGCTTCCTGTCCCTTTGCACCTGCGTCCCCGCCCGCTACTTTCAGTCCGAAGACGTCGAAGAGGAGGGTGCCCAGGCCGTCGCGGAAGTCGGATAAGGTTTGAGGGTTTACCTCATTTAGCGAGAGCTGACCGTTATGCAGGGCGTTGATGCGGCTGACGAGCTCGAATACCCGGGCCAGGGCCTTGGGGGTATTGAAGTCGTCGTCCATCTCGGCGTAGGCGGCGGCCAGTCCTTCTTCCAATTCCTTGCCGACGGTGCCGTTTTGCGCCCCACCGCGCCCCTCCATATCCTGTAGGTTCTGCCAGGCTTCGAGGAGGCGGGTGTATCCTTTTTGGGCTGCCTGCAGGGCCTCGTCGCTCAGGTCCATCGTACTGCGGTAGTGGGTCTGCAGCATGAAGAAGCGGATGACCAGTGGGTCGTAGCCCTGGGAAACGTGCTCGCTATCACCCGTGAAGAGCTCTTCCGGCGTGATGGTATTGCCGTCGGACTTCGACATCTTCCGGCCGTTCATCAGCAGCATATTGGTGTGCAGCCAGTAGCGGGCGCCGCCTTGGTGGCAAGCTCCGACGTTTTGGGCGATCTCGTTCTCGTGGTGGGGAAATTTGAGGTCGTTGCCGCCGCCGTGGATGTCGAATTCGATTCCGAGGTACTTCGTGCTCATGGCCGAGCATTCGAGGTGCCAGCCGGGGAAGCCGGGCCCCCAGGGGCTGTCCCAGCGCAGAATGTGATCGTCCTGGGCGTGCATCCAGATGGCAAAGTCGGAGGGGCTGCGCTTTTCGTTCTGGGCCTTGAGTTCGCGGCTCTCGGCCATCAGCTCATCGATGCGGCGGCCGGAGAGTTCGCCGTAGCGGTCATCGTTACTGGCATTGTAGGCAGCCACGTCGAAGTAGACCGAGCCATTCACCTCATAGGCGTAGCCGTTATCCAGAATTTCCTGCACCATCTGAATTTGCTCGATGATGTGGCCCGTGGCCCGCGGTTCGATGCTGGGCGGCAGGGCATTGAAGGTTCGCATCATGTCGTGAAACTGATTGGCGAACTTCTGGGCGACCTCCATGGGTTCGAGCTGTTCCAGGCGGGCGCCCTTGCTCATGCGATCCTCGCCCTCATCGGTCAGGTGGCCTACGTCGGTGATGTTGCGGACGTAGCGGACTTTATATCCCTTAACCTGCAAGTAGCGAAAGATGACATCGAAGCTAACGAAGGTGCGGCAGTTGCCTAAATGAACTGGATTGTACACCGTAGGACCACAGACGTAGAGACCGACGTGCCCTTCAACGAGCGGCTTGAAAACTTCCTTTTGGCGGGAGAGGCTGTTGTAAAGGGTGAGCTGACTGGGCATGGGGGAGGGGGAAGTTGGGGACGGCAAAAGTAGGGAGTATGAAGTCGGAAGTATGAAGTCGGAAGTCGGCCTTCATACTTCATACTTCCGACTAGAAGACTTCCGACTAGAAGACTTCCGACTAAAAAACTTCCGACTACACCCTACCCCATCTCCCACAAATACCGACTCGCATAGCTCCGATACGGGCGCCAGGGCTCAGCGGCTTTGGTCAGGGCGATTATCAAGGCTTTGCCGCGGAGGGCTTCGAGGCCGAAGAGCTGGATGAGGTTACGGCGGACGACGAGGTCATCGAGGGGGAGGAGGTCGGGGCGTTTCAGGACGAACATGAGGACCATCTCCACCGTCCAACGGCCGACGCCCTTGATTTGGGTGAGGAAGTCCATGATCTCGGAATCGCTTAGTTCGCTCCAGTCCTGGTTGAGCAGGTGGTTTTCCTCCCAGAAGGTAGCCACGTTATGGAGGTAAGCGGCTTTCGGACGGCTCATACCCACGCTGCGCAGGTCGCTTTCCGACAGGTCGAGCAGTCGCTCCGGGTGGGGGTAGCCATCGGGGAAGAGATCGAGGAAGCGGCCGAAGATGGTGCCCGCCGCCCGTCCGCTAAGCTGCTGGTAGGTGATGGAGCGCAGGAGGCCGAAGTAGACGTCGCCGCCGTGGTCGGGGCGGGGCTTGAGGGTGTGGGTGGCGACGATGGGGCCGAGGTGGGGGTCCTGAGCGAGGTGGAGAATGGCTTTATTCACCGCGGATTTTACAGATTTAGTTCGCAGATTTAACGCGGATGGGTCATCAGCGTTAAGTCTGCGAAAACAATCCGCGTACTCTGCGGTGGATTTCCCGGTTAGCTCCGCGGGCTCACTCCCTCATAATGCTTCCGCGTATCCGCCTCCGTGATGGGCTCGCCGCTATTGGTCGTGGCCTTCACCACGCGGCCCACGAAGAGCAGGTGGTCGCCTGGGGTGGTCAGGGCGTCTTCGAGTTTACATTCCAGGGTGGCCACGCCGCAGTCGAGCAGGGGGGCACCGGTTTCCCCTTCCTTGTAGGAGATACCATTGACGGAATTGTTGCTGTAATCGACGTCGGTCTGCCGGGCGAATTTCTTGATGAGCTCCTCGTCGTCCTTACCGAGTACGGTGAGGGAGAAGAGCTGGGCCTTCTGAATGGTTTCGTTCAGGTCACTGTCCTTCTGCACGGCGATGGTGAGCAGGGGGGGGTCGAAACTGGACTGGATGGCCCAGCTGACGGTGGCGGCGCTGACCCAGTCTTCGTCGCGGGTCTTCAGGTCGGCACCGTCCTTACGGGTAGCTACGATGTAGTAGCCGTAGGAAAGTTGCTTGAGGGCTTCGTCTAAATTTGGCGTGTTGGCGGAATGATCGGCCATGGATGGGGGGTAATTTTATTGGTGAATACCCTATCCAACGGGATGCATTTTGTAGTTGTTCGGGGGATTTGTCCGGCAGCAAACGTACCCGGCGGTCGTAATTCGCGTTCTATTTCCCTGTTCTCTTTGCACCTGCGCGCCGCCGCCCAACTGCTTCGCCCTATGAAACAACTCGGATTCCTTCTTCTTCTGCTCCTGGCCTTCGGCTGCGAGGACGATGACGACCCCCGCGTGGCCCCCCGGATGGTGGATATGGACCTGGCCTTCATGGCCGAGTACGACGACCGGCCGCTGGCCATCCAAAGCGAGAGCTACGCCTACCCCACGGGGCCCGAACTGAAGGTGCTGCTGTTCCAGTATTACGTCAGTGACCTGGAACTGCTGCCGGCGGATGGTGGGGA
>CAZKPE010000156.1:0-9366 GCA_964554545.1 uncultured Lewinella sp.
ATCGGGATGTGGTTCGAGCGCTTCGTCATCATCGCCACCACCCTGGCCCGCGACTACCTGCCTTCCAGTTGGAGCTACTACGTTCCCACCTGGGTGGAGATTGCAATTTTCATTGGTACGCTGGGACTGTTTTTCACCTTCTTCCTATTGTTCACCCGAGTCGCTCCGGTAGTGGCCATCGCCGAGGTCAAGAGTATCCTCAAGACGGCCGGCGATCAGTACATCGGTCCCAAGGCCGTCGCTCATGCTCACGCCCACGGAACCCCGGTTCCCGCCGAGGTCAATGACCTCTCCGCCGGCAGTACCGTTGATATTGACGGCGAGCAGGACAAACCCCTCGATTAACCCCAAACGCAGTACGACATGGCAACAATACGAATGGAACAGGGCGGGGACGCAGGTGCAAGTGCTACCGTGAATCCGGAGGAGACGGCTACCGTAACGGAGGGTCGCGATATCCTCTTCGGGCTTTACGACGATGAAGTCAAGCTGCTGGATGCCGTCAGGGCCGCCAACGCCGACCACCTGGAGATCGACGATGTGTACACCCCTTTCCCCGTGCACGGGCTGGACCCGCTGCTTGGACTGGAAGAGAGCCGCCTACACGTGGCCGGCTTCGTTTTCGGGAGCATCGGCTGTCTGTTCGGCTTCGGCTTCATGACGTGGGTATTCACCCGCGACTGGCCCATCATCTTCGGCGGTAAACCCTACTGGTCGGTACCGGCCTTTATCCCCATCACGTTCGAGCTAACGGTGCTCTTTGCCGCCGTGGGCATGGTAGTGGTCTTTTATATCATCAACGGACTGGGTCCGGGTGCCGAGCCCCGCCGGCTGCACGACCGCATCACCGACGATAAATTCTGTATTGCCTTCGACGTCACCGGAAGGGGAGAGGAGGCCGTCAGCAAACTGCGGGACTACTTCGGGCGCACCGGAGTGGAAACCATTCACCGCAAAACGGTCCCCGCCTAGTCGCGGTGCCGCAAAACCCTACAGCATGAAATCTATGCGCCTACTTACGCTTGTTTTCGCCCTGGCCATCTTCGTGGCGAGCTGCGACGATGCCGGCGTGAACGAGACCGGCAGCGAGTATATGCCCGATATGGCGCACTCGCTGGCCATGGAGTCCAATACCTACAACTACTACTACTACAACACCTGGGACGATCGCTCCACGATCAAGCTGGGCGAACTGGCCTACCCGAAGTATACCGTGTCCGGTACCGTTCCGCGGGGCTACGCCGGCCAGTACATTCCCGGTATGCAACCACCCGCCACGACGGAGGACATGGAAAACATGCGCGGCTCGCTGGTCGATAACGATTACCCGAACGCCATCGCGGTGCCGACTAACGGTCACGTACCCTACTACTACGATGCTACTCCCGAGGGCCGCTTGGCCGCCATCGCTGAACTGGAGGGTAATCCCTTCCCCATTACCGACGAGGGACTGGAACGGGGCGAGAACCTGTACAACATCTTCTGTGGTATCTGCCATGGGGAGACGGGTAACGGACTAGGTTACATCTACGATACGGAAAAGAACCCCCAGGCAGCCTACCCGGCGGCACCCGCCAGTTTTCTACGGGAGGAATTTCTGGAAGCCAGCAACGGGCGCTACTACCACGCGATCATGTACGGTTACAACGTGATGGGTGCCTACGCCGACAAGATGAACTACGAGGAGCGCTGGCAGGTCATTCACTGGATCCGCAAGCTGCAGGCCGATGAAACCGAGACCGAGTACAATCAGGTCGTCAATACGCTGAACGAGAAGTTCGGAACCCCACTCGGCGACTACGATCCGCTGGCCCAGCAAATGAGCGACGACGATCCCGAAGCGGGTGCCGACGTGCTGAGTGATGCGGGCACCGCGGATGGCCGCGCTCAGCCCACCTTACGTAAGAAATAAGAACCCAGGAATACCTCCATTGCCCATGGCATCTATACGAATTGAAGAAGGCGGACCGGAACGCTTCGTGTTCTCCTCCCGCGCTAAAACCACCACCTTGGCCATGCTGGCCGTCGGTGTTGTCTGCCTGATCCTGAGTTTCTTCGCGGACGGCGGCGAGGGGCACCATATGCGGTTCTGGACCAACTTCCTCCACAACTCCGTCTTCTTCCTGGGGATCGCGGCCATCGCGGGCTTTGCCCTGGCCGCCTTCACGACCGCTTATGCCGGCTGGTTCGTGCAGTTCAAGCGGGTGTGGGAAAGCTTCTCCACCTTCCTGCTGCCCGGACTATTCCTGATGGGCGTGCTGATCGTCGGCCTGTGGATGCACAGCCACCACCTCTATCACTGGAACGATGAGGTCGCCGTCGCTGAGGATGCCATCCTGACGCACAAAAAGGGCTTCCTGAACAAGTGGTGGTATACTTTCGCGACCATCGGTTTCGTGGGGCTCTGGTACTTCCTCCTGGGTAAAATGCGCAACATCAGCATTGCCGAGGACGACGATAGCCGGGACACCGATTTCAGCTACTACCGGAAGTATAAAAAGTACGCCGCCATTTTCCTGCCGATCTTCGGCTTCACCAGCGCGGCCCTGATGTGGCAGTGGATCATGTCGATCGACAGCCACTGGTACTCCACCATGTTTGCCTGGTACGCGACCGCCTCTCTTTTCGTAGCCATGACGGCCCTGACCATCATGCTGCTGATCTACCTGAAAAGCCGCGGTTACTACACCGGCGTCAACGAGGAGCACTTCCACGATCTCGGTAAATACCTCTTCGCTATCTCCATTTTCTGGACCTATCTCTGGTTCAGTCAGTTCATGCTCATTTGGTATGCGAACGTAGGGGAGGAGACGATCTACTTCCGGGAGCGTATGGACAATTACCCAGTCCTCTTCTGGGCGAATCTGGCCATTAACTTCGTGCTGCCCTTCTTTATCCTGATGAGCAACAATACCAAGCGGAAAATGGGTACCCTCTTCTTCGCTTCGGCTTTTGTCTTCTTCGGCCACTGGCTGGACTACTTCAACATGATCAAGCCCGGCGCCCGTCTGACGCTGATCGAGATGGCTCACCACGAAGATGGCGGTCACGGTGAAGACCACGCCGAGATGGCCCACGGGGACGATCATGCTACCGTGCCGCACGATGATGAGGCCGTTCATCTGGATACCGACCACGATGACCACGGTACGATTGTCAGCGAAACGGAGGGAGAACTTCCCGCCGATGTCAAGTACGCTGAAACTACCGAAGACGCGGACTACAACCAGGAGATCGCCGAAAACCAGGGAATGGATGGACCTAGCCCCGTCCCCAATACGTCGGAGTTCCGCGGCGGTGGACCGGAAGGCATCGATACCGACGGACCCCGGGAGTTCGGCTCCATCATGGACGAGCTGGAAACGGACGTTTTCGAACCCAATTTGTACGTCCAGGAGCGCTTCATCGATGACGTCGATATGCAGGGCCACCTGGAAGCAGCCGGAGGGCACGTGGAGGAGATGCACACCCTGGAGTTTAAATCGGGATATACTCTGCCCGGTCTGCTTGAGATCGGCATCTTTATCGGATTTCTGGGAGGGTTTCTCTTCTTCGTACTCAGCCAGCTGGCCAAAGCACGGCTCGAGCCCCGGTACGACCCCTACCTTGAGGAAAGCGTCCACCACCATACCTAGAAACAAACTGTTTAGACAAAGTCTAAATAAGGTGTAACTAGCTAACCACCAGGGTCTCTGCTCGTTAATTTTGTAGCGCAAATCGCGCTTCTCTCCGGAGAATTGATTTGAAGCCAATTAGGAAGAATGACTACGCTGATCGTCTTTATTTGTATTGCTCTACTGCTACTCATCATTGTGCAGATCGCTCGTGTGCGCGACCTGGCGAAGAAACTGCGGGGAGTTGAAGAGGTGGAAGCGACCGCGGCCGCGTCTACCGGATGGGGGCTCCTCATCTTCATGATCGCCTTTCTGGTCATCGCCACCGGGTCGGCTTACTACTATAAAAACTATATCCTCGGCTTTGGTCCCCATGAGTCGGCTTCCATTCATGGAGAGTCCATTGACAATATGATGAAGTGGACGTTGGCGATTACCTACGTAGCCTTCTTCATCACGAACGCGGTACTGTTTTACTATGCCTACCGCTACCGGGCTCGTAAGGGACACAAGGCACGCTACATCAGCCACAACAATACCGTCGAGCTAATCTGGACGGGCATTCCCGCCATTGTCATGACCTTCCTGGTCGTCGGCGGGCTGGACGCCTGGAACGACATCATGGCCGACGTAGGAGCCGACGACAACTACATGGAGATCGAAGCCACCGGCTATCAATTCGCCTGGCAGATGCGCTACCCCGGCCCCGATGGTCTACTCGGTCGCAAAGACTTCCGTTTGATCACTGGTGCGAATCCGCTCGGACAAGACTGGACCGATCCGAAAAATCACGATGACATTCTCGTCAATGACGTCACGCTGCCGGTGGATCAGAAAGTTCGAGTACGCATTACCGCGAAGGACGTACTCCACGACTTTTACCTACCGCAGTTCCGCGTGAAGATGGACGCGGTGCCTGGTCTGCCGACCTACTTCGTATTCACCCCCACCAAGACCACCAAGGAGTGGCGGCGGGGTCTTAGCGAATACGCTGAATACCAGGAAATCGACGAAGCGAGTGAAGAGGGGTTGGAACGCTGGCAGACGGCCAATATGGAACTAGCCTGTGCCGAGCTTTGCGGCAAAGGGCATTATTCCATGGCCCGAAACGTGATCATTCTCGAGCAGGATCAGTTTGATACGTGGTACGCCGGTCAGACCTCCTTCTACGAGGCCAACATCAAGGGAACGGAGGACGACCCGCTCTTCATGGCCGAGCTTAAGGAGCGTCGCGAAGCGTTTATGACTGCCGCGGACAATGCCCTGGCCACACCCAGTGAGGAAGATAATACCCTGAATCTGGAATACGTCGAATTCGAGACCGGCTCGGCCGATCTGACTGATGCTAGCGCCTATCAGCTGGATGACGCCATCACCTATCTCGAAGAACACGAGAACGTGAACGTGATGCTAATGGGGCACACCGATGACAGCGGCGACGCTTCGGAAAACCTCACGCTGAGCAATGACCGGGCGCGTGCCGTCCGCGACTACCTCGTCAGCAATGGGATTTCCGCCGACCGTCTGGATTACCGCGGTTACGGTTCCGAGCGGCCCGTCGCCGACAATGCAACGGAAGAGGGCAAAACCCGCAACCGTCGCACCGAATTATACATTACAGAGAGTGAGCTTGCCGAGCCCAGCCCCGCTGACGCTTCCAAGTAGACTACCCTTATTACACCTATATATACCAACGATCATCCATGGCTACAGCAGTTCTTACTCCGGCACCGATTACGCGCGAAGACGCGCTGATTGAAGAATATGGCTACGACGATCACTTCCACGATCATCACCACGGCGACAAGTACAAATCGAACTTCGTCTCCCACTATATTTTCAGTCAGGATCACAAGATGATCGCCAAACAGTTCCTGATCACGGGAATGATGTGGGCTATCATCGGCGCGGCAATGTCGTTGGTATTCCGAATGCAACTGGGCTTCCCTGAGGAAAGCCTGGCCTGGCTACAGCCCGTCCTGGGAAAATGGATTACGATCAACGAGGCCGGTATCGGTACGCTACAGCCTGATTTCTACTACGCCCTGGTAACCATGCACGGCACCATTCTGGTCTTCTTCGTGCTGACTGCCGGTCTATCGGGAACCTTCTCGAACCTGCTGATCCCCCTGATGATCGGTGCGCGGGATATGGCTTCCCCGCTACTGAATATGCTGAGCTACTGGTTCTTCTTCATTTCCGGTACCATCATGTTCGCCTCCCTGTTCCTTTCTACCGGTCCCTTCGCCGGGGGTTGGGTTGCCTACCCGCCACTGTCGGCCCTTCCGCAAGCTATGGACGGATCGGGTGCCGGTATGACGCTCTGGACGATCAGCCTGGTGCTTTTCGTCGTTAGCGTGCTACTGGGTGGCATCAACTACATTACTACGGTGCTGAACCTGCGGACCAAGGGAATGAGCATGTGGCGCTTGCCACTGCCGATCTGGGCCTTCTTCGTAACGGCCATTCTTGGTCTGCTGTCCTTCCCCGTTCTCACTTCGGCCTTCTTCCTGCTGATGCTGGACCGTGGCATCGGAACCAGTTTCTACCTGAGCGACATCTACATCGGTGGTGCCGCCCTGGACCACGTCGGTGGTAGCCCGATTCTGTACCAGCACTTGTTCTGGTTCCTGGGTCACCCCGAAGTGTACATTATTATTCTGCCGGCCTTCGGTATCGTATCGGAGGTGCTGAGCGTGAATAGCCGTAAGCCGATCTTCGGCTACCAGGCCATGGTGTTCTCGATCCTGGCGATTGCCTTCCTGGCCTTCATCGTTTGGGCTCACCACATGTTCATGTCGGGTATTAACCCCTTCATCGCCAACTTCTTCGTGATCTTCACCCTCATCATCGCCGTACCCTCGGCCGTGAAGGTGTTCAACTGGATCGCGACCCTGTACGGTGGTAATATCCGGTACAATTCAGCGAGCCTATTCGCCATCGGCTTTGTGTCGATGTTCATTTCGGGTGGTATGACGGGTATCTGGTTGGGTAATTCGGCTCTGGATATTCAGCTGCACGACACCTACTTCGTAGTCGCTCACTTCCATATCGTGATGGGTGTGGCTGCTTTCTTCGGGATGTACGCCGGAGTGTACCACTGGTTCCCCAAGATGTACGGCCGCTTCATGAACGAAACGCTCGGTAAACTTCACTTCTGGGGTACACTGGTCGGGGCCTACTGTGTTTTCTGGCCCATGCACTACCTGGGCATGGCGGGGGTGCCGCGCCGCTACTACAGCTTCGACAACTTCCAGACCTTCGCCCACTTCGATGGGATGAACAAGTTCATCACTATCGCCGCCATCATCACCTTCGGCTTCCAGTTGCTGTTCGTCATCAACTTCTTCTACAGCATTTGGAAAGGTAAGCGGGTCACCGAGCGCAACCCCTACCAGGCCAATACCCTGGAGTGGACCACGCCGATCGATGCCGGCCACGGTAACTGGCCCGGTAAGCTACCGACCGTTCAGCGGTGGGCATACGACTACAGCAAAGACGGTCGGGACTTCGTGTCACAGGTTCAGCCGCCGATGGAAGGGGAGACCGTCGATCATTAACTAACCACCACGGGTGCCCCTGCCGGCACGCTTTGGCGACCCGTAGTTCGTAGGCCAACCGCCGGAACTACGGGTCGCTTTTTACCACGCCATGGATTCTTCCCGCACACATCGTTCGACTTCTACCGGAATCAGCCGCCGCCTTGCGGACTGGTCCGCCCTGGTGAAGTTCCGGCTCTCGGCGACGGTCGTACTGAGTTCCGTGCTGGCCTACCTGGTCGCCCTACCGCTGGGCGCGGGGATCAGTTGGTACGCCATCGCCGTGCTGACCAGCGGTGGGTTCCTGACCACGGCTGCAGCCAATATCCTCAATGAGGCCCTGGAGAAGGACTACGACCGGCAAATGACGCGCACCCGGAACCGCCCACTCGCCGAAGGCCGGATGACCGTCGGTCAGGCCATTTTGTACGCCGGCTTCGCCAGTATTGCCGGGATAAGCTTACTGGCGCTCTTCAATCCCTGGACGGCTTTTCTGGGCATGGTATCCCTGATCAGCTACGCCTTTGTGTATACGCCACTGAAGCGGGTGGGGCCGATCGCCGTTCCCGTAGGTGCCATCCCTGGTGCGCTGCCGGCCCTGATCGGCTGTGCCGCAGCAGAGGGCGCGATTACAGGACTGGGGATCACCCTTTTCACCATTCAGTTCTTCTGGCAACTTCCACATTTTTACGCGATCGGGTATTTGGGGGCGGCCGACTACCGCAAGGCCGGCTTCAAACTGGTACCCGAAACGGATAAGGGACAGCCTGATGTTCGGGTCTTGGGGCGGGACTCGGTTTTGGCCGCGGCCTTGTTACTGCCACTTGGCGTGCTACCATATTTACTCGGGGCAACTTCCCTGTGGGCTACCGCGGGGGTTGTTTTACTAGGAGCTGTGTTCCTGGCCTTCGCGCTGCGCTTCCGTATGCAAGCCGGACGGCAAACCGCCCTGCATATGATGTTCTTCTCATTCGCTTACCTCCCGTTGGCGTTCACTATATACTGGGCGGGGAAAATGCTAATGTGATGTCAACTATCGAAACTACCACCACCGACCAACAATTGCGGGCGGCAACCCGTCGTAACCGGCTCCATCCCCACAAGATGGTGATGTATATTGGTCTGACCAGTCTGGTCATGATGTTCGTCGCCCTCACCAGTGCCTTCATCGTGCGCCGGGCTTCCGGAAACTGGCTGGAATTCAGCATTCCCGGCATTTTCTACCTTAACTCTTTGGTCATCGTGGGCAGTAGCCTAACTTTGCACCTTGCGTACCGCGCCTTCAAACGGGAGGCGGAACGGGCGTACCGGAGTTGGATGGTGGCTACCGTCGTACTGGGCGTTGCCTTCGTAGTACTGCAATACCTGGGGTGGCTCGAGCTGGCCGATCAGGGCGTACCGCTCAAAATTAATCCAGCGGGGGACTTTGTCTACGCTATCAGCGGTTTGCACGCCCTCCACGTCATCGGGGGACTGGCCGCCCTACTGGTATCCCTGGTTTTCGCCTACGCCATCAAGCTGCGGCGTACTCCGGCCCGTCAACTTCGTTTAGAACTTACCATGATCTACTGGCACTTCGTCGACGGATTATGGTTGTACCTGATACTCTTTTTAAGCCTTCAACGGTAGAATACTAACTGCACCCTCATGACCGAAGAACGAGATACCGATATCATCATCGCGGAGGATACCAAGCCGGAGCTGGACAACGACTGGGCCGGCGGCGACCGGAAGCCGTTCCGGACGTCCTACGGCAAACTGATGATGTGGTACTTCCTGCTCTCGGATGCCTTCACCTTCGCCGGCTTCCTGATCGCCTACGGGGCCTTGCGCTTCAGCTCGCCCAGTTGGCCGGTACCCGATACGGTCTTTTCCACGACGCCCTTCGGCGGTCACGGCCTTCCGCTGATCTTCGTCACCTTCATGTCGTTCCTGCTCATCGTCAGTTCCGGAACGATGGTCCGGGCGGTGCAGGAAGGTGCCCGGGAGAACAAGCGGGGCGTGGTGTTCTGGATGTTGCTTACCGTGCTCGGTGGCGCCGGCTTCCTCGGTTGTCAGGCCTGGGAATGGAACAACCTGATCGCTACCGAGAATATGACGGTAACGACCAACCCCTTCGGCACCTACACCCAAAGCGGGTACTACCTGGACCCCGAAACCGGTGAAGTCACCGACGAAGAAGTCCATGAAGGGGAAACCTACCTGCTGCATCT
>CAZKPE010000157.1:0-5895 GCA_964554545.1 uncultured Lewinella sp.
CAGTGGCAGCAGGTAAAGGGCACCGACGAAGAACTCAGCTGGCGCTACCAGCGCTATATGCAGGACTACCTGGCCAGCGTGAAGAGCGTCGACGAAAACGTCGGCCGCGTGCTCGACTACCTGGAAGAAAGCGGGCTGGCCGAAAACACCATCGTGATCTACACCAGCGACCAGGGATTCTACCTGGGTGAGCACGGCTGGTACGACAAGCGCTTCATGTACGAGGAAAGTCACCGGACGCCCCTACTGATCCGCTACCCCGAACTCATTCAGGCGGGCTCGGAGGCAGATGAACTGGTCCTTAACATCGATTTGGCCCCGACGTTGTTGGAGTTGGCGGGTACGCAGGTGCCGGCGGAACTGCAAGGGCGTAGTCTACTTCCCCTGTTTAGCGGTGAGACAGTAGACGATTGGCGGGAGGCCGTATACTACCGCTACTACCAGCAGATGAACAGCTACCACCGGGTGGCCCGCCACGAAGGCGTGCGCGACGAGCGCTACAAGCTGATCCACTACACCGAGCCCGGCTACGAGGGCTACGAGTTCTTCGACCTGGCCGAGGACCCGACCGAGGTGGAGAACCGGGCGGAAGACCCCGATCTGGCGGCCGAGATGGAGCGGTTGCAGGGGAAGCTGGCGGAGCTGCGGCGGGAGCTGAACGTGACGGACTGATCCGGCCATTCTGTCAGACCTCGGAGGTCTGACATTATGGCAGGAACCGAAACCGCGTATACGTGATCGCCTTCCCCAACTCCCGGTGCATCCGCTCGTAGTAGGTCTCGGTCGCCAGTTCGGGCAGGGGCAGCGGCTTGGCGTAGATGTCGTCGTCGTGGTAGAGGACTTCGACGGTGGGCTGTTCGGCCAGGGTCTCCAGTGTCCAATCGTAGAGCTCGCGACTGTCGGTCTTCAGATGGACCACTCCGCCAGGGCGTAAGATCCGCCGATACTGCTTCAGGAACTGGGCGGCGGTTAGTCGGCGGTTTTCCTTTCCTTTCTTCAGGAAGGGGTCGGGAAAGGTAATCCAGATCTCATCGACCTCCCCGGGGGCAAAGAAGCGACCGATGACCTCGATGCGGGTACGTAGGAAGGCGGCATTTCTGAGCTCCTCCGCCAGGGCGGTCTTGGCCCCCCGCCAGATACGGGCTCCCTTGATGTCGACGCCGATGAAGTTGCGGTCGGGGTACTGCCGGGCCAGGTCCAGCGTATACTCGCCACGCCCACAAGCTAGTTCCAACGTAATCGGGTGGTCGTTGCCGAAGTGTCCACTGGCCCAGTTTGCTCGCAGATCGACTTTCTCCCCATCCCTGCCCGTCAGCTCCGGCTGCATGGGGTCGAAACTCTCGTAGACGTTCGGCATCCGGTAGACTTCGGCGAATTTTTGTAGCTTATTGCGGCCGGGCATCTCCTACCTTTTGATGATCCACCGCTGTGCGGTCTGACCGGTTACCAAGTCTTCGGTACGCAATAGGTAGCCCCCGCGGGGTAGTTGCCGTATGTCGAGTTCTGTCTGTTGCTCGAACCGTACGCTCTGGATGGCTTTGCCGTATACGTCGTAGAGTCGGGCATATACCGTATTGCCACTGCTCGTAATCACGGTGAGTAGACTGGAAACCGGATTAGGGAAGGTGGTCAGATAGGTTTCTTCAATTGATTCCGCCGGACCATCCATTCCGTCGCAATTCTCGTCAATACCATTCCCACCTACTTCTATCGCCCCCGGATAGATACGTGCATCCCGATCATTGCAGTCCTCCCAAAAAGGGTAGCCGTCCTGATCTTCATCTAAGAAGGGCACGATGGTATTGTAAACCGTATTCGTAATAATCGGGCTATTGAAGTCAAAAAAGATTGCTGCCGAGTTTTCTATCCGCGTTCCGTCGGGTGTACGCTGCAAGGGGCGGATCGTGAAGCGCACGAAGCCCTGACTCTCCAGTAAATTGACCGAGCTATCCGGCAGCATGATATGCTCAAATTGAAAAGTGAGCAAGCCTTCATCCGTCAGTACGGAGGTACACGGATGGCCGCTGCCAGTCAGGCGATAGGTCGACCAATCCAGGTGC
This sequence comes from uncultured Lewinella sp., assembly GCA_964554545.1. Lineage (GTDB taxonomy): Bacteria > Bacteroidota > Bacteroidia > Chitinophagales > Saprospiraceae > Neolewinella. The sequence goes on from CAZKPE010000157.1 coordinate 2,061, forward strand.
TCGCTTAACCGATCCTCTAACCGTACGGTGTACGCCGTGTCGTTTCCCGTATTTTGAAACCGGATGGTGTAGACCAATTCATCATCCAACGCGGCGTAGTAGTTGGTATCGGGATCGACGTGCCGAGGCTCGACCAGTTTATCGTTCGGATCGTAGGCGCACCGCACTACAGGGGCGATTGAATCTACTACCAGGCTATCCGCCGATTCACTTTTCACCAGTCCACTGATTCGCATGGCCGTACCGGTATACGTTTCGTCGGGTAGATCAACCTCCAAACGAACGCGATACTGCTGTAGCGGTCCTAGATCGCTGAACGCATAGGTGATCCGGCCACCCTCCGTACCGAGAGGAAGGCTGTCGGATGTAAGGTAGTCTACGTTAGGTGGCAGGTCGATCACCAGTTCGCCCGTTAACGTCCGACAACCGGTATTCGTCAACTGGACCCACAGGGGGGCCGAGGTATTGCACCGTTCGTTTCCGAGTACGATTTCCAGTTGACCGGCCTCTCCCTCCCCTTCCACAACGAGGGCAAAGTCTGCTCGGTGATCATCTTCACCATCGGGTAGGTCGTATTTCCGGGGATTGAAGATACCAGTATCGCAGTGGGTTCCCGCGGGGGTCAGTGTCCCCTGCGTGTTGTCGCTCATGAGGTAAGAATAGCTACCGGCTTCGTCGGTCGTAAAGCGCAAAGCCAAATCGTTGCTTTGGAGATCCAGATTGTGGTGGCCGATCCCCGGTTCGCCCTCGTCCTGAATATCATTCCGATTTACATCGTGGAATACCGTACCGGAAATTAACCTGCCTACTTCCGGGTCGAGGTAAAACGGCTCCTTACCCCGGGAAAAGCTTTTCACCATCCCGTACAGCAATCCATTCATCTCCACCAGCTTACTGTATGCACCCGCCTCACTCGAAATGTCCGCGTCGGTAGCCACCTGTCCAGTCGTTCCGTCCGCTAAGTCGAAATATGCAATCGCGGACTGCTCTTCATTCAGATAGTAATAGCGCTGCCCGATCAGATAAATTCCGTCTATCCCAAAAATACCGCTCGTATAGGCCTGGTTAAAGGTGCCAAGTAAGGTAGGGTCCATCCCTTCCTCTATCGCACTTCGAAAGACATGAAACACCTTGCCGAGGCCAGTTTCGCTTACACTTAGGTAAAGTAGTGTACCATCTACCTCAACGTGCACACTAACCAGTTGGTGTAAGGAGTCGATGCGCTCCGTAACGTACCGCCCGTCCGGCTGCAAACGAACCAGGGCGGTTCGGTTCATATCGTAATCCTGGACTCGCAGCACGATCTCCCCCTTTGATCGGTAAGAGCCCTCGACGACAACTTCCTCTCCGGTCAGAATATCGTCGTACATCTGTGCAGGCAGTTCCGCATCCTGGTCGTCTATCCAAATTAACTGCCGCGCCCCGGCAGGTGGCTGTCCCGCACTCGGTTTCGGTCGTGTCAGATAGAGCCCATGGGTTGTCGTACCTAGGCGAATCCCTTGTATCTCTTCTGCAATCTCGGCCGGCAGATTGTCTACGGGCCTGAGTTCCGCCCCGTCACTCACCCGTAGTGTCGATCCTCCCCGGGGGTCCGAGCTACTCGGCCATTTCACGTATAGATTTTGGCCGGTGGCGTATAGTCTGATGCCATTCCGTGGGTGATTTATATCGAAGTCTTCAGCGTATAGTAGCGTACTTTTCCGGTGGTCGTTTTGATCTATACGAAACAGCCCGTACATATACCGACCTTCCGCCGTTTTCTTGCTCCCTATATAATAAAACTGATTCCTGAAGAGAGTAACGTTGAAGTCGGCCCACCAACCCTCGGTTCGTCGATTATTTAGCCATAAGACACCGATCTGGTTCAAATCCCGGTCGTAGATTGTATAGTCCCCGGTAAGGTACCCCTTCCTGAAAAGGACCAGCGAATCCGTTGTAGCCAGGTGAACGCTGTACTGAAAGTGATCGCGATAGTTCATTGACCTGCTCGATCTTCCGCGTTCCGTCAGTACGAGTACGTTACGGTCGTTGTGGGCGGGTGTGGCAATTAAGGCATCCGCGGAGTAGGTTTCGAAGCCCCCGAAACGACTTCCGTGATTTAAATTAAAGTAGTTGCGATGCGTCTCTGTACGATAGTCGCTGAAGTAAAAGGTCACTAAGTTCTCCGCATATGAGCTATAGTCCTTGTTGAAGTACCTGAGGCGATCCGGGTAGAGCAGAAAGCGGGGCGCACCCTCGGCGGTACGGGACGAGCCGATAGACACACGGGGTTCCAGATCGGCTCCGGGGCGGGAAATTACCTGGGCGGAACCCCCCTCGTCATCGAACACGAAGAGCTTCCCCCCTAGCGGTAGGATGGTAGGCAGGTTCTCACTACCGGTAACTCGACCTAAATCCACCAGTTCGTCCCCGCGCAGGTGCAAGAGATACGTCCGGGCACCGGCGTACCGATCTCCAGAATAAAAGTATGGTTCACCCGCCACCCGCACGTCATCGACCGGTCTCAGGTCCGCCCGATCTTCCCCCTGGAAGAGCAACTGTAGGGAGTCTCCTTTGCCTAGCTCATTCACTCGGTAAAAAGATGTCTTGTAGCGATTGTAACCAGTCCGGGTCTTCAACTCGAGGTACTGGTCCGTATTGGAGAATGGCGCTCCCTGAAGGCTACTACGCTGGTCATCAAAATGACTGACTCCCGTATCGTACAGGCGTCGCGGCTCGGAGTAGTCCAGGTTTGCGATGAGAATAGCGTACTTCCTGTCCCATACCCCCTCGAAATAGACCGCATCCTTACCAACTACGAAGTCATCGGCGTAGAGGTAGGCCCAGGCGTTGTTCGGGAGATTGCTTAGCGTCAAGTCTACCTCTTCTTCGTTGATTAAACGGAAGCCATGCACCTGCCATTCCTCGGTTTTTAGAAAACAATACACTACCCCTTCGGAGTACCGCGCGGCGATCAACTCGCTACCTTCCATATATCGTTTATTCAGCGCCGCCCCGCTTGCCGGAACCCGTAGGTACCCCCCGTCGGCCCTAAATAGATAAGTCGTATCGTTTACTTCCAGTACGGTCGCTTTATCCCAGTCCGTATCGTCCCTAATCTGCAATACGCGCTCGGTTCCCTCCGGTGTGCCGTCCGTCCGGTAGATGAAACGCTCCCCAAACAGCAGCATCTGACCGTCCGGGCGAATTACGTTACGCCGTATACTTCTATTTGCGATCGATCCGCTGAACACCCGCTCGGCCTCCTGGTACGGTGGCCGGGCGGCATGAATTCCTGCGCTGTCCCATACGATGAGGGTGCCATCGGGTAGGAGGTGTTGCATATCGCTTCCCCGGGCGTACTCACAGATACCATCAAAGTTACTCGGCAGCTCCCGTAGGACGTGCGTATTCAGATCGAGCGCGTATGCGGTATGCCGATCACCCGCAGGCGTAAATTCGGTAAAAAACATCTCCTCCCCAACCGTGCGTTGAAAGCGCAACAGATACCCTTCCGCCCCCGCGTACACTAATTCTCTCTCCTGCTCGGTGATGTAGTAGATTACATCTCGCTCTCGCCCATCAAAGAGGACGATGTGGCCTTCCCGGGAGGGCTCGTTGTCGAGATAGTTCAGTCCCGCGGAGCGGGCACTGGTGTTCAGATCGATAAGTTGAAGCAACTCTCGCGACTCCGAGGCCTGGGAGTATACCCGCAGCGTGCCGATATAGAACGATACAAACAGTAAGCAACACACAATAGTATTCCAACGCATATATTCGGATTAACCGGGGTGTATTAAATTTCGCTGTAAAGGTAATCGTATTGGGGCATCCCTTACAGACGACGTAGGGGGGG
>CAZKPE010000157.1:5995-9365 GCA_964554545.1 uncultured Lewinella sp.
TCCGAACTGAAGAACGACTTTGGCATCAACCCCGGTCGCCACTTTGAAAACTGGCTGCGTAGTGTACTGCGTAACGAGAACTGGGCCGCCCTGGAGGCTAACATCCGCGAACTCCCGCCCGGTGGGTTGCACTACCATCCGCCCTACGGTGGGGAGGCCGTCGAACTCAGTCTGGACCACAACCTCAACCCCCGCCTAGCCATCGTAGCCGCCGACGTGACCACCCAGACCAAAGTGGAGTTCCCCCGTATGGCCGATCTCTACTACGAGCGGCCGGAGGAGCAGCACCCCGCCAGCTTCGTACGGGCCAGTATGGCCATCCCCTTTTTCTTCGAGCCCCAGCGGGTATCCCTGCAGTGGACGGCCGAGCGGCGGGACACGGTCCGCCGTCAGTGGCGGAAAAAGGCCGGTTTTCATGGCGAGTTTCCCGAGGAGGTCATCTTCGTGGACGGGGGCGTCATGTCTAACTTCCCCATCGACGCCTTTCACGAGCCGGACGTAATACCGATGCAACCGACGATCGGCGTGAAACTAGGAGTAGATCGCCGCCATGCCCTGACCATTACCGGTCTTGCGGGCTTCGTGAGCAGCATCTTCGAGGGGGTTCGCAGTTTGCGCGACTTCGAGTTCGTCCGCAATAACCCCGAGTACAAAGACTTGGTCGAGTATATCGACATCGAGGGCTTCAACTGGATCGATTTCGCCATCAGTGACGCGGACAAGCTCAAACTCTTTCGCCGGGGAGCGGAGGCGGCCGCCAGTTTCCTGCGCCGCTTTAGCTGGCCGCAGTACCGCGAGCAGATCAAGGCAAACCTGCTACAGCGCATCAAACCCGTCCTCTGGGAACTGAGCAACATCAAGGACCTGGACCGCACGCTCGAAGCCTTCGGCATCCGGGACAGCGAATCTATTAAATTGAAAGTGCGGAAACTCCAGGAACGGGAAGCCCCCTACTCTATTCTCTGGATCGACGACAGCCTGACCTACCCCCTGCCACAGGCCATCCTCGACCGCCTCCACACCCGCTGTGAGACGGTACGCAACAGTACGGAAGCCCTGCGCTATTTGCTAAAAAACAATGCCCCCGGAGCGGAGGCGCACTGCCGGGTCGACCTCATCATCAGCGACGTCACCCGCCGGGAGTCGGGAGGAGATGACCACGTGCGGGGCATCAAATTCGCCGCCATGTTGGCCGAGGATGGCGCGCTATCGGACATACCCATCCTGTTCTACGCCCACAAGCGGGAAAAGCTCCGCGAACGCTACGGCAGGGAGCTACCCCCTAACGTGGTGAATACGGAAGGTCGGGATACCATCCTGCACGGAGACTTCATCGCCGAGGTGGTCGATGCGATACACGATGGATTACCCGCCACGACCAAGCCGGACAATTAGCGCTTCACCAATCGCCGGACCGCTCCGTCCATGCGCAGCAGGTAGAAGCCGGCGGGTAGGTTCGCGGTGGGTACCCTGGCCTCACCCGCCCCGAGCGGCAGGCGCTGCACATTCAACCGCCGGCCGTTCAGATCAAAGAGTTCTACGCTGACGTCGCGGCTGCCCACAGCGGACCACCGTAACCAGGTATCTCCCTGGGTTGGATTCGGAAAGACCTCCAGGCTAGCCTGTAGTGCACTCGGCTCCCAATTCGCGTTTATCGCGTCATTGGTGATGACGATATCATGGTAGGTCAGCGGAAGATAACCGCCCTGGGGGGTGGTGACGACGAAGCCGAAGTCATCCGTCAGCAGGCTGGTGTCCGTGCTTTCGTATACGAGTCGCTGAGCGTTAATATCCGTTTGAGAGAATGAATCGCCCAATCCGAGCATGGCCCCGCGGAGCTCCAGAAAACCCCGGGCGGGCATCCGGGTCAGTATGTAGACGGTGGAATCCGGACCGGTGGGGGCTCCGTTGATCTCCAGTTCGCTCCGCAAGACTGCATTTCGGCCCAGCGGCTGCACCTCGGTGGCCTCATTGACCAGCGTTTGGGGAAGGGAGGCCTCCACGTCGGCGCAGAACTCGATATTCCAGGCGGCGATCGATCCGGCGGCACCATTCGTCTCGCTGACCGCTACCGTGAGCGTCCACTCTCCGAAGGTATCCTCCCCGATGAAATCGGCCAAACTTCCCTTGGGCTGGAAGACGCGCTTATCGTCCGGGGGGCAAACGACGGCGATGGGCGCATCATCATCAAATCCTAGATTCAGGCTGTTGGTACTGAAGCAGTTCTCCTCGTACAGTACCACCGTCTTATTCGAGGGGCTGGTCAGGCTCACCGTGATCTTGGATACGAACTGGTAATTGACCGTGACATTGGGGAGGTTGAGGTCATTGATCGTACCGCGGCGGTCAACGAAGATGCTGGCCTGACGGGTGAATGCGCCCCCCGAACCAGGAAGGCCTACCGCCGGATCGTCGTAGGTGTAGGTATCGCACTGACTGCTGATGGTCCGGAAGGTATTCACCGGTGCCCAGGGGCCGGGGCCACAGCTATTAACGGGGCGGACGCGCCAGAAGTACAACTGATTCGCCTCCAGAAACTCCTCCGGCGTATACTCCGTCCCGATGAGTTCCGTGGCTTCCTCGAAGATGGTGGCGGGAGCGAAAGAGGCCGAAGTCGCGATCTGAAAGTCGTAGGCTTCGGCGTTGATCGCATCGGTCCAGTCGAAGTCGGTGGTCAGCACAATCCCCTCAGTCCCTTCGGTAGGGCTGGCCAGCATCAAATCGTCGAAGTCGTTGGAAACCACGTCCAGGATGATCTCGCGTCGGCTCGTATCGAGACCGGGAGCGGTGACGATGACCGGGACGGTGACCCGGCCACTGATGTTGACTTCCTCCAGGTTGAGGGTCAATGTCGCCGTCTGCCCCGGCAGTACCTGCTCCCGATCGAAGGTGGCGCTCAAGCGCTCCGGCAGCTCGGTATCGTCGACCGCCAGGTTTACGGGCTCATCGTACCCAAGCACGCTGCCTGCGGTGAAGGTGGCCGTCACCGTTTCGGGAAGACAGAGGTTATCGTAATTAAGATCGGAAATCAGGGTATAAGTGGGCCGGACGGCCTCCTCAATGCGGAAGTCCCTGGCGTTCATATTGTAAAAAATATTATCGGAAGCTTCAATGACGATCCGCATCGCCGAGCCCAGGGTGTCCGGCACGGTGACCCGCGCCGAACCATTGTTCGCCACATTGGCCGCGAGTACCTCGGTGAAGGTCAATCCCCCGTCGCCGGAGAGGAGAATATTGACCCGGTCGGCGAAGACGGGGAAGCCGGTCGTTCCCCCCGGGTCCCAACTCACTTCCCGTAGTTCACCGACCCGCCAGCTCACGCTGTCGCCCAGGTCAGGTTCATTGACCAGAAAGGGCCCGACATCGGCGA
>CAZKPE010000158.1:0-7358 GCA_964554545.1 uncultured Lewinella sp.
GAAGTCGGAAGTACTTCAGACTTCATACTTTCATACTTTCATACTTCACACACCCCATGCTCCAAATCCTCATCATCAACGGCCCCAACCTCAACCTCCTCGGTCGCCGCCAACCGGAGATTTACGGCGAGGATACTTTCGAGGACTTCCTGCTGCACCTGAAGGGACGGTTCATCGACTCGGACGTGGAACTGAGCTACTTCCAGAGCAACCACGAGGGGAAACTGATTGACAAGCTCCACGAAGTCGGCTACAATTACGACGGGATCGTGCTCAACGCCGGTGCCTATACCCACACGAGCATCGCCCTGGCCGACGCGGTAGCCGCCATCGAGACGCCGGTCATCGAGGTACACATCAGCAACGTGCATAAGCGGGAGGGCTTTCGCCACCACTCCTACCTCTCGCCGGTCTGTGAGGGTGTAATCGTGGGCTTCGGACTGCGGGGCTACGAGCTGGCCGTGCAGTATTTCGTGTGAGGGAGGCAACGACTTCGCCCCTCGGGTGTTTTCTTTACGCGATCAACGCACAACCCAACAACTCATCCAAGCAACAACGCACATACATGTCCCTATCCGATAAATTTCGCAAATCCAGCAACCCGATCCTGAGCGAGGAGCGGCTGGCCCAGTCGGCGACCCGACCCCTCGATGGCGGGATGATCACCCGGGCCGAGGAGGACGTCATGACCGTCAGCGGTGCCGTCAACAAGACCTTTATCCTGGCCTTCCTGGTGTTGGCTACGGCCGTCTACTCCTTCCTCTTCCCCAGCTCGCTCTTCATGTGGGGCGGGGCCATCGGCGGGCTCGTACTCGTCTTCGTGATGGCCGCCAAGCCAAAACTTTCGGGCACCCTGGCCCCGATCTACGCCCTGCTGGAGGGGCTCTTTGTGGGCTCGGTGACGGCCTTTTACGTAGCGGGCTTCGGCATCGGCATTGCCTTCAACGCGATCATGATCACCATCGCGTTGCTGCTGGCGATGCTGTTCGTCTACCAGGCCGGGCTAATCAAGGTGACCCAGAAGTTCCGTACCGGCATCATGATGGCCACGGGCGGAATCATGCTCGTCTACCTGCTCAACATCGGTCTGAGTTTCTTTGGCATCCAAATGCCTTTCCTTCACGAGGGCGGTATGATCGGTATCGGCATCAGCCTGTTCATCATCGGCATCGCTACCCTGAACCTGCTGCTGGACTTCGACATGATCGAACGGGGGGCCGCCATGCGGGCACCGAAGCACATGGAGTGGTTCAGCGCCATGGGCCTGATCGTCACGCTGGTCTGGCTCTACATCGAGGTACTGCGGCTACTGGCGGTGATGAGCCGCGACTAGTAGGGCGGCGGCGCGCAGGTGCAAAAAAGAACAGGGGAAAACGGACGCGTCCGTTTTCCCCTGTTTGTTTACAGCCCGTAGTTGATTGCTAGTGAGAATAAAGTGAGGCTGCGTTCATCATCTATACTCCGAAAACGCCGGGCCGGGGGCATGCGCTGCCTGCGGTTGAAAATAATTTGCGGTGATTTTTGGGCTGTGTGTAGGGGTTTGGATGCGAATTCGTGGACTGAAGTCCACGGAGAGGGATGACTCGTCCTTCCAGGACGAATCTAGCCACCTCGCCCCCCAGCGTCCTGAAGGGACGCGTCACCCCTCTCGGGGGGCTTCAGCCCTCCGAAGCAACTCCGTATAAAACCCCACCCCCTCCTCAATCTCATTCAAGTAGATAAACTCATCCGCCGAGTGGCTACGGGCACTGTCTCCCGGCCCCACTTTGAGCGTAGGAAACGGCAGGAGCGCCTGGTCGCTTAGTGTTGGTGATCCGTAAAGCATCGCCGATGGTCGGATGGAGCAGGCGGCCCGGACCAGGGGATGATCGGCTTCGATGCGACTGGACTGTAACCGTAGGCTACGGGGTGTGAGGATAGCATGGCGGCAGACGGACTGTAGCTCCGCAACGGCCTCTTCGTTCGTATACGCATCGTTCACCCGCAGGTCGACCACGAAAGAACAGCGATCGGGCACGACGTTGTGCTGAGTGCCCGAATGGATGACGGTGACTGTCGCCCCGGTTGGCCCCAGATGCGCACTCTCCCGCTGAAAGTGGTGGTCGCGAATCGCGGCGATGTCATCTACGGCCAGGTAGAGCGCATTCACTCCTTCTTTGCGGGCGGCGTGTCCACTCTGTCCTTCGGTGTGCCCGTCCAGCACGACCAGCCCCCGTTCGGTGACCGCTAAATCGAGCAGGGTGGGTTCGCCGACGATGCCGCAGTCCAGGGGGGGCAGCAGGGGAAGGAGGGCGGCAATGCCGTTCGGGCCGCTGATTTCCTCCTCGGCGGTGGCGGCGAGGACCAAGTTGACGCCGAGGCGATCGTCGTTTTCCAGTTCCAGGAAGGCCGCGATCAGGCTGACCAGGGCCCCACCGGCATCATTGCTGCCTAGTCCGTAAAGTTTGCCATCTTCCACCGTGGCCGCGTAGGGGTCGCGGGTGTAGCCGGCGGCGGGCTTTACGGTATCGTGGTGGCTGTTGAGCAGCACGGTCATTCGGCCCGGCACCCAGTTCCGGCTCCTGGCCCACACGTTATTTAGGTGGCGGTGGGCGGTGATCCCGTAGTCGTTGAGGTAGTCGTGAATGAGTTCGGCCGTAGCCGTTTCCTGCCGACTAAGGGAAGGGGTAGTGACGAGCCGGGCGAGTAGTTCAGTTGGCGTAAACGACATCGCCGCAAGCTACGCCAACCGCCCCGTTCAGTACAGGAAGAAGCGGACGCCCAGCCCAAGGGCAATAGACGTTTCCGGCCGCCCGTCCCGCCAGTTCCGGAGTAGGCGGGGGCCCATTTCGAGGGCCAGATTATCGCGAACGAAGATCTGTGCCCCGCCACCCACGGTCGCGAAGATGGCGTCGCTCGACATGCGCGACTCTCCGCTACTATTGAAGAAGCGGATCGACTGCCCCTGATACCCTACGGAGGCGTCCACGAACCACACGATATGCTTACCACTGGCTAAGTAGTACCGGGGAGCTACTGAGACAAGGTAATTGCTCGATTGAAAAGAAAAGCGGGAGCCCGCCAGCTCGCCGAAACTGTAGCGGGTTGCGCCTACTCCCAGGCTAAGCCCTAATGCCCACCGATCGGTCAGGAAATAGCTGCCGCCAACTTCGATCTCTCCGCTCGCGTAGTCATCCCGGAGGGAAAGACTCATGAGTTGCCCGCCAAACATCATACTTCCCCGGCCGAAACCGGCTACGCTTCGCTCTTCCGACCGGGTGTTCTTTCCCAATACGAACTCGATCCGGGCCGCGGCGTGGATAAAGTTGCGGCCCGGCCCGGCGACATACTGAAGAAGCGGACCGAAGCGCACGTTATCCATCAGGGGTAGCTGCAGACCGACGCCCGCCTCCATACGATCGAAGGCCTTAATTTCGTCTCCGTCATACAGTAAATTACTTGCTACCTGGCCATAAATTCCTAGTTGAGTCCGGTTGACAAGGTAGTAGCGCAGGTAGGGAGATACTCCAATACCCCCTGAGGTGGAAAAACTCGTACCGGTGATGGTAGCGGCCCCGATCAGCAGCCGGTCGTGAACGGCAAAACCGTAACTGGGGTAGATGGCGAGGGCTCCGTAATTCCCATCAAGTCCCATCGCGATGATCGCCAGGTTAGGCTCCGTCGTCCCCGTACCGAATTGGACAGGTAAGGGTGTATTAATTAGGGTCACTACCCGATCCCCCTTCTGGAGCTGCGCATAGGTGAGGGAGGAAAACAGCAGAATAAGCAGTAGGGTAAAGGTAAGGCGCATAGGATCGGCTTTCGTTCAGGTTCACCTTAGAAGACGGAAATGGTGAACCGAACCGTTGCCTACCTGGACGGACTTTACTGCCCGGAAGAATCACCCCCCCTTAAAAAAAGACCCGCACCCCCACCGGCACGCTTAGTCCCAGGGTCATATTCCCCTCAAAGAAGTAGGTCTGCACCTGGGGGCTCATCTCCAGGGCAATGTTATCGCGCAGGAAGTACTGTGCCCCGGGGCCGGCGGCCAGGTAAAAACCTCCGATCCCTTGCCGGTTGTTGACGCCGTCGATGCGGTCGTTCGAACCCGTACCGATGTAGCCCGTGCCCACCTCGGCGTACCACATCAGGCGGCGGGGGCGGCCGAGGTAGTAGCGGCCGCCTACCCCTAGCACGTAGGTGGTACTGGTAAATACGCGATCGGAGCGGTTACTAAAACTGAAGCTATACCGATCACCCAATATGCCCAGGGAGGCACCGACGGCTAGCCGGTCCGTCAGAAAGCGGAAGCCGCCTACGGTAAGGTTGCCGCCAAAACCATTTTTATTGAGGTACAGACTAGCGGATTGCCCGCCCACCATGTAACTACCCTTGCCGAAACTTGCCGTTGGGGCTTCCTTCGATCGGGTATTTCGCCCGAATACCACTTCCATTCGTGCACCTAGGGTAGCTAGATTGCGCCCCGACTGAACCAAATAAGCAAGCGTAGGGCCCACCCGGACATTGTCGATGAGGGGTAGCTGCAGACCGGCGTCTATCCGGACTGAACTGAATACGTCGGTCTCCTTGTCCACATAGGTAAGCGGTGAGGTGATTTGCCCGAAAATGCCCAGTTCGGAGGTATTGACGGCGTAGTAGCGCAGATAGGGCGATAGCTGAATTGCCGCACCATCCGAGCCAAAGTTCGCATATGACCGGTTGAATACTCCCAGGGTAGCTCCTCCCAGCAGGCGATCGGAGAATGCATACCCGAAAGTCGGTCGGATGGAAAGGGTCGTATTTTCCAGGTTGCCCCCCAGGTATTGCAGGCGGGCGAAGTTATCGTCCGTCAGGTTGTTTTGGGTGAAGCCGATTACGCCGATGGGTTCCTGCAGGGTATAGACCAGATCGCCCTTTTGGAGTTGAGCGGAAAGAGCAAGAGAAAGTACAGTGAAGAATAAGGTAAAGGTGTAGCGCATATCGAGCAAGTGATTTTTATATAGAGACGGATTGTAAGGGGTAAAGCGTTGTCCTTCCTAAAACGTACGGGAACGATTCCCCAGGCAATCAGCGGACTGCTACCCGCAATAGCGAGTTTCGGTCGCTACGTCTTTGAAAGATGGTATGGTTAGGGTAAGGACACCGTAGTTATAGCCTAGGGTTGTCCGGTATGCTGCCGCTACACTGATAGCAGTTTATTCAATCACCGCAAAAAGAAGTGCGCTCCGATACTGATGGCAAACCGGGTTTCAGGTGCATCATTAATCCAGCTCTGCTGCAATTGAGGAACGGCCTCCAGCGCGATGTTGTCCCATACGAAAAGCTGCCCCCCCACCCCCAGCGAACCGAACAGCCCGGAGTCGGAGAAAGCCGCATCGAACCCTGGTCCCCCCCGTTGATCTACGCTCCGGTAGCGATAGCCCAAGGTAGCTTCGGTAAACCAGACGAGGTGACGATCCCGTGTGAGGTAGTAGCGGGGTGCCACCACCAGGGAGTAGTTGGAACTTCGGTACGAATAGCCTGGGAAGGTCGCTTCACCTTCACTGACTCGACCGCCCCCCAATCCGACGCCTAGTCCTGCGGCAAACCGATCGCTGAGAAAGTAGCTTCCATTAAGCTGCAGCTGCCCCCCGAAGTAAACATTGTTGGTAAACAACTCGGCAATCTGCCCCCCGAGCATAATACTGCCCGCGCCGAAGCCCGCGACAGCCCGTTCTCCCGAAGATGCATGCCGGTCCAGGACGAGTTCCAGTTGCGCAGCGGCCTGTAGGGAGTTACGTCCCTCCCGAATCGTGTACTCTACGGCCGGTCCGAAGCGGACGTTGTCGGCAAGGGGAAACTGAAGACCAACCGTAGTCTGTAGGATAGTGAGTCCCTCGACATCCCCCCAGCTCGCTGACCAATCGGTCTGGGCCTGAGCAAACAGGCCAAGCGTAGCCCGATTGATGAGGTAGTAGCGGGCATAGGGATGAATAGCAAGTATATTGGAACTAAGATCGGAACCGATTCCCATGCTGGCCCCGAATAGCAGCCGGTCGGTAAGTGCATACCCGTAGGTACCCTGTAGTACGAACTCAGTTAACTCGTTCCCGTAGGCGATGTACCCCAGATTGGCCCGCCAGGGATTATCGCCGATCTCTGGCTCGATGGGAATGTCGGTAAGGGTGAGTACCAGATCGCCCCGCTGCAACTGAGCGGTGCAAAAAAGAGAGATGAGTAGTAGAAATGACGTAAAGGTGAGGCGCATACACGGGGGGTTGGTATGCATACAAACGAGATAGAAGGGGAAAACCGTTGTCTGGTCTCCCTAGGAGTAAGAAATCTTTTCGCCCCCGCTGCCCACATTGTCGGCATTCCGCTGTTGTAGTCCGAATATGCCCCACACCTGCGCCCCGCCGCAAAAAAATTAACTCATACTATGCAAAAGCTTATCATCGCCGCCCTGCTCGCCTTCGGATTCTTTGCCTGCGAAGAATCCGTCGACCCCGTGGAAGTACCCGTCAACGTACTCCAGGCCTTCGAAACCGCCTACCCCGGTGCCACCGAAGTGGAATGGGAGCAGGATGACGATCACTTCGAGGTCGAGTTCGAACTCAACGGCGAGGAGATGGAACGGGAGTTCGACGTGAACGGGATGGAGATGGAGGATTAGCCACCCAACTATTTGACCCGATCCGGCATCGGAGGGGTATGCGATTTAGTTTTACCCTATTGGCGTTCAGCGGCACCCTACTGCTTAGCGCCCAGCAACGCCTGTCCCCTACCTTCGACACGATCACGGTGAAGTATGATTTTTGGGAGACGCCCTACCTCCACCGGGTCGCCGCCCTGGACACCAGCGAAACCGGTATCGAACCCTACCAGCGGGGCAACTACCTGAGCTTCAGCGGCCAACCGATTGCGGCCAGACGGATCATGGAGGAACGGATTCCGCCAGTGGGAATGGATACGGCCCGTTTCACCCGCTTCCGGGAGGAGTTCCGGCCCGTGCCCGCCGTCCCGACGCTGCTGGAAGCGGCCGAAGACCACGAGATCGTCATCATCAATGAGGCCCACCACGAGCCCCGCCACCGCGTCTTTACCCGGATGCTGCTGGAAGGGCTCTATGAGCGCGGGTACCGCCACCTGGGACTGGAGACCCTCGGCGCCTGGGCCGGTACCGACTCCCTGGCCGATCCCTTGGCCTACCCCCGTCTGGGCTCCGGCTACTATACCCGCGACCCCCAGTTTGCCGCCATGGTCCACGAAGCGCAGCGGATCGGCTACCGCATCTTCGGCTACGAAGCCCAGGGGACGGGCAGCCCCAAACTCCGCGAACTCGGACAGATGCGCAACATTATGGCCTACCGGGCCGACCACCCCGGGGGAAAACTCCTGCT
>CAZKPE010000158.1:7458-9364 GCA_964554545.1 uncultured Lewinella sp.
CTACCGCCGCTGCGCTAACATGACCCACCATCCCTTCGCATGCTCCGCCCCGGTGTAATACAGCAACTCCGCTCCGGTATCCGCCTCGAAGGTGATCTGGGGGGCGATAATCTCATCCGTTTCCAAAGGCGGGCCGGCTTGTTCCACTATCGGAACCTCGCTAGTTCGCCAGGGGCCGAAGGGGTGGTCGGCGGTGGCGTAAAAAATGGCTTCGCCGCCGGCGTGCTCGCCGGTCCTGACGGCTACGAAGGTGCCATCCGGTGCCCGGGTGATCTGCCCCTCCATACCGATCGGGACGTTTACCGACCGCACCTCGGACCAGCTTTGCCCACCATCAGTTGAGGTAGCGCCCATCGTCCATACCTCGGTGACGCGATCGGGGGCGTCATTCCACCCGATGAAGCTCAGGAACAGCGTATCTCCGTGCTCCACCACGCTCGGTGAGGTTATGGAATAGACTTCTTGCCCGGCCATCAGCCCGGCGGCGATCAGGGGGGAGGAATCAGTGCGGTATGGCCCCTGCAGCCGATCCGCCACCGCCCGGAATAACTGGGCCCGGTAGCTGGTTTCTTCAGGATATCCGATGTAATAGAGGTAGTGGCGACCATCGACACCCTGGTAGTAAAAGGGCGTTTCCCGGTAGGATTGTTCTTCCGCCCCGTCGCTCAGCAGGGTTGCGGTGAACGACCAGTCGGTGGGGTCCTGGCCCGCAGCGAGCTTGATGGCCGGCCGGCCGTCCTCGTCCCCGGTATACACCATCCATAAGCCGCCGGCCGAATCGTAAAACACGTGAGGGTCGCTGGCTACCTCGTAATTCTCTCCGACCAGAGTGTCCCGATGTACCGGGCTATCCGGGTGGCGCACCCATTGCATCTGACCCAGGGAAAGAGGATCCGCTTGCTGACAGGCGGCGAACGGTAGAAATAGGCTTGGTAGAAGCCAGTATGAGCAGGATAAATGCGTCATATATTTTAAGGTACGCCGGATTATGCTTACCCGGCGGGCGGCTTTTATTAATTCTCCGATTGGTGGATAACGCTACGCACGGCTTCCATATCGTCATTCGGCACCGTCAGACTGAGGGTGTAGTGGGCGATCTTCCACTGCCCGTCGATCCGTTTAGCCACACCCGTACCCCGGCAGGTACCCATCCAGGTGTCGAGCAGCTCGTCCCAGTAGGCGACCGATTCACCGGGGTCGTGGAAGACGTGGCGGTCGGTAGCGGTGAAGGCCCAGGCCTTACCGGCGGCGAAGTAGGGGGCGGCGAAGGCCAGGAATTCCTCCTTCGTCCAGTGCTCGCCGGGGTCGGTACCGATGTAGATGGCCCCATCCATCAGGGCGTCGAAGAAGGCGGCGCTATCGGCCCGGGCGGCGGCGGCATGCCAGTCATCGGCGAGTTGCGCGATCCGGGTCTGTACCGGAAGATCGTTCGGCAGTTCGCACCCTTCCCTTTGCCGTGTATCGACGATGTGAAGAATGCGCCAGTCTCCGTTCAGCCGCGCAAACTGAAAGGCGTTGGTGCCGCAGTGGTGGATGTCCCCGTTCAGCACGAAAGTGTAGGGGGTCCAAGCAGTGGCCAGATCGCCGTCGGTCCGGACTTCGGTGTAGTGCAGCTGTTCGTCGAGCGTACCGGGGTCAGCCTTGGCGATGCCATTGAGCCAGCGGTGGATGGGGGTGGACTGTAACCGCACGTTCCCTTCTTCATCCGCCCCGACCGACTGTAGCGTAGCCTGAACGTGGAATAGCTGAGCGAGTCCCGTCGTATCCCCCGATCGCATTCCATCGAAGAGCAGCATGAGGCTTTCCTGAGGAGTAGATTGGGCGTGGACGCCCCGATAGCTATCGGGGCAGGCGAGGATTAGAAAGAGGAAGAGATGAGTGTGGTGCATGGGGGGAAGATAGGTGT
>CAZKPE010000159.1:0-9329 GCA_964554545.1 uncultured Lewinella sp.
TCGGCCGATATGTCCATCTACTCCTTCGATAAGCTGATGGCGGCCATCGAGTCGCAGGATTTCGACGGTGAGGTGCAGGGTATCCCCGTACTGAACTACGAATCGGGGCTGCACGGCATTCTAACCAAGCCCGGGCTCGGCCCGCTGCACACCGAGTTCGACGGACGGGGCAACGCCTATACCACCTTCTTCATCTCCTCCGAGGTCGTGAAGTGGGACGTTGAGAAGCTGGAAATTCTGGACCGCCACGATACCTACTACTCGCCCGGCCACCTGGTCATTCCCGGTGGGGAGACGAAGAAGCCCTACGGGAAATACCTGGTCGCGATGAACAAGATCACCAAGGACCGCTACCTGCCCACTGGGCCGGAGCTGGCCCACAGCGCCCAGTTATTCGACATCAGCGGCGAGAAGATGAAATTGCTGCTCGACTTTCCGACCAAGGGGGAGCCCCACTACGCCCAGGCGATCCCGGCCGACAAGATCCAGCCGAACGTGAGGAAATTCTACCGTATCGAAGACAATACCCACCCGCGGGCCGCCAAGGGGGAGGGGCAGGCGAGGGTCGTCCGTGAGGGAAACAAGGTACACGTCTACATGACGGCCATCCGCTCCCACCTGGCCCCCGACAACATCGAGGGGATCAAGATGGGCGACGAGGTCTACTTCCACATCACCAACCTGGAGCAGGACTGGGACGTACCCCACGGTTTTGCCGTGCAGGGAGCGACCAACGCCGAGTTGCTGATCATGCCCGGACAGACCCGCACGCTCAGGTGGGAACCCTTCAAACCCGGCGTGTTCGCCTACTACTGTACGGACTTTTGTAGCGCGCTCCACCAGGAAATGTCGGGCTACGTCCGGGTTTCACCCGAAGGTTCCGATGTTCCCCTTGCCTGGGGATTGAACGACGAAACGCAGATGGCCGTTCCCTCACGCTAACCCTACCCATCATGGCGTCTACTACGCGTAGTTCCTGGCCCCGCGGGGTCATGGGTATCGGTCTGCTCCTGCTACTGGCGGTATTCCTTTTCCCGATCTGGCAGATCACCCTCGAGGCGGCACAGTTTCCCGGTGGGTTGCGGCTCAATATCTGGGTAGACCGCTTCTCGGGGGATGAGGGGGGTGGCGATATCATCAAGAATATCAACATCCTCAACCACTACATCGGGATGCAGTACATCGAGCCCGATGCGATTCCGGAGTTACAGTACTTTCCGATTGTCATCTGGGTGATGTTCGGGCTGGGGCTAATCACCCTGTTCCTGAACCGGCTGTGGGGCTACCTCACCTGGGGCATCATCCTGGGTATTCTTTGCCTGCTGGGCGTGTATGATTTCTACCTCTGGCTGTACGACTACGGCCACAACCTGGACCCCAACGCGCCCATCAAGATCGAGGGGATGTCGTACATGCCCCCGCTGTTCGGCGAGAAAGACCTGCTGAATTTTTACGTGAAGTCCTATCCCCGTCTGGGAACCCTCGGGGTCGGTCTTTCCCTACTGATGGCCTTCGTGGCTAGCTGGCTGGCCTACCGGGACAAACGGAAAATCAGTACCGTATGAAGACGCTGAAACTCGCTGCCCCCCTACTGTTGGGCTTGCTGCTAGCCGGCTGCGCCCCCGAACATCCAGAACCAATCGCATACGGAGAGGACCAGTGCGTTTTCTGCCGCATGTCCATCGTCGACCGGCAGTACGGGGCGGAGTTGGTGACCGACAAGGGCCGGGTGATGAAGTACGATGCCGCCGAGTGTATGGCCGGTCAGCTGGCCGGGGAGGAGATCGCCTACCGGGAGCTTTACGCCGTAGCCTACGACCAACCGGGTAAGCTGCTGCCGGTGGATTCCCTGACCTTCGTCATCGATTCCCGCTTCCGCAGCCCGATGGGGGCCGACCTGGCTGCTTTCACCAAAAGCGAGGGTACGCCCCACGACATCGCCGGACTGAACTGGGCGGAAGTAATGCAGAAACTAGGGGAGTGATGCACCGGGGCTACATACTGTTGGCGACCGCACTGCTGGTTGTCTTATGCCCGCTCCGTGGGGAGACACTCCGGGTGGGGGCCGGCAAGGAGTACCGGACGATCGCCGCCGCCCTGCTGGCCGCCGCCCCCTTCGACGAGATCCGGGTAAGCCCCGGCACCTACCGGGAGCGGGAGTTACTCGTAGACAAGCCTCTGACCCTGATCGCCGAACCGAACACCATCATCGAAGCGGAGGGCGAATCGCTGGACATCTTCCTGGTCACGGCGGACTGCGTTGAGATCCGGGGCTTCGAGTTGCGCAATGTCGGGGTAAGTTACCGCTACGAATGTGCGGCGATCCGACTGCGGAAGGTGGAGTTTGCCGAGATACATGCCAACGTGATCACCGACTGCTTCTTCGGCATCTACCTGGAGCAAGCGGCCCACTCCAACATCACCGGCAACCGCATCGCGAGCAGCTTCACCGAGGAGGCCAGTGCCGGCAACGCCATCCACGCCTGGAAGTGTAAGGAACTGCGCATCCTGAATAACTATGCTACCGGCCACCGGGACGGCATCTACTTCGAATTCGTAGATGACAGCGTAATCGGGGGCAACGAGAGCCACGATAACCTGCGCTACGGCCTGCACTTCATGTTCTCCAACCGGGATGCCTATCGGGGTAATACCTTCCGGGCCAACGCCGCCGGGGTGGCCGTTATGTTCTCCCGACAGATCGAGATGAGCGGCAATGCTTTTCTCCACAACTGGGGCGGGGCCAGCTACGGTCTGCTGCTCAAGGAAATCAGCGATGGCCGCATCAGCCGCAACCGCTTCGAGCGCAACACGATCGGCATCCTGGCCGAGGGCGCCAACCGGCTGCGGATGGTGGAAAACCAGTTCACCCGCAACGGCACGGCCATCGACATGAAGGGCAACAGCCTCGATAACCTGGTGGAGGCCAACAACTTCCTGGCCAACACCTTCGAGGTGGTCACCAATTCCAAGTACAGCAACAACGAGTTCGTTGCCAACTACTGGAGTGGTTATCGGGGCTACGACCTCGACCGGGACGGGGTGGGTGACGTACCCTACCGACCGGTGAACCTGTTCGCCAAGATCACCAAGGAAATCCCCGTAGCCACCCTGCTACTGCACAGCAGCGTAGTGGACCTGCTCGAAGTGGGCGAAAAGAGCTTCCCCCTGCTCATTCCGGCCGAGCTCATCGACTCCCTGCCCCGCATAAGCCCCTACCCCTATGGTTAAGACAGTCGAACTGACGAAGGTGTACGGCAAGCAGACCGTACTCAACGGACTGACCATCACCGGGGCGGCGGGACAGAGTATTGCCCTGATCGGCCCCAACGGAGCGGGCAAGACGACCCTGAGTAAAATCCTCCTCGGACAGGTCATCCCAACCTCCGGAAGTGTCCGCATCGATGGAACGGACATCAGCGCGGGCCCGGAATACCGCCGCCAGCTGGGCTATATGCCACAAACTACCCGCTTTCCGGCCCGGATGGAGACCCACCAACTCTTCGCCCTCATCAAGAGTATGCGACCCGACGTGGCCCCCGCCGACTACGACACCGAACTGTACGACGAACTCGGCATAGCCGACATGCGCGATAAGGCCCTGGGGGACCTCTCGGGGGGAATGCGCCAGCGGGTCAGTGCGGCCCTGGCCTTCTACTTCAATCCCCGGCTGCTCATCCTGGACGAACCCACCGCCGGACTCGACCCCATCGCTAACGAAATTCTGAAGGCTAAGGTCAGACAGTATACTGAACGTGATCGATTGGTCATCACGACTTCCCACATCCTGAGTGATCTGGACGAGATATGCAACTACGTCGTTTTCCTGATGGAAGGGCACCTGCGCTTCGCCGGCCCCATCGATGAATTGCGCCGGCAAACCCGGGAAAGCAAGCTCAACCGCATGGTGGTCGCCCTCACCAAAAACGCCCCCGTCCATGCGTAAAGTCAGCGGAGTCGTCATCCAGGACCTATGGAAAAATAAGGCCATCATCGCCTACGGCATCCTCATGGCCGTGCTGGGCTGGGGGGTGTTTGCCATCGAGGACCAGCCGGAAAAGGCCGTACTGAGCCTGCTGCGCATCATCCTGTTCGTACAGCCCTTGGTGACCCTGCTTTTTGCGGCTATGTACTACTACAACGCCCAGGAATTCACCCTACTACTGGCCGCCCAGCCCATTCGAAGGCGCACCCTCATCCTGGGTATTTTCGGGGGGCTGATCGGGGTGTTCACCCTCATCTTCCTGCTCAGCGTAGGGCTGCCGGTGCTGGTCTTTGCTCCCGGGGCGGAGGGCTTGCTGCTGCTTTTCGTGGCCCTGGCGCTCATCTTCGTGTTCACGGCCCTGGCGCTGCTCATCAGCGTACACGTGGGGGATAAGGCGCGGGGAATCGGTTTCGCTCTGCTGCTATGGGCCTTTTTCGCCTTCGTTTACGACGGGCTCTTACTGCTGTTCATGTACCAGATGGCGGCCTACCCCATCGAGCGCTACGTGCTGGGATTGACCTTTTTCAACCCCATCGACATCGGGCGCATCATGGTGATCAACCAGACGGAGGCGGCGGCCCTGCTGGGTCTTTCGGGGGCCGTGTTTCAAAAGTTTTTCGGCTCGGCTGCCGGGCTGATCGTATCGGTACTCGCGCTCTTCCTGTGGATGGTGGTGCCCGGCGCGCTGACCTACCGTAAATTCAACCGTAAAGACCTGTAAACCTACCCAAATGGACATCCAATCATTCAGCAAAAACATCGACTTTAAGGGGCGTAGCGTGAGTACCTCCGTTATCCTGGAAACCCCCTTCTCGAAAGAAATTCGCATCGCCATGAAGCGGGACCACCTGATCAAGGAGCACCAAACGCCCTTCCCCATCGTAGTCCACCTGCTTGAGGGGGAGATCGACTTCGGAGTTGAGGGCCGCGGGGTCCGCCTGGAAGCAGGCGATGCCGTCACCCTGGCCGGCGGCGTACCCCACGACCTGAAGGCGCTCACGGATAGCCGCCTGCGCCTCACTATTTCCAAGCACGACTCGGCCGAGCGCGTCAAAAAAGTCATCAAAAACACCTGATTATGCCTACGATTGAAACCCGCGCGGACGTCAATCTGCTGGTCAATACCTTCTACGCTACGATCCGTAAGGATGAGCTACTTGGTCCGATCTTCAACGATCGCATTCCCGAGGCTATGTGGCCGGAGCACCTGAGCAAGCTGACCGACTTTTGGGAGACTAATCTGTTCGGCGTATTTCGCTTCCGGGGCAACCCCTCCGCCAAACATATCGACGTCGACCGTCACCTGCACTTCACCATTACCGAGGAGCACTTCGAGCACTGGCTGAAGTTGTGGTTTGCTACCGTCGATAGTCTCTTCGAGGGGGAGCGGGCCGAGCGGGCCAAATCCGCGGCGCGGCGGATGGCTACGGCTCAGTTTAAGGTGGTGGTTAGGAGTCGGCCGTCGGCCAGTGCTAGCCCCTTCGTTTGAAGAAGCGCAGCAACTCCTTCACGTAGTCCTCCGTCGTCTCCACGCTCAGCGTATCCGCCCGGCTCTGCTGGAAGGCCTGGGTGAAGTAGGTCATGTGCTCGGCGTACCAGTCGGCGTAACGTTCCCGTACGCGGCGGCTGTCGGTGTCGATCCACTGGGTTCTGCCGGTTTCGGCATCCTGGGCGCGCAGCAGGCCGACGGCGGGCAGTTCCCGTTCGCGGGGGTCGTAGAGGTGCATGCCGACTAGGTCGTGGCGGCGGGCGGCCAGGCGGAGGGGCTTTTCGTAGTCCCCACCCAGGAAGTCGGATACCAGGAAGCAGATGCTGCGCTTCTTGACCATATTGGTGAAGTAGGTCAGGGCCATGCCGATGTCGGTTCCGCTACCCTGCGGACGGGTATCCAGCAGCTCGCGGATGATGCGCAGTACGTGACCGCGGCCCTTCTTGGGGGGCAGGAACTTCTCGACCCGGTCGCTGAAGAGGAGGAGCCCAACTTTGTCGTTATTCTGGGCGGCTGAGAAGGCCAGCACGGCGCAAATTTCCGTGATCAGCTCGTTCTTCGGCTGCTTCACCGTACCGAAGAAACTGGACTTGGAGATGTCCACCAGCAGCATCACGGTCAGTTCCCGTTCTTCCTCGAAGACCTTCACGTAGGGCTCGCCGGAGCGGGCCGTGACGTTCCAGTCGATGTTGCGTACGTCGTCGCCGTACTGGTAGTTGCGTACTTCCGAGAACGACATCCCCCGCCCCTTGAAGGCCGATTGGTACTCGCCCGAGAAGATCTGCTTGCTCAGGCCCTTGGTCTTGATCTCGATGCGGCGGACGCGCTTGAGGAGTTCGGTGGTTTCCAAGAGGGGGAGTTATTTAACCACGGATTGGGCACGGATTAGTTCACGGATTCGCGTGGAACGGCCGGTCTTCCGTACTCGGGGAACGCTAAAGGTAGTATCTTTTCGATCCATGGAATCCTGTACAATTTCTACTCCGATTGGGCTCGTCCGTCTTGCGGGCAGCGGGCGGGGACTCACGGAAGTAGTCTTTGTTGATGACGGTCCACAGGGAGGCGAACCGTCAGGCTTACTCCAGGCCGCTGCGGATGAGCTGACAGCCTATTTTGCCGGTACCCTCCGTTCGTTCACCGTACCTCTCGACCCGGCCGGAACGGAATTTCAGCGGGCCGTGTGGCGGGAGTTGGCCGCCATTCCCTTCGGTTCCACGGTTACCTACGGCCAGATTGCCCGACGCGTGGGACGGCCGCGGGGCAGTCAGGCCGTGGGGCTAGCCAACGGTAGCAACAAACTGGCAATCTTTCTACCCTGTCACCGGGTCGTAGGAAGCGATGGAAGGCTGACGGGATACGCTGGAGGGATCGAGCGGAAGAAGTGGCTATTGCAGCACGAATCGGCTACCCTCCTTTAAGTTCTGACCGACATCGCATCCCGCGCCCCCGCCGCCCGCTCTTTCGCCTGCGCGACCGTGTCGCCTAGTGCCGTGATATGGCCCATCTTGCGAAAGGGGCGGGTCTGGGCTTTGCCGTACAGATGGGGGTGGACTTCGGGGATGGCCAGGGCCGTCTCCAGTCCGACGTAGCGCGTATCTCCCGTATGTTCCGGGGCACCCAGCAGGTTCACCATGGCGGCGGGGCGCAGGAGCGAAGGATCCCCGAGGGGTAGCCCCAGGATGGCCCGTAGGTGCTGCTCGTACTGACTGGTGGCACAGGCCTCGATGGTGTGGTGACCGCTGTTGTGGGGGCGGGGGGCTACCTCATTGACCAGCATCTCACCCGATTTGGTCAGAAAAAGCTCGACGGCCAGTAGTCCGACGATCTCCATTTGCTGTACGACCTCTACGGCGAGGGCGGTGGCCCGACCGTCGGTGTCTCCGTCCAGGGCCGCGGGGCAGACCAGGAACTCCACCAGGTTGGCGGTGGGGTGGAACTCCATCTCCACGGTGTTGAAAACCTTGACCTCCCCGGTAGAAGAGCGGGCGACGATCACGGCCAGTTCCTTGTCGATGTCGGCCATATTCTCAATCAGGCAGGGGCCTTCCAACAAGTCATCTTCCACATTCTCCCGATAGCGGATCACGGCCACGCCCTGACCGTCGTAGCCCCCGGTGCGGGTTTTTTGCACGAAGGGGGGATGCAGCTCCCCTTTTCGTACCGCCTCGATGACCGCCTCCTTCGAGTCGAATAATTGGAAGTCGGTGGTGGCGATGCCATGGTCGGCGTAGAACTGCTTCTGCAACCCCTTATCCTTGATCAGGTCCACCAGGGATGGCTGGGGGTAGACCTTCACGCCCGATCGTTCCAGTTCGTGTAGCGCGCGGGTATCGATGTGCTCGATCTCGATGGTCACGACGTCCAGCCCGTGGGCGAAAGCCATCACATCGTCGTAATCGCGGAAGTTACCCCGCTGAAAAACCGTCGCGTAGGGGGCGGCCGGCATCTCATCCGAGCTGTCGAGCACGTAGACGGGCTGGTGCCAGCGGCTGGCGGCCTGACAGAGCATCTTGCCGAGCTGGCCGCCGCCGAGGATGCCGAGTTTGGGGAAGTGGGACATGGGGGGAAGATACAGTTTACCCCTATAGTGCCTATTTTTGACACAAGCTATGTTCCCATGACGCGTATACTCTCCGAGGCGGAAACTATGGTGAGGCTTCCAGACTTCTACTGGTCGCTGGAGCGGTACCATGCCGCCATAAAGGCTGGCGTACTCACCGAGAACGACAAAGTAGAACTGCTCTTCGGAAAACTGGTACCCAAAATGCCCATTGGCGTCTCTCACGGTAAGATCGTGAAAAAGCTCAACCGCCTGTTTAATCGCCTGCTACCCGAAGAGGATTATACCATTGGGGTTCAGGACCCCGTAACTCTCGTTGACGATTCGGAGCCGGAACCGGATTTACACATCGCAAGGGGTCCATTGGAAGAGTACACTCACCACCCACGTCCGAGTGATATTCTATTAGTAATAGAGGTTGCGGATACGACCCTTGCTACCGACCGAAGCGTGAAGAAGCTCAATTATGCCGTTGCCGGGATCGAAGAGTACTGGATCGTCAATGTCTACGAAAAGCAAGTGGAACGCTTTACCGATCCTTGGCCGCAGGAAGGAATCTATGGTAAGCAGGAAGTCTTTTCCATTGATGATCGCTTCTCAAGTCTGCACTTAGGTGATTTTACCGTGAGCGATCTACTAGCGTGAGGTAGGAGCCCCTGCCCACACCATATTATAGCGCACGCGGTAGTACATCCGCCGGCTAGTGTTGGTCCGTTTTCCCGTACACGTATTCTCGCGCACGGCAGGTTGCCAGCGAATATCGAGCCGCTCCATCGCCCGAAAGGCCTCCAGTAGGTCAGCGCCCCGCCCGTGGCCCGGGTCACGGCTCAGACGGGCATCGCGCACCAGTCCGTCCGGGCCGACGACGAAATTTACCTCAGCTAGTCCCGCCGTGCGGTGAGAGCCACTACCCGCCGGCAGTTTAAGGCGGCGCATGATCCATTCGCTGAGGGGGTTGTCCGTACTTCCATCCGTAATACAGCCTGTACAGAAGGGTGGACTTACGCTTACATCGCAGTTTTCCGGCATAGGAATTACTACTTCATCCTCGATCCGTAGCTGCTCAGTTGGCATCTTATATATCTGTTGATAGCCGACGACAATAACCTGGAGAACCACGGCCAGGCTCCAGGGCAGGTAGAAATAGCGGAAGGTAGGGGACGATAGCATATGGTGTAGATGCTAAACTTTCAGGTAATGGCGTCAGTCGAAGTAGACGACCGTATATATGGAAAGCCCCCAGCCGATCCAATTATCGACTGGGGGCTTTTCCGGTTCTACCCGCCGGCGGACGG
>CAZKPE010000160.1:0-9246 GCA_964554545.1 uncultured Lewinella sp.
AATACGCGGTTGATGTACACAGACCTAGACGGCGACGGCATCCCCCATGGAGCAGGTGAGATCATTCAGGAGAACCACTACTACCCGTTCGGGATGCTGTTAGCGGGACCCTGGAGGCAAGCGAGTTCTACGTCCGAGGCTACGGCCTACCGGTACAACAGTATTGAACATGTCGACGACTACGACCTAGGGGTAGATATGGCTTTCTACCGGACGCTGGATCCGGCGGTGGGGCGGTGGTGGCAGGTTGATCCAAAGGCAGAAGCAACGATGGGACTGACTCCGTATGGATCGATGAATAGTAGTCCTATGGTATATAAAGACCCGAAAGGAGATATTGCACTCACTCCAATAATAATAGGTGTCGCTACTCATACACTATCTCATTTAGAAAGAAACGATTGGACTTTCAATAACTGGAACTGGGGATCACTTATCGCAGTCACCTTCTCATCTGTGATGACATCAGGAACGAGTTCTTCATTAGCTAGTGCGAACATTGGAGGGTTTGTTGCAGGTACGATAACCGGTGCTGTTGGCGGTTATACCAATGCGGTAGTCTCAAGTGCATTTACCAGGACCAATGGTAAAGCCGTATTAAAAGATATTGGGATAGGAGCGTCTATAGGCGGACTGACTCAAGGGATTGCGGCTGTTGCTGATGGTAGAAATTTTATCACCGGTCTTAAATCTACTGTCTATAAATCACCAGTAAGCGATAATTATGGAAAACAAAATGGGGAGTGTGTATTACGTTGTCTAGAAGAGATAGCCGAGTCATATGGTATGACTAAAGAAGATTTTAAGTATTGGTTGAAACAAAATGGAGGCACTCTCGGAGTTGCACCAAAGGATGTCGACAATCTTATAAATGGAAGTGGAGCGCTCAAATCGAAACGGATTGTGATCAATCCATATGATAGGGGTGATATTGCAGGCATTAGAAAAGCTTTTATGAACAATGAGAGAGTTATGGTCGGATTTACAACACGAACTGGAGGTGGTCATGCCGTGTTAGTACGAAGGATAAAGGTTTGGTCATCGGGTAGATATAGACTCTGGTTTGCTGAAACTTCTCCGGTTAGGTTAGCACCGCACTCCTCATCAAATCTAGCGAGATCATTGCCAGGAGGTCCTATCTTCTGGTCTGTATACTAATAATTTACACTCATGAATAGCTTACTTTTTGTGCCATTATTACTAGCATCCATCAACCTCTTGTTGGAAGATGAATGTGTAATCTACACAAATCACCAAGATGAAGTAATTGTAGTGGATGTGAATAGACTATCTTATCGACTTCGTAATCCGGGAGGAATTATTACCTACAGTTATTTTTCTGGCGACTACAGTAAGCAAGGTAGGCGATACAAGTTAGGTGAAGATACGCAGGTATACTTTACCTCTCATGCGAGTTCTTTGTTAGAAACTTCAGATGGGGAAGGAACAATTTGCTTCTATGACCGAGACGGATCTTCAATTCGTGGGGCGGCTGTAACCATCTTACAGAATGAGGAAACACTAAAATACTATTTAGATACTAGTGAATGTATTATGGTACAAAATAATTTAGGTGGTAGCGATCTCTATACTTTTAATTTGTATTTGTTAGGCAATACATTTTCTGGGCAGGTGAAAGTTGCGAATGGGGAAACACGAAGGGTAAAATTGAAAGTTCCTGTTGAATACGGTATACAAAACGGCAAAGAATCTCAGAGGAAATTGTTAAAAGTCAAGGTGCCGAATGACGACATTATTAAAGTATACGATAGTGTTTCAAGAGCGTGGAAGGAGTTTTATAAAGCTAAGAGCTGTCTGAATTGCCATGAAGCCATATTTAACATTATCGATTGAACAATTTGAGGTAATCGGGAGCCAGCAGTTTTCAGTGTAGTCCCTTAGCGTCCTGAAAGGTAAGCGTTTGCTACCTTCCGGGGATGTCAACTACCCCCAAAAGTAATCAAATCAGCCCCGCGCAGGTCTATGAGCAGTTGGTGTGTAGCCTTCCTCTAAGCCGCTACCGCGGTATAGTAGAATTTCTGATGTTCGGTTTCGTAGGCATCGGGAGTCATGTTGCCGATGCTTTCGTGGGGTCGCTCTAAGTTATAGACCTGTGACCAAGCCTGCAACTCTTCGTTGAACCGGTCCATTGATTGGAACCACATTTGGTCCACGCATTCCGCACGAAGGGTTTTGTTAAGTCGTTCGATGAGTCCGTTCTGTGTCGGCTTACCGGGTTGGATAAAGCGTAGTTCAACGCCGTTGTCCTGGGCCCAGTCCCGTAAGCGGTGGGGATGAACTCCGGGCCATTGTCGCAACGGATGTAGGCGGGCTTGCCTCGGTATTCGACTACTTCGTCCAGTACTTCGATGAGCTTTTTGGCCGAGATACTGCGATGGACTTCGGTCCATAACGCCCGGCGACTGCCCTCATCCATGATGTTAATGATGCGTACTTGTTTTTTGGTCGGTCCAACGATCCAGTCACTGACGAAGTCCCTCGCCCAGCCTTCGTTGACGCCGTCGGGGCTGATCAGGTCGCGGTACGTACGATACAGTCGCTTACGTCTGGGGGGCTGGCGCAAGTGCAGTCCTTCGCGCCGCCAAATCCGGTAGACACGCTTATGGTTGGCCGTCGTCTTGCCCCCGTTGCGTAGGTAGTGGAAGATTTTCCAAAAGCCCCAGCTTCGGCACTTGTCCTGAGTAGCCGTGTCACGTAGCAGTTTGGCTAGCGTATCGTCGGCTTGCTCCGGTCGGTGACCTGCTTTACGGCGCTGGTAAGTAGCTCTTCTAAAGCCCAGGACGCGGCAGCAGCGGCGGGTGCTGCTACCCTGATCGGCCCGAATCTGGTCAATCATTAGCTAAGCCTTAGGGGCCCCTTCCCCTAAGTCCGCCAGGCGTCCTGGGCCTGCCACTTTTTTAGCATCCCGTAGCCCTGCTTGAGGATGCCGTGATCCATACTCAGCTCAGAGTACATTCGCTTGAGTCGCTTGTTCTCCGACTCTAGCTCCTGCAGTCGGCGTTGCTGATCGTTTTCGGCACTAGCCTGATCCTTCTTCCACTTGTAGAAGGTAGCCGCACTGATCTGTAGCTCCTGGCACAGGTCGGCTACGGCCGCGCCGGCATCGTGTTTAGCAAGGGCTTCTAGCCGCTGCTGTTTGGTGACCGCCGTAGGCAGCAGCGCAGCTAATTTGCTCTTAGCCATGATGGGTAAGTTTAGTAGATGAAGATAAAAACGGGTGACGTTTCTACTAAACCGTGGGAACGCTAATTGGGAAGGCTACAGATGTATGGAAAGGGGGTCCTAGGCTGAGTTAATGATTGACCGTCATAAGGCCGATCAGGGCAGCAGCTCCGCCACATCCACCGTTCCGGCCAAGTAGTGGTCTTCGAGGCGATCCGTCTCTTGTAACGTGCGTTCCGCCCCGTACATGCCCCGCTCCGTATCAGGCTCGGTGTATATTTCTAGTTGCCGTTCGATGAGGTTGACGATCCAGTATTCGGGGATGCCGGCGTGGGCGTAGATGGTGCGTTTGGCTCCCCGGTCGCGGGCTAATGTCCGGTCGGCTACTTCGATGAGCAGGTGGATATCTTCGGGGTAGGGGTGGTGGGACAGGTAGCGATGGTCGTGGCGGGTAGCGATGACGTAATCCGGTTCGGGCTCCGAGCCGTCCGGGATAGTGATGGGTTGCTCCTGGCGACAGCGATAGGTGCCGGCAAGATTTGGAACGAAGTACTCCGCCAGATTACTCACGCACACCGCGTGAAATCGACCTATTGGACTCATAGTAACAATTTTCCCGGTCAGCAATTCCACGCGGTCATCCTCCCCCAGAATGTCGGCATCGATCATGGCGTGGTAACGTTCCAACGTGATGTAGTGGAGGTTAGCCAGTAGTTCTAGTTGGGCATCGGCGGCGGCGGTCATGATCGGTGTGATTGGAGGTACAAGATACGGAAGGGGGTGGCAAACGGCCGTTTTGGTTCCCGTGGATCCTATTTTTATTAATTACTCTTTCGTCCTCAAATACAACACATGCAAAGCCACCGCCGCCTCAGCATCAATATCTGGATGCATAAACTCCCACCCAAACTCCATCCCCAACTTCCGCATGACGTTGATTGAGGCGGCATTCCCCGCCGCGGTGATCGCGCCCACCCCCGGAGCCCCCAATTCATTCAGCGCATACGCCATACAGGCCGTTGCTCCCTCCGTCGCCAGTCCCTTTCCCCAGTGAGCCCGGCTCAGTCGCCAGCCCAGTTCCAGGTAGCCGGGGGGCATACCGATCACCTCATCCGGATGCACGATGCCGATGAAGCCGATGAACTGAGCGGTCGAACGCAGTTCTGCGGCGAAAAAGGAGAAGCCGTGCCGGTCGTAGCGGGCCATATAGCGTCCCACACTCGCGTCTGATTCCGCCCGGGTGAGGGTGCCCTCGAAGTAGCGCCGAACCTCAGCGTCCGCATTGAGCCGCGCAAAGGGTTCCAGATCGGATTCTTTCCAGGGGCGGAGCAGGAGGCGGGAGGTCGTGATTTCCATATAGGCGGGTAGTGCTGGAATAAATATAAATCTACCGGGCCGGCCTACTCACCCCCCACCACCGAAAGGATCGCCGCCCGATCCCCCGCCAGATCATTCCCCACCGAGCGGAAAAAGCGCTGCCGATCCGCCGGATAGGGGATGACATCATCCACGGGCACCCCCCGGTCTTCGTAGCTTTGGTTGGCTAGATCCATGTACACCTCGTTCGAGATAGCGTAGGCCCAACCGTTGGGTAGCGTTTTTTCCAAAGCTGTCGACAGGGCTCCCTGCGTACGCATACCGACCCGGCGAAGGTGGGGAAGCGCCATGGAGCCAATGGCAAAGGCTTCTGCGGCACTCCCGGTCTGCTGGGAGATCAGTATCCAAATCGGCTTGAGGTAGGGCCGGGAGACGGCATCGAGGTAGAGCGTGTGGGTAGATTGGAAGCCCGCCTGCCCTTTGAGCTTCACACGGGCGACCGGACGGCGGCGGTCGTTCAATCGCCGCAGGATGGCGTAGCTCACCCCATCCTGCCCGCCGCCGTTGAAACGTACGTCTATGATCAGGGATTTGGTTTCCTGCAGGTCTTCCATCACCCGGTCCAGTATGGCGTCGACGGCGGCTACCTCCCTGTCGATATAGTCGCTTTCGGGCAACCGCTGAAAGGTATGCACGTAGGCATCCACGTAGCCCATTTGCTCAATGAGGGAGTCGGGCACGTCCAGGTCCGCGTACAGCCACATCGCCTTGACCTGGATGTAGCCGATGCCGTCGGCAATCGTTCCCCAGCGCAGCAACCAGGAGTCTTCGGTCAGCTCCTCCTGTAGGTGGTGGTCGGCTACCCGGTCGGCAATCACGAAGTCGCCGATCTCGGGCTCCGCTTCCTCTTCCGGCTCATTCCCTGTTTGCTGCTCAAGCAAAGCATACACTTCTTCACCGGCCTCCAGGAAGGCGTGGTTATCCCCCAGGGTATCCAGACTGTGCTCCAGGATTTGGTACAACCGCAAGTCGGAAGGCTCCCGCTCAAGTTGCCCCCGCAGGCTATCGGCCAGCAACGGCCAGTCGATGCCCCGTTCCGGGAAGAAGGCGAAGTGGCGTTCGACGACCTCGGAGAATACGTCGAAGTTGTAGACCGGGTCCAGTCGACGACTTTCCGGAATCGTCCTCCCACAGCGATCGGGGAGGGCAGCGGTGCGCACGAAGGGGTAGTCCATCACCCCCTTGCGCAGGTACAGGGTGTCGCCGCGAAGATCGAGGGCGGAGCGAATGGACGATAAAGCTCCCGCTCGCCGTCGGCCGCAGTAGGAAGGCGAATCGTCGTAGAGGACGTAGCGGCTGCTATCCTTTATGGAAAGCAACCAACCCGACCCCGCTGACGCCCACCTTCCATTCAGGTTCGAAGCCCGCGGTTCCGGCCGATTGCAGGAGAGTAGGATCAGAATGGGTATAAGTAGACTGAGGGGGAAAAAAGATGACATGCATACCACTTTTCCGCAAGGACTAGCGGATCAACTCCGGGTTGCATCCCCCCTCACCCCCGCCGCCGCATCGCCGCCGCCACGAAGCTCACGAACAGCGGGTGCGGCTCCTCCACCGTACTCTTTAGCTCGGGGTGGTACTGCACGCCCACGAAGTAGGGGTGGTCGGTCAGCTCGATGACCTCCACGAGGCCGGTCTGCGGATTGGTGCCGGCGATGGTCAGTCCGGCGTCACGCAGTTGGTCGAGGTAGGCGTTGTTAAACTCGTAGCGGTGGCGGTGGCGCTCGCTGATCCGGGTGCTGCCGTAGGCCCGGGCGGTATGGGTGCCGGCCACCAGCTCGCAGTCGTAGGCGCCCAGGCGCATGGTACCGCCCTTTAGGACCTGCGTTTTCTGATCTTCCATCAGGTCGATGACGGGCGATTCGGCCAGCTCGTCCACCTCGGTCGACATCGCACCTGCGATCCCGGCTACGTTGCGACTGAATTCCACCACGGCGCACTGCATCCCCAGGCAGATCCCGAAGAAGGGGATGTCGTTTTCCCGCACGTAGCGCACCGCCTCGATCTTGCCCTCGATGCCCCGCTCCCCGAAGCCCGGCGCGACCAGGATACCGTCAAAGCGCTCAAGCAGCCGGTGAACGTCCTCCCGGTCCTGCTCCAGTTGCTCGGAGTGGATAGGGATCACCTTGACCTTGCACTCATTGACCGCCCCGGCGTGAACGAAAGATTCATAGATCGATTTGTACGCATCCTGTAGCTCATTGTACTTGCCCACCAGACCGATTGTGACGTGGCGGGTGCTGTTCTTGAGGCGGCCCAGGAAGTCCTTCCAGCGGCGCAGGTCGGGGGCCTTGCGGTCGGGTAGCCGCAGTTTGGAGATGACCGTGGCGTCCAGCCCCTCCTTGAGCATTAGCAGGGGCACGTCGTAGATCGTTTTGGCGTCCAGCGCCTCCACGATGCAGCTCTTCTCCACGTTGCAGAACAGGGCCAGCTTGCGGCGGATGCTGTCGTCGATCTCGTGCTCGGTCCGCACCACCAGGATGTCGGGCTGGATACCGGTCTGCAGCAGTTCCTTCACGCTGTGCTGGGTGGGTTTGGTCTTGAGTTCCTTGGCGGCGGCCAGGTAGGGGATCAGGGTCAGGTGGACGGTGATGCAGTTGTCTACCCCCAGTTCCCACCGCAGTTGGCGCAGGCTTTCCAGGTAGGGCAGGCTCTCGATGTCGCCTACCGTGCCGCCGAGTTCGGTGATCACGATGTCGTATTCCCCGGTCTGCCCCAGTAGTTGGATGCGGCGCTTGATCTCGTCGGTCACGTGGGGGATTACCTGCACAGTCTTGCCGAGGTAGTCACCCCGCCGCTCGTTCTCGATGACGGTCTGGTAGATGCGGCCCGTGGTGACATTATTCGCCTGGCTGGTCGGCGTGTTCAGGAAGCGCTCGTAGTGGCCCAGGTCCAGGTCGGTCTCGGCGCCGTCGTCGGTCACGTAGCACTCCCCGTGCTCGTAGGGGTTGAGGGTGCCGGGGTCGACGTTCAGGTAGGGGTCGAATTTCTGGATGGTCACGCTCAAGCCCCTGGCCTGCAGCAGTTTAGCCAGGCTGGCTGCAATGATTCCTTTGCCGAGGGATGAGCTGACGCCGCCCGTAACGAATATATACTTGGTCATCTGACGAGGTTACGGGACACAAAGGTAAGCAACGGGCGACGGGGCGCAGGTGCAAGCGGACAGGGAACTTTTTGAGCGGGCGGAAGTTATGTTAAACTCCGACTGAATGTTAATTTATTGTAAACTGACCGTTAACTTAGGATTTCCTAATACCCAAGATGTTCCGCCTTCCTCTTTATACCCTGCTGATCCTGATGGCCACCACGGTGGGTTACGGGCAGCGTAGCGTGGGTCTGCTCCGTACCGGCATCGAACCGCTGCCCACCGTAGCGGTCCGGCTACCGGAGGCGGGAATCTCGGAACGCTTCACCCTGGCACGCAACCTGATCTTTTTCCGGGCGAGCGTGGACGGCCATAGCGGCAGCTACATCCTTGACACCGGAGCGCCGAGCCTGATCCTGAACGACCGGGGGCGCGCCGACCTGCCCGAATCCGACCTGGAGGGGATCGGGGCGGGGGGGCGCGTGCGACTGACCGACCACCACGTCAAGCGTTTCGAGATGGGTGGCCGGGCGGTGCGCGACTACCGGGCCGTCGGCATTGACCTGCGGAGCATGGAGAACCGTACCGACCGGCGCATCGACGGCTTCGTCGGCTACGACTTGATCAACGATGGGGAGCTGCGGATCGACTACGCCCGTGAACGTTTCGATCTGCTGCCCTCCCGGCGGCGGCCGCTACACGAAGGGAGGGAACCCCGGGTGGTACTCCGTTTCGAGCTGATCGACCACCTGCCCGTCGTCCGACTGCGTATCAACGGCAAACGCTACGCCTTCGCCCTCGACACCGGGGCGGGGATCAATTTGGTGGACCACAAGCTCTGCGAGCGGGGCCTCACCCTGGCCACCGGCGAGGTGATCAACGTGGAGGGGCTGGACGGCCGCCCCGCCGACCGGGCGGTCGTGGTACTGCCCACCCCCGACGGACTGCCCGACCGCCGGCAGGAGCTCACCCTGGTCTCCTACGATCTGTCGCCGCTACAACTACCGGGCTCGCCACGGCTGTCCGGCATCCTCGGATCGGCCTTCCTGCGCGACTACACGGTCGGCATCGACTACCGGCGGCGGCGCGTCTATCTCTGGTAATCTGCGCTACCTTTGCGGGCATGACGTTCGACCCCCAAGCTCTGGACAAAAAGTGGCAGCAGTACTGGAAGGAAAATAAGACCTACCGCACAGCCACCGACCGCTCCAAACCGAAGTACTACGTGTTGGATATGTTCCCCTATCCCTCGGGCTCGGGGCTACACGTCGGCCACCCGCTGGGCTACATCGGCTCGGACATCGTGGCCCGCTACAAGCGGCAGCGGGGCTTTAACGTCCTCCACCCCATGGGCTTCGACGCCTTCGGGCTACCGGCCGAGCAGTACGCCATCGATACCGGCGTCCACCCCGCCGAATCCACCGCCGTCAATACCGCCCGCTACCGGGAGCAGATGGAGCGGCTGGGCCTGAGCTTCGACTGGGACCGGCAGGTCAATACCTCCGACCCAGGCTACTTCAAGTGGACGCAGTGGATCATCGGCCGGGTCTTCGAGCACTGGTACGACCTGGACCAAGACCGGGCCCGGCCCATCACCGAAT
>CAZKPE010000161.1:0-6534 GCA_964554545.1 uncultured Lewinella sp.
AAGCGGCTACTGATCCGGTATGTACACGAACGGGGGATGGACGTAGTGTTCTACGTGCATGAGGATAATATGCGATCGCGGGGTGCGGTAGGCAAATTGGGAGCGGTGTTGATACGGGATACCGACAATCCGGTTATGACGGATCGGGAGGGGACACTAAATTACCTGCTTCGCCCCTCAGCTACCTAATCAACTCGGCGGGCAACGCCCCGACCGGGGTACTGCCTCAACCTACCAACGCGTGCCGCGTTACCTACCCCTGGAAAGTAAGTGAACTATGGGTAGAAAGGGCCGCAAAATGATTTACAAAACGCCTGAGGAGATCGAGCGAAGCCGGACCGCCTGTCTGCTGGTCTGCAAGACGCTCACCGAAGTAGGCAAGATGTTGCGGCCGGGGTTGACGGGAAAGGTGATTGACACCTTCGCCGAGACCTTCATCCGGGATCACGGGGCGGTGCCGGGCTTTAAGGGACTATACGATTGTCCCTCTACCCTGTTGGTTTCCCGCAATGAGGAAGTGGTGCACGGCCTACCCGACGAAAATCAGGTATTTAAGGATGGCGATATTCTGAGTATCGACTGCGGCACCATCGTCGACGAATTTTACGGGGATGCCGCCTACACCTTCTGCGTAGGCGAGGTGGCCGAAGAGGTCATGGAACTTTGCCGGCGCACGAAACATAGCCTGTACCTGGGCATCGACGCGGCACGCAGCGGCCGACGGGTCGGCGATATCAGCTACGCCGTACAGCACTACACCGAACGCGAGTCGGGTTACGGCGCCGTGCGGGAACTGGTAGGCCACGGTCTGGGTCGCAGCCTGCACGAGGCCCCCGACGTACCCAACTTCGGTAAGCGAGGTCGGGGCCCGGTACTCAAGGCCGGCCTCATCATCGCCATCGAGCCCATGATCACCCTCGGCAAACGCTCCGTCGTAAGCCGCGAAGACGGCTGGACCATCGTGACGGTAGACGGCCAACCCGCCGCCCACTACGAACACTCCATCGCCATCAGTCCCAACGGCGAGCCCGCCGACCTAATGAGCGACCACCGTCCCATCGAGGAGGCCATCCGCAATAACCCCAACCTGCGTGTGGTCGATAATATTGATGAGGAGCTTGTTGCGCGGTATCAACCTCTGGCTTTTGCCTGACGCCTAAGGGAATCGCGGAAGATTTTGGCGGCGGAGGGTTCCGTCGGGCTTACGCCCTGACTCCACCCCCCGCTAAGAAGAACCGATCCCTCCGGGACCGATCCGTGCACCCCGACACCCCGATACCCGACACCCGACACCCCGCACCCCGACACCCGACACCCCGACACCTTCAAAACTTCCCACCCCCCCTTTGTACATTCCCAAAAATAATCGTACCTTTGCCCTCCGAAAATTAAAACATGTCCAAAAAAGACCTGATCAAGCAGGATGGCGTGATTGAAGAGGCCCTCTCGAACGCCATGTTCCGCGTGCGGCTCGAAAACGATCATGAAATCAAGGCGACAATCTCCGGAAAGATGCGGATGCACTACATCAAAATCCTGCCTGGAGATAAGGTAGCCGTGGAGATGAGCCCCTACGATCTGAGTCGGGGACGCATCACCTACCGTTACAAATAGCGCGTCGCGCTGCCGCTGGTCGTAAATCTACCATTATGAAAGTCAGACCCTCCGTCAAGAAGCGTTCGGCCGATTGCAAGATCGTGCGTCGCAAGGGCAAAGTGTACATCATCAACAAGAAGAACCCCAAGTTCAAGCAACGGCAGGGCTAAGCAAGCGTAACTTATGGCAAGAATTGCAGGAGTAGATCTGCCGCGGAACAAGCGCGGCATCGTCAGCCTCACCTACGTTTTCGGCGTGGGCAACACCCGGGCCGGGGAGATCCTCGACCGTGCCGGTGTCGACCACAACACCAAGGTACAGGATTGGACCGACGACAACATCCGGACCATCTCCAACCTGCTCACCAATGAGTATAAGGTGGAGGGTGATCTGCGGACCGAGGTACAGACCAACATCAAACGGCTTATGGACATCGGCTGCTACCGCGGACTGCGCCACCGGAGGGGCCTGCCCCTGCGCGGACAGCGGACGCAGACCAATGCCCGTACCCGGAAGGGTAAGCGCAAGACCGTAGCGAACAAGAAAAAAGCGACTAAGTAATGGCGAAGAGACAAGCCACCGGCCGCGTGGCCAAGAAGCGTAAGGTAAAGGTGGACAACGAAGGAACCGCCTACATCCAGGCTTCCTTCAACAACATCATCATCACCCTGACCAATAAGCAGGGCGACGTCATCAGCTGGGGCAGCGCCGGTAAGGAGAAATTCCGCGGCAGCAAGAAAAGTACCCCCTACGCCGCCCAGGTTGCTTCCGGCAACGCCGCCCGTACCGCCTACGAGGCCGGTCTGCGCGTCGTGGAAGTGTACGTGAAGGGCCCCGGTAGCGGTCGCGAAGCTGCCATCCGCGCCATCGACGGTGCCGGTATCCGGGTCGCGAAGATCAAGGACGTGACGCCGATGCCCCACAACGGCTGTCGCCCGCCCAAGCGCCGCCGCGTCTAGAAATAATCCTTCCCGATTTTCGGGAA
Source organism: uncultured Lewinella sp. (assembly GCA_964554545.1). Classification (GTDB taxonomy): domain Bacteria; phylum Bacteroidota; class Bacteroidia; order Chitinophagales; family Saprospiraceae; genus Neolewinella. The sequence goes on from CAZKPE010000161.1 coordinate 2,582, forward strand.
GGTTCATCCGGGCTTGCGTCAATCGCAAGATGCTAATCATCCCCCGCCCCGGAGGGGATATTCACTGACCAATTAAGACGATCCGTCACCATGGCTAGATATACCGGCCCCAAGGCCAAAAAAGCCCGCGCCCTCGGCGAACCCATATTCGGCTACAGCCGCGCCTTCGAGCGTAAAAAATACAAGCCCGGCCAGCACGGTAACAGCCGTGGCCGCCGCCGCCAGCCTTCCGACTACAAGTTGCAACTAACGGAGAAGCAAAAGGCCAAGTACACCTACGGCGTACTGGAACGGCAGTTCCGTAACCTCTTCGAAAAGGCCGCCGCCAGCCGGGGCATCACCGGGGAACTCCTACTGCAGTACCTGGAGGCCCGCCTGGACAACGTGGTTTTCCGCCTCGGGCTTGCCCCAACCCGTCGGGCCGCCCGTCAGTTGGTCAGCCACCGTCACATTATGGTTAACGGCCGCCTAAACAACATTCCCTCCACTCAGATTCGTCCCGGCGACGTCGTTTCCGTTCGCGGCAAGTCGCAGGGTCTGGAGGTTATCCGGGATACCATGAATGGAAGAAGTGACGTACGCAACTACGGCTGGTTGTCCTTCAACTCCGAGAAAATGGAAGGTACTTTCCTGGCCTACCCCGAGCGGGAGAACATCCCCGAAAAGATCAACACCCAGTTGATCGTCGAACTTTATTCGAAATAATTGAGCAAGGGGTGGTCGTATCCACCCGGGCTACGGCCACCCCTTCTTTCGCCCTGATTCGGTCTGGTACCGGTTGGGGCACCCTCATTTTATAGCCCCGCCGTCGACTGTCTCGCCACCGACTACGGCCGCCCACTCAAAGTCAATACGAATATGAGCAGTATCCTAAATTTCCAGAAGCCGGACAAGATCACGATGCAAAAGTCGGACGAGTTCCACGGCAACTTCGAGTTCAAGCCCCTGGAACCCGGTTTCGGACAAACCATCGGTAACTCCCTCCGCCGCGTGCTACTGAGCAGCCTGGAAGGCTTCGCGATCTCCGCCGTCCGGATCGCCGGGGTCGACCATGAGTTCGGCACTATCCGCGGCGTGGTCGAGGACGTCGTTGAGATCATCCTGAACCTGAAGCAGGTCCGCCTGAAGCAGCAGATCGACAACGGCGATACCGAAGAAGAGAAGATCTACCTGACCATCAGCGGTAAGGAAGAGTTCACGGCCAAGGACATCGATGACCACACCAATGTCTTCAAGGTCATGAACCCCGACCTGGTCCTCTGTACGATGGAGCCCTTCGTGAACCTGGAGGTCGAGCTGACGGTCACCAAGGGTCACGGCTACATCCCCGCCGACGAGAGCCTCGAGAAGAACGCCCCCATTGGCGTAATTCCCGTCGACGCTATCTATACTCCCATCAAGAACGTCGCCTATCGCGTTGAATCCACCCGGGTCGGACAGCGTACGGACTACGAGAACCTCATCCTGGAAGTCAAGACCGACGGCACCATTCATCCCGAGGATGCCGTACGTGAGGCCGCCCGCATCCTGATTCAGCACCTGATGCTGATTACCGACGAGCCCATCGAATTCCAGAGCAGCGGTGCCCGCGAGGAAACGATCGTCGACGAGCACATCCTGCATATGCGCAAGTTGCTCAAGACGAGCCTCGAAGACCTCGACCTCTCGGTACGTGCCTACAACTGCCTAAAGGCCGCCAAGATCAACAGTCTCGGTGAGCTGGTCCGCTACGATACCCATGAGCTGCTGAAGTTCCGCAACTTCGGTAAGAAGAGCCTGGTCGAGATCGAAGAACTGCTGGTCGAAAAGGGCCTGACGTTCGGGATGGACCTGAGCAAGTACAAACTAGACGAGGAGTAGTGGTCGCTTCGCTCTCTTAGTCGGCTGCGCCGGGGAGTGCGCTCGCGTTGCTCGCTAGTAGTCAGCTTCGCTGGTTAGTGCCGTCGTTACAGGCGTGACGTGCGGCAACGCCTCCGACGACGGCACTCCCCGGCGCAGCCGACTACCAGCAAGCGAAGCGAGCGCACTCCCCGGCGAAGCCGACTAAAAGCAAGCGAAGCGAGCGCACTAACCACAACGGGTCATTAATACCAATGAATTCATAGTAAAACAACATCGACACTAACCCCCTCCCCTCGCAGTTGCCCGATCTGCCCATGAGGATGCGGTGCGTGGTGTCGGCAAAACCATCCTGACATGCGTCACGGAAAGAAATTTAATCACCTCGGCCGAAAAAGCGGTCACCGCAAAGCGATGCTGCGGAACCTCACGATCGCGCTCATTACCCATAAGCGGATCAACACCACCCTGGCAAAGGCTAAGGCACTGCGCAAGTTCGCCGAGCCGCTGATCACCAAGTCGCGGACCAACGATACGCACAACCGCCGTATGGTATTCAGCTACCTGCAGAACAAGGAGGCTGTTACTGAACTATTCTCGACTGTAGCGGAAAAGGTAGGCGACCGTCCCGGTGGTTACCTGCGCGTCATCAAGACCGGTTTCCGATTGGGGGATGGTGCCGAAACGGCCATGATCGAGTTCGTGGACTTCAACGACGTCTACGACAAGAATGCCGATAAGTCCAAAGGACGTACCCGTCGCGGTCGCCGCCGTCGGGGTAGCAAGGGTCGTGGAGGGTCCGATTCGGCTAGTGCAACTGCCGAGGGGCAAACCATTGCTGAATCGACCGATGCAGCAGCAGCGGCAACGGTAGCAGCTACCACCGCTTCGGCTACGCCCGCTCCTGTCGCGCCGGAAGAGGGGCAGGTTCGGAAAAAGACTGATGACAACACCCTGCTCCCCGCCGAGGAAGAATAGCTCCTCCTATACGAAATGCTACAAAGCCCGCAATCCTTTCCCGGTTGCGGGCTTTTTTGTTGCCCTGCTCCATGACCTCCGCGCCTCCGTGGCTCCTCTCCCCTTCAACCCTGTCTCCCTATCTCTTGTTGGTACATTAAATACTGACATATGCAGATCGGCCTGGATAGCTTCGGCGCCACCGTCCTCGACTCCCGGACGGATGAGATACTCCACCCCCAACGCTCCATGGCGGAGCTACTGGATCGCATCGCCTATGCAGACCAGGTCGGGCTCCACCTCTTCGGCATGGGCGAACACCACCGTAAGGAGTTCTTTGACAGCTCCCCCGCCACCATACTCGCGGCGGCCGCGGCCCGCACCGAGCGGATTAAATTGGGTAGCGCGGTTACCGTGCTTAGCGCCGCCGACCCGGTCCGGGTATTTCAGCAGTATGCCACCCTCGACCTGATCAGCAACGGACGGGCCGAAATGGTGGTGGGCCGCGGCTCCTTCGTGGATGCCTATCCCCTTTTCGGGCTAGACCTGAACCACTATGATGCCCTGTTCACCGAGAAACTGGGACTACTCTTGCAAATTCGCGAAAACGAGCGCGTCACCTGGTCCGGCAAGTTCCGGCCGGCGCTGAACGATCAGCCGATCTATCCCCGCCCGGTGCAGCATAAGCTTCCGATCTGGGTAGGCGTGGGGGGCACACCCGCCAGTTTTGCGCGCGCCGGCCGATTGGGGTTACCCCTTATGGTTGCCGTGATCGGAGGAGAGACCCACCGCTTCCGCCCCCTGATCGAGCTCTACTGGGATGCCGCGCGGAAGGCCGGCCACGATCTCAGTCAACTGGAAGTCGGCCTACACTCCTTGGGTTTCGTAGCGGATACCGACGATAGGGCGAATGATGAATTTTTCCCCGGCTACGCCCGGCAAATGAATCGTATCGGCAAGGAACGGGGCTGGCAACCAATCTCCCGCGCCCACTTCGATGCCCAAAATACCCCATTTGGTGCCCTGGTAGTCGGCAGTCCCCGTACGGTAGCGGAAAAGATCGTACGCCACTCCCAAGCTCTGGGCGGCATTACCCGCTTCAGCTTCCAGATGGGCGTGGCCGATCTGAAGCACGAGCAGCAGATGCGGGCCATCGA
>CAZKPE010000161.1:6634-9231 GCA_964554545.1 uncultured Lewinella sp.
CCATGAAGCGTGACGGTCACCAGCACCAGCACGAGCAGCCGCCACGCCAGCGGACCGATCTCCCCCAGTGCCGCCAGTTCGCAAAAGGCCCCGATGACGGCCAGGAAGAGGTAGACGCTGAAAAGTCCGATCACCCGCCCCCCGGCCAGACCGTGGATGGCCGGTACCTGGGCCAGGAGCAAAGCAAAGGTGGTCAGAATGAGGATGGACGGGACGGTGTAGCCCTGTACACCCGACCAGTCCGCCAGCCCGTTCGCCGCCCATAATGCCAGCAGACCGATCGCCAGCAGCATACTCAGGGAGGTGATGCTCACGGTTTCCGATTCCCTTTCGGGTGGCGGTCCTTTCGCTTGCGGTGATGATTGCACCCTGCGCCCGCGCCCCCTGCGTACGAATAGCGGTACCGCGATGGTGACGACCATCCATAGTGCCGTGACGATGTTGTCGACCGCCGTCATACCCGCGTAGAGCACCCCCTCCCGCATCATGTCGTAGTGAATGGCTACGGCGTTGAAGTTTACGCTGCCGCCGGTATAGGTGCCGGTGAACATGCCGGCGATGGGCGCGAAATTCTCCCCCAGGTGGACCGGCCCGTCGATGAGCCACATCCCTGCGACTACCCCGATGGCCGTTCCGATACCCCCCAACAGAAAGAGCAGCAACATCGGCCAGCCCGCCCGGCGGATACTGGCCAGATTGACGTCGAGCAGCAAAAAAAAGATAGACAATGGGGCCAGGTAGCGGAAGATACCGGTGTAGACCACCGAGCCCGTAGAAGCCGAGGGGATGAGTCCCAGATTGGCAATAACGGCTACCAGCAAAATCACCACCAGCGCCGTACCCAACTGCCGCAGTACCGTACGCCTGACCAGCCACTCCGACGCCGCCACGCTCAGGCAAAGGACGGCCAGCACGGCCAGTGGCTGGGTGATCATGCTACGCCCACCCTAGCCCCGCAGAATTTTTGCTTTCTCCCGCGCGAAGCCTTCCTCATTCAGAATGCCTTCTTCTTTCAGTTTAGCCAGTCGTTCGATTCGGGTAATGAGGTCGTCTGACAGTTCCAGGGTTTCTGCGGGCTCTTCCTGCCGGGTGGCGGGGGCCGGTCGGTAGCCGTTGGCCTTGAAGGCATAGTACTCGGGCGTCGACCGCAAATAGGCCAGGTGATCGTGCCGCTCGATCTCGTCGAAGTCGTAGTAGCCATTCTCCAGCGCCAGGCTCAGGTGATTGAGGGCCTCCTGCGTCTGCTCGTGGATGCTGTAGAGGCAGGCGAGCTTGAAGTGGACCTCCCCCTGCCGTGGGTTCACGTTCAGCGAGCGGCGGTAATCGCGGATGGCCCCGTCGAAGTCGTAGGCCGCGTACTTGGCGTCGGCCGCGCTGCGGAAGGGCTCTTTGGGCGGGGGCGCAGGTGTGGGGTTTGCCGCAACGTAGGGCGGATTCGGCTCCGTGTTCACGTACACGATCTCCCGGACGGGCGGCTGCTGACGGGCGGCGTAAATCTCCGGGTTGTACTTCCTGTCGAAGGTGTCCTCGTCCTGGGTAAGGAAGACGATCCCGTCGATCATCGCGATGATGGTGGGAATGAACGTCCAGATAAAGAGCAGGTAGAGAATTCCCCTGCCGGTCTGCCCGAGATAGAAGCGGTGTACGCCCAGCCCTCCAAAAACAAGGGCGAAAATGCCTGCGGTCGTTTTGTTTTTCATGCCGTAAAATGAACGGTTCTCACCCTCCAAAGATTAGCATTTTCTTCAAACTCCCCCATCCGTGCCTTTCCTTTTCGACCGATGGCCCCCTCCCCCCGATCAACGCCACCCATCTCCGCGAAGCGTCTACCCCAGGGCGCAGCCCGTCCATCCGCGAAGCGGCCTCTACCCCAGCGCGCAGCGCCTCTATTCTACCTTTACCCCCATGCTCCAAACCCAAACCACCCACCGCGTCCGCTACGGCGAAACCGACCAGATGGGCTACCTCTACTACGGCAACTACGCGCTGCTCTACGAGATCGGCCGCGCCGAGATGCTCCGCGACCAGGGACTGAGCTACGCCGCCATGGAGGAAGAAGAGTACGTCATGATGCCCGTGATGAGCCTGAACCAGCGCTTCGTCCGCCCGGCCCGCTACGACGAGGTCCTGACCATCACGACCACCCTGCGCGAAATTCCCGATCGGACGATCACCTTCCACGTCGAGATTCACAATGAGAAAGGGAAGCTGGTCAACGGTGGCCAGATTAAATTATGCTTCCTGGATGCGCGGACGGAGGAACGGGTGGCTGCACCGGAATACCTGCTCCGGGCCCTGCGTCCGTATTTTGGGGCGTGAAGAAGTTCGACCTAGCGGCATTCCAGCGATTCTTCACCGAACACCCCATCGTGATCGGAACGAAGCAGTACGCTCGCGAGAACAGCTTCATCGGCTTCCAGGGGGTGCCGATCTACGACGTGATCGTCTTCGTGATCAACGAGGCCAAGCGGGATGACCTGTTCACCCGGGCCAATAGCGTGGCCTTCAGCTTCTTTTTGTCGCTCTTTCCGTCCATCCTGACGCTGTTTACGCTGACGCCCTTCATCCTCGATCTGCTGGCGATCTGGTTTCCGGCG
>CAZKPE010000162.1:0-9172 GCA_964554545.1 uncultured Lewinella sp.
GGAGGTACGACGAGCTTTCGGGCCATTGACGACGCGGCGAACCCGGACACCAATCGAAGCTAATCAACCTTAAAATCACCAGCCTCGGTTGACGTGGGCGCGGTGTTGGGCGATTGACTAATGACTCTTGCCTCAATTGTGGATCCCGTGTAAAGGTTGTAAATCTTTACTTTATTAGCATAACCTATTCCCGTCTTCACATCTTTATAGTCCCAAAATATTGATAAGTTTACTACTTCCCCATTCTTAGTAATATAGGAATTATTTGAAATATGATTTTGATTAGGCATTAGCGAATCTATGTAAATATTCTGAAGATGGTTGTTTACAATTGTACTCAATGCCATAGTATGTGTCGAATTATTTTTTGTCGAAACGTATAGTTCGTTGTCAACAATACGGGCATCTACTATTTCGATTCCCATTGTATCTAGGTAAAGGGAATTTATTCCACCATCTATGATTGTCTGCATTGTACTGTCTTGGTACGACCAATTGCCCAAATCAAAGCCAAATTGATAACAAATTGGCGAATTGAGCAAGGCCGGGATCGATCTAATTTGATAAATTGAACTAGACCCAAAACCATGTCCTAAATAATTAATGAGATAATGATGTTTATTGGAATAGAGTACTTTTAAAAGACAGGTGCTTTCTACAGAATACACATTACTGGTGTCTAGTTTGCTAATATAGCTAACTGTACCACCCCATTCACCATAACAGCAATCCACTACATCGTAGTCTTCATTCTTCCGCCCGTACTTAACCTGGTTTATTATCGAGTCGATTGTCTCTGCACTTCCAGCAAATTCAATGGCCACATCATTTCCTCTTCTTGCAACTTTGTAGAGTGCAGAGTCCAGTGTGATGTAGTCTTTGTCTCTACCTATAAATTTCATATTCGGATGGCTACAAATGAATTTGGCTGGCTCTCCGTCCGCAGCGTAGTACAATAAGCTGTCATCAATAATTAAGCAAACTGTGTTGTTTAGTAGTGAGACGTCTGATACATAATTGAAATCTTGGTTGACATAGATTAAAAGTTGCTCATCGCCATCTTCTACACTGCTACAACCGAAATAGATGAGTATACCAATTATAGTCATCAAATATGAATTCATAATTGAACCCTCAATAGGCCATTGCATCTTTTTTTCGTTACGCATATAGCTTAATTAACCTGGGACTTACGTTCTTTGTCGGATCGCCTTTAATGGCGATCTGTCGCCCAACGTTTAGCTACCTGCCGTAGCCGCCTAAAGCGGCTATGGACAGGTAGCTGGTGTTGGGCGATGCATTCTTCTCTAGACCAGCAAATGTCTCCTTTTGATGAGTTGCCAATTTGCCTGTGCCAACTATATGGTTAAACTTCCGTCCACACTCCTACTACACTACATTATTATTGACTATTTAGACTATTACTAATATAAAGGTGATGTTATACGATTCAGGATAGGCACTCGATGAACAATCACCGTAGGATATTATAATCTTTCCAGAAGCATACAAAATCTGAAAATCTAAATAAGGGAAACATATTACTCTATTCTATGTCACTAGGTTGCCAAATTTAAGTTTTACTTTCTCTTGCGTCAAAGACGATCGAACATCGAAGAGCATATTGAATTCAGACGAGTAAATCATATCATTTTTTTCTACTTCGTCCGCTGTAGGCAAGAAGAAGTGATTATCGAACAAATGAACGTACAATCGATTGTCATCCAACAATTGAACATTATATCCTGTCAAGGCAGACAGTGACTTTAAATCACTACTCTGGTAGGCTGTGTTGTATTTAGCTAAAGTTCCTCGGTTTTCAGTATTCGCATATAGCTTGTAATATAGTTGACGCATTAAATAATTTGTACTGAGCAGATAATTTGATTTCAGCGCGTTTTGAGCATCTTCATATAATTCAGGCAATGCCCCATGCTCAAGCACAAAATCTAATTTGTGGAGTAAAAGGTGTCCAGACAAAACTGCCTGTTGAGCTATTGATTGGTTGACTATATCTATTAAACTATCAAAGTTTCGGCGGATTGTGGTTATCCTATCCGTCTTTATATCAACACTCAAGGATGAATAGAATGCGGCATTTCCAGGAACAAATGTTTCGCTGTCCTCATAAATTTCATAATAGGGGTAATAAGTTAGATATAAACTTGCTATTTTTGCAATAGCAAAAGGGCTTAAAAAAGTCTCATTCAGTTTAGTTAATTTTTCATAATCTGCCTGAAAATTATCTATGTCATCATCCAGTAATAAAGCTTTATAAGAGTCGTGGTTTGTCTTGGTAGGATTTAGTAAGCCAAACATAGCTTTTCTATAAGTATCGTCGGACGGATAAAATGAATTAAAAAGGCGCAAACACGGCTCATACATATATTTTATTTTCTTATACGTTAAAGATGCATCTTTCGATATGCCAGTTTCAAGAATTGAAAAATAGGACAATTCATTATTGTTCCTAATGTTCACAACAATTTCATTTAAAGCCTGTAATCCAGCTCCAAATTGTGGCTGATCGTAAGCTCGCCTATAATCCTCAAATGTGTCAAATTGATTACCATATTCTTCAATACGCACTAATTCATAATCGTTGATAATACCAATTTCCCGTTGGGACAGATTCCTTATAAACACTAGAATGTCATCTTCTTTTCGTAATACTAAATCGAGCTTTTCTTCTAAATCTTCTAAAGACGCTGCTATATATTCAAACCACTGCTGTTGAAATCTAGTTTGGTGCTCAATTGATTCTGCGATATTAGAATATAGCTGAACTTGTAGATCGGCTAGATTGTCCAGTTTTTTATCTAAATGTTCAAAGCCTGCTTTAATTCCTTTTTGTATAGCCACTAACTGAGCAGAGATTTGCTGGAGCATTTTGGCGGTGGGATCCTCCCTATCTCCACCACCACCAAATACGTTGGCCGCTAAACCTATTGATTGAACTATCCCACTCGCATAGCCTACTGGATTACTCGACGCAAACGCCAATGCAATACTTGCCGCTTGACCAGCAATATCAACTATTTCACTGGCTCGTTCAGCATCCTTCCCCTTCAAACCAAGAGCTAATGATGCCTGATAAGTTTGCCCAATTAATGCAGTCGCTGAATTTATATTGTTTTGTAGATTAGAATACCATTCATCGAAGTCTACCTGTTCAACCGATCTATTTACTTCGTTCAAAACATTATCATATCGACCTTCTTCTTGAAGCTTTTTTACAAAATCTAGGTCTTGATCTTGGAGTGCCCTTAGTTGAAGGTGCGGAGGTAAACCAAGGAAGACATATTTCCCTACAGTATCGATTTTTCCACCTACGATTTCAATGATTTCTGATTTCGAAGTAGTTGTTAATCTACCGTTCTCATCTACTTGTATAGATAGATTAGATAAAGCACTCTCGTAGTCTGCCATTTGATGGGAAACTTCCTCTATACTTTCTTTTGCGCTGTTAATTAAAGCATCATTATTTACGAATTTTTTATTCAATAGCTCTTCGATACTATTTGTACCTTCCTGCATAGCCTCGATCAAAGCCTCCTTATCAACGCTTAATCTAGCTGCGAGAGCGTCCAGTTCTTCGTCAGTTTTGTTGTAGACAAGCAGCAAATTATCTCGCAAATTAGATAATTGGGAATTTATTGATTTAAGTGATTGTTCTAAATTGTCAGACTGAATTGCCTCATTATTGGGTTTAGATACCCAGTCATTGGTTACATCATAGATTATTCCACTGGCTAAAGATTGCGCCACAAATTTGGCTATAGTGTTGGCGACCGGAAGGATAGCAACTGCGCTTGGTGATCGATCAACTAAATATATTTCAGAATTCGGTAGAGTTCGTTCGTTAAACGCTCGATCATCATTCGTGGGGAGTGACCCATCACCTTCAATTAATTCATGAAAAATTATACTCCTAATATTTTCATCAATTCTATTTACTTGCCTCACCATTAAATCGTCATACCCTGACATTTCACTATCCAAGTCGAAATGCAGCCTTAACTCTTTAGGTGGCAAACCAACAGAATTGAATAACAACTTCGCTGTAGCTAAAGACGAGTTCCTGATGCTATAATCCAAATCATTTGTAGAATGCTTTTGGTGTTGAATGGTATATTTTGGAAGCGCTATTGACTTGCCTTTTATTGAGTCATGTATGGACAGTAGCAATCCAAGTTTCAAAACTTCTCGACGGTTCATACTAATTCATTGTATTTTGATATAGAAGTATAGTGAAATATTGTCTGGTCTCGTTTCATTATCCCAATCACCACTAGTATGACTATGGCCACCTTCGCCACTTGTCTCCTGCGTTTTAGATAGATAAGTTCCGAATTCACCGGGTGAGGGATCTACATGGGCGGGAGTATTTGTTCCGTCGGAATAGTAGAGCTGGTAGGGGTGTACATGATTTCCACCCGTAACTGACAGTCCCCCAGTAGGTTCAGCAGTTGAAAAAGTCTGAAAACTACCTACTTCTCTTGGTCTTCCATTTAACCCTTCGCCGTCAGCAAAATTATACGTGCCTCCCATGCCTCTAATGAATCTATTCTTCGAGTTCGGTACGGTGTCAATCAATGTTCGTTCTGCATATGCTGATCCCTCAACGTTCCGCCCATCCATCAATACCCACCCCGAATTGTCCTCTTCAAAGATTGCGGGAGGGAGTACAGAAATGCGAACATCCCCAATCCGAGCTCCTTCTGTTGACGGATTAGCGACCGCAGAAGAAGTCGAAATAAATGAAATGAAGCCTAGCGTCGATATAAGCAAGACAACAAAGATCTTGATTTTCATATTGGCGGGTTTAAAATTTGTGAGTAATTAATTTTGCCTATTGTATAGTGCACTCAATGCATCGTATGAAATTAGTCTAAAATCTGCACCTCAATCGCTCAGTAATTAGTTGATCTTAATATACGTATATGCAGTTATATTTACAGGTCTAGTTTCTTTATCTCCCCCAGAAATTGTGGCAGAATGCGAATGATTACCACCTCCAGTCTGTCTCGTAGCATTGTACGGTGATGCGCTACTCCCCGACACACCTCTACCACTTTTTACGGCATAATACCAATCATCGTGGGTATGAGCCCCATCAGTATCTATAGTTATAGAATATTTATTATTCGGTTCAGCAGTTGCAAATGACTGTTTACTTCCAATTGGTCTATCGCGCGCGCCATTTTTACTATCATATTTTCCACCCATACCCCGAATAAACATGTTTTGAGCATCTGGCACTGTATCTATGAGCGTCTGGTCAGAATATTTTGAGCCTTTGACAGTTCGGCCGTCCATTAAAACCCAACCAGGATGAATCTCCTCAAACAAAGTAGGAGGCAGCATAGAATATCGAATATCCCCAATTGACCAATCACTTGAAGTTAATAGTGGACTTGCAAATGCAAATAGCAGCACAAATGCGCTGCTGAAAAATAAACTTCTAATTGTACGTAAAAAGTTCATGTTCATTATTTAAGAGCCGTCATTCAAATGTTTCGTCCATAGCATGAATACCATATGCAGACATGAAGTAACCCTTTGAAGGTAAGTTTTTCCGCGGATCCTAAATCACTTTGCGCATTAACATTATTTGTGTGTTGAGGCAATTTATCATCAATTTTGTTTTAAACAATAGCTCTGATTTCCCTATCCGACTACAACATATCGGCCCGCCTTTAATGGCGGGCTGTCGCTCAACGATGGCGCCCACGCAGCCGGGGCTTCTTTCATTCGAAGTAACCAACTTCAACCCACCCACAAGGGGGCGGCGCGGCGGCATGGACTAAAACCGAGGAGGTACGACGAGCTTTTAGTCCATTGACGGGGCGACGAACCCGGACACCAATAGCACCAACCAACTTCAACTTCACCAGCCCCGGTTGACGCTGGGCGCGGTGTTGGGCGATCGTGTTTTATATTCTAGACACTCGGTGTTAACTTTCTTCCGGTTTACCTCTTAAATTTATTCTTTATAGCTATTGAGGTTATACGATCTTTTTAACAGGTAGCTTACATTCTATATTTCAATCTAACTAGATACTACCTTATCATTGTTGAAGGGTAGCTACAAACCATCTATCCCTCTGGTCTATAATTAATTATTGTGTTTATCCCGATTCCCGTACCAACATTTTTCAACTCTCCAAGATCGTTCAAATTCCGATACTTATCCTTCGCTATGGAGTTTCCTTGTCCTTCGATAACATCATATCCATTGGTATCCTTTCTGATAAATTTCGAGAATTCCTTTTCTACCGTAGATCGGGCTACCACATTCATTGTTTCAACACGCCATAACCATCCTTTCTTTTTAGATATTATTAGGTAGTCAACTGAGGGGAGTACACTATAGATCAAATCTGGCCAAACCGCTGCTGTGTGGACTTCAGTTGAATCTTTCATTTTTAGATAGAATATCTTTGGCGCGAAGTAATTTTCATCCAGTATACGCTGAAGCTCAACACGCTGATAATTATATCTCCAACTATTGTTTGACTTTTTTATAGGTAAGTACTGTAAGTCTAATTCAGCGGCATATTCAAGTGAATATCGTTGGTTCAAAGCGCTCCATTCATTGAACAGTATTTCAAAATTTGGAGATGAAAAGAGCTCGCCGCTTTGGGGGCTTTCGATATGTAGATCAAAAGCATCCTTTATTTTCATAACCAAAGGAAAGCATTCAAGTCCAAAAAACTGTGGCCTGAAAAAATTTATACTAAAAGTAAGGTCTATGCACTTATATCCTTGATGTTCTTCCTCCCCTCCTTCTTCTTCTTCTTGATCAAATGATTCTTCCTCGTATAAGGAAAAGATACAGTATACCCCCGTATCTTCATTCTGATAAACCCAATCTCCCTGATTGTCTTCGGTTAATTGTAGTTGTTTATCAAGAAAATTTGCAATCTGCTGACGGCTTATTTTTTGATCGATCCGTTTATAGAAGTTTAGATCGTAGCTCATATAGAATTTTGAATTATCGAAGAACTAAATAGGGATAATTATAGTTTCGAATCATTATTGAGGCCCGCCTTTGATGGCGGGCTTTCGCCCAACGAGTGCGCCCACGCAGCCGGGGCATTCTTTCTTGACCGTAACCAACTTCAACCCACCCACAAGGGGGCGGCGCGGCGGCATGGACCGAAACCGACCATAGGGAGCTTTCGGGCCATTGACGACGCGACGAACCCGTACATCAATAACACCAACCAACCCGAAACCCACCAGCCCCGGTTGACGCTGGGCGCGGTGTTGGGCGATGTCAATTTATCATATTAATTGAATCTACAAGCCAGCCTAATTCAGTGTTAAATTCTTCATTTTTGTAGGTTGCTCTTGCATTGTTCAATTTCTTTTTCATTTTTGGACTCGTGATCCATTCAAATATTTGTTCTCCTCTGCCCTTCGACTTCTTAAATCCGGGTAGCCTTACCTTTATAAAAATGTCATTATATGACCACGTAAAGAAGAACACTATTTTCCTAATCGCTGGTTTTGAGTCATCGTCTCCCCAAATAGACAGCAGCTCCATAAAATCACTATAAACATTTGCAATAGGAGGGAGATATTCCCCTACTAAATAATCTTTTTCTTCTCGCGGGTCCTTTATAATACTTCTCCACAAGTCAAGAAAATATCTATTCAATACGATAAATTCTTTATCGGGCCAGTACTGCCAATCGTATCGATTTAGTACATCAAATACCACCCACTCCTCCGCGAGAAAATCTCCGTCTGCTATCAATTCATAGATGCGTGGTAAAAAATGTTTGTAATCTTCTATTGTTCCCCACGTGAGAGTAACACTACTACAAAATCGAGCTAGATCATCACTTGTCAATTCAGTAAGCGACTTAGAAAACAAATCTTTATTCCACTTCTTTACCTTTTCGCCATATATAGGGCTTCCCGCCATTTGTTTGTTAGCTGGGTACTTATTAAACACTTCATATAGGTCTTGGATTGTATAATCAATCATATACTGAACTTATTACTTATCGATTCCAATTTCACACAACTTAGACCAAATTTACTTGAGCAGCGTATTGTTTACATTATCATATCCCTGCACATAGATTTTCTCTTTTGAAGCATTGATACATAATATGAATTTTGCAATCTAGTTTTTCATAAAGTATTACATTGCCAGTATATCTGGAGTGAACCATGTCAAGATTGATAAAATCAGAACGCCAAAAATCTTTAATACGCTACCGTTCTTCCTGTCACCTACCTCATAGTTGTCCAAGACTTTATTAGGTCTAGTGCAGTTTTCATAAGAAATGATTAGCGCTATGCTAAATACAATAGCTATGATTGACAGCATGCAACTAGCGAATAAACTGCCGATAGAATACAAAAACAACCTTAATAGTATTTCATCATTGAGTGCGTTATAATAGTATCTTATGTTTAGCCCAATGTTGACAATATTTAGCGCTATGACGGCCAAACATATCGATTCCTCAGTTCTATATTTAAGTAGAGAGTCGAAGTTTGAGCTGATACTTTCGGTCATGAGCTGTCAGATTATTTCAATCTAGTTTGTTCGGCCGCCTTAAAGCGGCTGTCGCCCAACGTTTGGGCCCACGCAGCCGGGGCTTTCTTTATTCGAAGGATTAATCTTTAAGTCTCCAGCGAGGGGGCGGCGCGGCGGCATGGACCGAAACCGAGGAGGCACGACGAGCTTTCGGGCCATTGACGACGTGACGAACCCGGACATCATTAGCATTCACCAATACAAAATCCATCAGCCCCGGTTGACGCTGGGCGCGGTGTTGTGTGCATTTTAAATATTTCTAACTACTTCTATTAAATTGGAATACTTATCTATTTTTGTAAGTTTAGCGAGTCTCATTCTTAGTGACTTTGTGGTGACATTGACACTTCCAAATCCCTTCAGCTTTTTAAGCCTAAAGTGAATTAGTGGTATTAAATAATCCTTCCCAGAGACAATTGTAAGGAGCGACTCTATATTAAGAGGCCATTTCTGTCGAAGTTCATATATTAATTCGTTATATTCATCTTCGGGTATAACTTTTTTAATCTCTGCTTTTAAAAATTCTATCCGCATATTAATTTTCTCAGTGTCTAAAGCCAATAGTCCGCTACGCTTTTAGGCTGCCCGAGCGGTGTATTTTCTGATGTTGGT
>CAZKPE010000163.1:0-7424 GCA_964554545.1 uncultured Lewinella sp.
GCGATACCTACCCCACCTTCAACGGGGCCATCGGCATGACCTACGAGCAGGGCGGCGGCAGCCGGGGCGGACGGGCCGTTGAGCTACCCACCGGCGATACCCTTACCCTCTACGACCGGGTGGCCCACCACCGCACCACCGCCCTGAGCACGGTCGAGATCGCGGCGCGGGAGGCCGACCGCATTACGGAGCAGTTCGCTGACTATTTCGAGGGGTCGAGTAGCAATCCGCAGGGGGAGTACAAGACCTACGTCGTCAGTGCCGATAACCCCGGCGGCAAGCTGCGCGCCCTCACTGAACTACTCGACCGCAACGGCATCCAGTACCGCCGCGCGGCGGGCTCGGCCACCTTCCAGGGATACAACTACGCCACCGGACAGTCGGGCCGCGCCACCGTTAGCGAGGGCGACCTGATCGTGTCGGCTTACCAGCCCCGGGCGGTGCTCACCCAGGTACTCTTCGACCCCTCCTCCGTCGTAGAGGACAGCGTCACCTACGACATCACCGCCTGGTCGGTACCCATGGCCTACGGGCTGGAGACCTACGCCAGTACCGAGCGGCTGAACGTGAAAACGGAAGCGTACACCCAGCCTGGCTACCAGGATCCCTTCGCCGGCACCGATCTGAGTGAGCTCTACGCCTTCGCCATCCCCTGGGAGGGCATGAACAGCGCCCGCTACCTCGCCGCCCTCTTGCAGGCGGGGGTACAGGTGCGGGCCAGCGAGCGCGATTTTAGCTTCGGGGGCAACGACTTCCCGGCCGGCACCCTGGTCGTGACGCGGGGCGATAACCGGGCCACCCCCGACTATGCCGAAAAGATCGGCCGCATCACCCGGGAACACGAGGCGGAGGTGGTGCCCGTCGGGACCGGCTTCAGCGCAACCGTCGGGGGCGACCTCGGGGGCAGTAATTACAAGCTCATCGGCATGCCGAAGGTGGCTACGCTCTCGGGGGAAGAGACCTACAGCAACGAGTTCGGCCAGGTCTGGTACTACTTCGAGCAGGACCTCAATTATCCCATCAGCATCTTCCACCGGGGGGACGTCGGGGAGGTTTTTGCCGGTGACTACGACATTTTGGTGCTTCCCGAGGGCCGTTTCCGCTTCAGCGAGTCGGAGCTGGAAGAGATGCAGGACTGGGTACGCGGCGGCGGCAAGCTCATCGCCATCGGGGCGGCCAACAACAGTCTGGCCGGCAAGGACGGCTTCGGCCTCAGCCCGAAGGAAAGCGCAAGCGACACCCTCAGCGAGGAAGAGCAGCGGGAAGCTCGTTTGCAACCCTACGGCGGTCGGGAGCGGCGCTTCATCGCCGGCTACATCCCCGGCGCCATCGTGAACACCGAGCTGGACGGCACCCACCCCCTGAGCTTCGGCCTGGGTGACCGCTACGCCTCCCTCAAAACCAGCGACGACGCTTACGACTACCTGGAGAGCGGCTACAATGTCGGACGTATTCGGGCGGGGACGCAGGTGCAGGGGTTCATCGGAAACGAAGCGTACTCCCGCATTCAGGAAACCCTGAACTACGGCGTGGAACCGATGCGGCGGGGGGAGGTGATCTACCTGGTGGATAATCCGCTTTACCGGGCCTTCTGGGAGAATGGGAAGTTGTTGTTTGCGAATGCGTTGTTTCAGGTGCAATAGGTGGGGTCTGCCCACAGAGGTGCTCACTTCGTGAGCCGCACAGAGTAGGGCACAGAGTAAACACGGAGGCTGCCGCACGTCTCTCTGTGCCCACTCTGTGCCCCCCCCTCTGTGCTTGGCCGTAGGCCCTCCGTGGGCAAAAATATTCTCACTAAATACGCCACCAACCACCCCCACCGTTATAGAATTTTTGCGGGCGCATAAACCAGACACGTATTGAACAAGCGAGCCTTCAACGAACGGTTACGGCAATGGGGCCGCTCTATCCGGACCTACGTAAAAAGCCGTTCTACTGGCCAGTTGCTGCTGATCATAGGCGGCATCCCACTAGCCCTGGTTGCGCTACTGTTCCTCTACCTCTTCATCGGGGTGATGAGCGGTGCCTACGGCCCCCTGCCCGGACCACAAGAGCTGGCCGCCATCGAGAACGACGATGCTTCCTCCATCTATACCGAAGACGGGAAGCTACTGGGTCGCTACTACGCCGTCAACCGGGTGAGCGTGCCGGCCGACCGTATCAGCCCCTACGTGCCTCAGGCCCTGATCGCCACCGAGGATGCCCGCTTCTTCGACCACGGGGGCATCGACGTGCGAGCGCTGTTCCGCGTAGCCATCCGCACTATTCTGATGGGCGACCGCAGTGCCGGCGGGGGCAGTACGATCTCCCAACAACTCGCCAAACAGCTTTATCCCCGTCAGGAGTACGGCAGTCTCGGGGTACTGAAGATGAAGTTGCGCGAAATGGTCATCGCCAGCCGGCTGGAGGATGTTTACAGCAAACAGGAACTGCTCAACCTCTACCTCAATACCGTCCCCTTCGGTGAGGAAGCCTACGGTATCCAGGTCGCCGCTAATCGCTTTTTCGGAAAGTCCGCCGCCGAGCTGAACCTGCAAGAGTCGGCCGTACTGATCGGGCTACTCAAGGCAAATACCTCCTACAGTCCCCGCCTGTACCCCGATAAAAGCCGGGGCCGCCGTAATGTCGTACTGAACCTGATGGCCAAGAACGGCAGCCTCTCCGAAGCCGTAGCCGATAGTGTGGCCCAACTTCCCCTGGAGCTGAACTACACCCGCGACAATAACCGCTTCGGCACCGCCGCCCACTTCCGCCAACGCCTGCGTGGCGATGTAGAGCGCGCCCTGGACGGCCTGCAACACCCCGACGGCCGCCCCTACGATATGGACCGCGACGGCTTGCGCATTTACGTCAGCATCGATTCGCGACTACAACGCCTGGCCGAAGAAGCTGTCGCCGAACAGCTCCCCGCCCTACAGCGCAGCCTGGCCGAAGACTGGAGCGGCCGCCGCGAAGCTCCCTGGGAAGCGGCTTTTGCCCGGGTGGTGGATAACAGCCCCCCCTACCTCCGCCTGGCTGCCGCCGGAAAAAGCCGGGAGGACATACTGAAAGCCCTGCGCACCCCCCGGGCCATGACGATCTACGACGGTTATACTGGTGCACCGAAGGATACCCTGATGCGTCCCATTGACAGTCTCCGCCACTACTTCACCCTGCTCAATGCCGGCCTGCTTGCCACCGAGCCCGCTACCGGGGTGGTCCGGGCCTGGGTCGGCGGTGCCGATTACCAGTTCGTGCAGTACGATCACGTGAACAGCCGCCGGCAGGTCGGTTCGACAATCAAACCGGTGGTCTACGCGACGGCGCTGCGGCAGGGAATTCAGCCCTGTGATTATATCCCGGCGAGCCAGCTTACCTACACTGACTATAGTGACTACAGTCCCGGAAACGCCAATGGGCAGTACGATGGGGCGTACTCCATGCGGGGTGGCCTTTCCAAGTCCGTCAATACGGTCGCCGTCCAACTGGCCGTACGCAGTGGGCTACCCACCCTGGCCGGCCAGATCAACGCGATGGGGGTAGAAAAAGAGGTCACCCCCCTGCCGAGTATCGCCCTGGGCACGGTCGAGGCCAGTCTGGTGGAGATGAACCGGGTGTACGCCACCTTCGCCAACCGGGGCCGGCGACCTCCCGCGGTTCACTACCTGGATCGCGTGGAGGACGAACACGGAAACGTACTCGTTGCCTATGCACGACCTACGGGGGGCGAGCGGGTCCTGGATCAACAAACCGCCGATATTACTACCTACCTGCTGGCCGGGGTGGTCAATGGCGGCACCGGAGCCCGCCTCCGCTCTACCTACGGGCTGAAGGGGGCGCTGGCCGGAAAGACGGGTACGACCCAGAACCAATCCGATGGTTGGTTTCTTGGCTTTACGCCCAAATTAGTCGTCGGCACCTGGGTGGGGGCGGAGTACCCGGCCGTCCATTTCCGCAGCCTCCGGCGGGGCTCGGCCACCGCAACCGCCCTACCCATCTGGGGCACCTTTATGCGCAAAGTACAGGGCGGGAGGGGGCTCGACGACTACCGGGGCGGAAGCTTCCCCCGCCTGGACAGTACGGTCCTGGAGTTGCTCGACTGCCCCGACTACCTGGAGGAACTGCCCATCGTTTACGATGAAGATGAGTTCGCCCCCGACCGGGAGATAACCCGTCGCCTGCGCGAATTCACCCGGGAAGAGATCGTGAAAATGGTGGAGGACAAACGCCGCCGCAACAACGAATCCGCCCGGGAATACGCCGACCGCATCGCTTCCGAACTGGAACGGGAAGATCGCCGGGACGAACGCCGCGAGGAACGGAAGCAGAGTTGGATCAAACGTCTATTCGGCAAGAAGGACGGGCGGGGGAAGAACTAGCGGACGGCTTTTCCGGTATCCTTACAAAATGCCCCCATGTCCCGGTTATTTAATCTTTGGCTGACCGTAATGGTGGCCTCTCTCACTTTGTCCGCACAGCAGGCCTTCACGCTCTTTACCGACTGCGACAACTGCGACTTCACCTACATGATGCAGGAAATTCCTTACGTGGCCCACGTGCGGGTTCCCGTGGGGGCGGACGTTCGCCTACTGGTCACCTCGGGCGGCACCGGCGGCGGCGGAAGGCGGTATGACCTTTCGTTTGTCGGCCTGGCCGGGGGGTTCGAGGAGCAAACCGAGGAGGTGAGCTTCCAGATCGAGGCCAACAGTAGCGATGATGCGATCCGGACTCGTTTCGTTCGGGCCGTCAAACGCGGCCTGCTCCCCTACCTATTGAAGACCGAGCTGGCGGAGGAGATCAATTATAGCGTAGCGGTCCCGGACAATTCCACTACCGAAGCTACCACCCAAAATACCTGGGACAACTGGATATTCGGGGTCTATGCCGAAGGGGACTACGAGGACGAAACCGCCCAAAAAGCCATTCGGGGGGAGATGGGCCTGGAGGCCGACCGGGTCACCGAAGCGACCCGTATCCGCATCGATGCTTCCCTGGACTACCGGGAGCGCGAAATCGATCGCGATACGGCTATCTTTATCCGTATTCGTCGCGATTGGTATGGCGCGGCGAGTATGGTCTGGTCGCTGGGGCCGCACTGGTCGGCGGGCGGGTTCGCGGGCTACGAGTATTCCACTTTCGAGAACCTGGATAATTCCTACTTCATCAACCCGGCCATCGAGTACAATATCTACCCTTACGACGAGGTACTCCGGCGGGAGATCAGTATCGCCTACCGGATCGGGTACCGACAGAATAATTACCTCGAAACGACCATTTTCGATGAAACGAGCGAAGGGCTATATTACACCTCCCTCAACGCCCAGGCCCGCTTCCGTCAACCCTGGGGCACGATTAACGCCAGTGTGGACGCGTCGGCCTTTCTCCGCGACTTAAAGCAAAACCGTACCCAGGGCCGTGCCTGGGTCGAACTGAACCTGTACCGCGGTCTGGCCCTGCGTTTTTCCGGGCGGCTCTCCCTGATCCGGAACCAGATCAACCTGCCGGCAGAGAGCTCCTCCATAGAGGACATTCTACTACGTCAACGACAGATCGCCACCGACTTTCGGGCCGATGCCAGTGTAGGCGTGAGTTACACCTTCGGATACCTGACCAACAACATCATCAATTACCGGCTCTAGTCCGCTGCGGCTGCGGTAGCGAACCCGCCGCCCCCACCGTCCGTTGCAACAATAAACCTCTACTATTTATGTCCTTTATCGATAGCATCGTCGACGCCGTTAAGCACGCCGACCTCTCCTCCGTCCAGAAAGCCGCATCCAGCGCCTACCACTCCGCCGCCAGTTCGGCCTCCGGTTTGGGGAACAGCGCGGAAAGCACCGCCAAGAGCGCCTACCACTCCGCCGCCGCCGGTGCCAAAAGCGTCGAAGAAACCGCCCTGGAAGCCCTGCACAATGCCGGCGACCTTTTCGAGCGCACCCGTACCCACGGCGAGCCTGATTACGTGAAAGGCTTCGTAGCCGGCATGATTGGCGGGCTGGTCGGCACCGGCATCAAGATGATCATCGACCGTTCCCTGCCGACGGCCCAGCCGCAGGAGGAGCACGCCGCCCGCATCCAGGTCATCGAGGGAGCGGAAGAGGTCGTAGACACGGATATGGACCGCAATCAGGAAGAGATCGCTCAGCAGGCACTTAATATCGGCTTCGGTGCCATCGTAGGTGGCATTTACGGCGTGATCGTCGAAGCCGCCCCAGCCGTTCAGGCCCCCGCCGGCGTTTCCTTCGGTGCCGCCCTCTGGACCGCCGCCCATAAAATTGCCCTGCCCGCCCTCGGCCTGACCCCCAAGCCCCTCGATGACGACCTCAGCCTGCAAGCCGGCCAGCTCGGCAGCCATATGGCCTACGGCGCTACCGTAGAGATCGTGCGCCGAGGCGTCCGCCACGTGATGGACGAAGAGGATGTACTGTAGAATTGAGAATTTTGGATTGAAAATTTGATATTTAAAATTGGCTACCGCAGGTGCCGTTCACTGGCTGCGCCAGCTCACCAACCGCGGTAGGGCAGTACGGTGGTAGTCCAGACCGCACGAGCGTAGCGAGCAGAAAACAGCGGCAGCAAATTCCCAATCCTAAATTTTCAATATAAAATTTTCAATTCTCCCTTGCTCTACCTCGTTCCCACCCCCATCGGCAACCGGGAAGACATCACCCAGCGTGCCCTCCGGCTACTGGAAGAGGTCGATCTAATCCTCGCCGAAGATACCCGCACCTCCCGGCCGTTACTCCAACACTACGGGATCGAAACATCCCTGCGGGCCTACCACGCTCACAACGAGCATGCGGTGGTGGACCAACTGGTATTGGAGCTCCGCAACGGCTCCACCTACGCCCTGATCACGGATGCCGGCACCCCGGGGATTAGCGATCCGGGCTTCTTACTGGTGCGGGCCTGCCGGGAGGCGGGGGTTCAGGTGAGTTGCCTGCCCGGGCCGGCGGCCTTCGTTCCGGCCCTCGCGGCTAGCGGTATTCCCTGCGATCGCTTTCACTTCGAGGGCTTTCTACCCCACAAAAAGGGTCGCCAGACCCGGCTTACCTACCTGGCGGAACTGCCGAATACCTTCGTCCTCTACGAATCCCCCCACCGCATCGCCAAGCTACTCGGCCAGCTGGAGGAGCACTGCGGCCCCGATCGACAGGCTTGCGTGGCCCGGGAAATTTCCAAGCTGTACGAAGAGTTCTCCACCGCCTCCCTCGCCGAATTAAAAGCCGATTACGCCAGCCGGGGCAAGGTGAAAGGGGAGATCGTAGTTGTAGTGGCCGGAGCTTAGCTCCGTCGGCCGGGCCTTGGGAGCCCGGCGACCTTGGCCCGTCCGCCGGAGCGTTGATTAGCTAACCTTACTAACTTCACCCCGTGCTCTCGATCCCCCTCCTCGCCTACGGCATCACCCACCTGACCGATGCCCGCTACTTCGCCGCCTGGCACCC
>CAZKPE010000163.1:7524-9140 GCA_964554545.1 uncultured Lewinella sp.
CACCCCTTCACTCCCGATCAACTCCGGGGGGTCATCGGCGAGCGTAGCGTGTATTTCCGGATCGACTTTGTCCCGATAGCTATCGGGACGTCTGCGCCCAGAGGGTTGCCCGGCCTGGCTGTCAGAGGAAGCGGGGAGGAAAAGGTGGGGTACAAGAGCTTTGACGAACTGAATGACCTATTCGAGGTCTTGGAAGAAGTTTAGCCCACGGAGTGCGCTTCGCGCCGCACAGAGTCTTGCACAGAGGTGCTCGGAGCGGGCGTAACAGTAGCTCCGCGCAAATCTGCGTGTACCCTACGAAACTCTGCGGGCAAAACCCTCCGTGCCCCCCTGTGCATCCCCCCGTGCGCTCCTCTGTGGGCTACCTACTCCT
The DNA here is from genome assembly GCA_964554545.1 of uncultured Lewinella sp. Lineage (GTDB taxonomy): Bacteria > Bacteroidota > Bacteroidia > Chitinophagales > Saprospiraceae > Neolewinella. The sequence continues at coordinate 7,898 of CAZKPE010000163.1, forward strand.
ATTCCACCGCGCAAAATCCTTAGCGAAGTAGCTGATGATCACATCCGCCCCCGCCCGCCGGATACTGAGTAAGGCTTCGGAAGCGGCTTGCTGGTAGTCCAGCCAACCCTTGTCGGCGGCCGCCAGCAGCATGGCGCATTCCCCGGAGACGTGGTAGGCGGCAATGGGCAGGGGGTGGGCCTCGTGCAACCGCCAGATGATGTCGAGGTAATTCAGGGCGGGCTTCACCATCAGGTAGTCGGCTCCCTCGGCGGCATCCAGGGTGGCCTCGCGGAGGGCCTCGCGGGCGTTGGCGGGGTCCATCTGGTAGGTCTTCTTGTCGCTGGGTACGTCTTCGAGCTGGCGGGGGGCGCTGTCGAGGGCATCGCGGAAGGGACCATAGAAGGCGCTGGCGTACTTGGCGGTGTAGGACATGATCGCCGTATCGGTGAGTCCGTCCCCATCCAGCGCCCGGCGGATGCTGCCGACCCGCCCGTCCATCATATCGCTCGGCCCGATCACGTCGAAACCAGCCCGGGCCTGGGCTACCGCCATGGCGTCGAGCAGCTTCAGCGTCTCATCATTGTCGATCTTTCCGTTCAGTACGACCCCGTCGTGGCCGTCGGTGCTGTAGGGATCCAGGGCGGCATCCGAGATGAGGCAGACCTCCGGGAAGCGGCGCTTGACCTCCCGGGCGGCGTGGAGGTAGAAGTTATCTTCGGCGGTGGCGTAGGTGCCGGTCTTGTCCTTCTTCTCCTCCGGCACGGCGGGGAACATCATGAAGCTCATCAAACCGACCTTCAGGCAGTCCTCGATCTCCCTCAGTACCTCATCAATACCCAATCGGTAGGTACCCGGCAGACTGGCAATCGGTAGCCGGGCGGCGGGGTCGGGCATTAGGAAAATGGGCTGTACGAGATGGCCGGCATTCAGTTCCGTTTCGCGGATCAGGTTGCGGACGGCGGGGGTGGAGCGGTTGCGGCGGGGGCGGGAGAGCATGGGGGGAGGGGGTGTCGGGTGTCAGGTGTCAGTGCTTGCGGTACAAATAGTAAGCCGATCTGGTTCGCTCCCTGACACCTGACACCTGACACCTGACACCTGACAACCCACACCTACTTTCCCACAAACCAAGCAAACGTCCTACACTCCCCGATCAAGCTGTCATAAAACTCCGTATCCGCATAGCTATCCCGTAGCAGCCGAAAGTAATTGAAGGGGCGGGAGCCCCCCGGCCGGCCGTCGGCGTAGAACTGGTTGCGCTCGG
>CAZKPE010000164.1:0-3880 GCA_964554545.1 uncultured Lewinella sp.
TCCAGGCGCAGGTAGCGGTAAACGGTGGGGGCGTAGACCAAGAAGTCCATGCCCTCCGTGTCGGGGTCGTCCAGCAATTCAAGGGTGCGCCCCGCCCGCAAATTGCGCACGTCAAGCATCTCGTTGAATTCCTGGCTGGCGGTGTACGCTTCGGCTTGCGACAGCCCAATACCGGTCAGGATATCCGACAGCGTTTGCCCGTACTGAATGGTATCGACCCGTACGGAGAAGGTATCCAGCGCCAGCCCGTAACGTACGGTCGGCTCCACGATGGGGAAACTACTGATGGTGCGTTCCGTCTTCTTCGGTGCCGGAGAAGGGGCGGCCGCAAATAAGCCGGTGAGAAAAAATATAGCTGCCAAACCGCCCAAAAACGTAGGGATAGCGGCGAAAGCAGGTGTGCGATGCAAGTGGATTTTCAACGAGAAGTCATTTCAGTGGTGAGCTACCGGGTCGGGGTCGGGTCGCCGGCAAATATACCAAATCAGCTCACTCTTTCTCTACACCTACACAAACGAGCCCCACCCCCGAGCGCAGCGACCGTCCTCCCACGCGGCAGCTACCTCACCTATCAAGAATCGTATATCGCCAATCCTATCCCCCATGCGGCAGCCAAATCGCTCCTCGCCAATCAAGAATCGTATATCGCCAATCCCGACCGTAGGATATGCGATTGGCGATATGCGATTGGCGAGGACTGATTTGCGGCTCTGCTCGCTACCGCTCGTGTGCGACCACGCCAGGACGAGCGCCAGCGAGCATCCGGGTGCGGTAGCTAAATCGCCCCTCGCCAATCAAGAATCGCCAATCAAAAATCGCCATTCCTACGGCGTCCGCACCCGCGTCGTCTCCTGTATCCAGCAGCCCACTGTATAGCTACTCCCTTCCTGAATGCCCCGCTGAAAGATGTCCGACTTACTCGGCATGTACTGAGTATACCGGTTGATGAGCTGATTGGCCTTACTCGCCACCGAGGGGTCGATCGACTTCGCCTGCTGCCACTTATCGATGGCCGGCCAGGTCACGACCTGGGAATCGAAACCGGTACCGGGTCCACACAGCGGGCCGCTACTGGCGTAAAGCGTACCGATCAGCATATAGGGCTCGCCGGAGCTACCGTCGGCGGCAATTGACTTGCGCGCCATCTCCCGGGCTTTGCTGAAGTTGCGCAGGTTGCCGTAGTAGACCTTTGCAGCGGTGAGGAAGTAGCGGCCCTTCCGCTCGAGGTCGTCGGTTTCCTCGGCAGCCTGCTCAAAAAGGGCGACGGCCTCGCGGGCATCGCCATCCTGCAGCGCGTCGTATGCTTTGCGCAAGGTAGTACCCGTTCCCCGCGTCGGTGTCGGTCGATTTTCCTGATACGCCGCCGCTACCGCCTGTATTTCCGGTCGGCTCTCCCCGCAATCCGCCCATTTCAGTCGGGTGTAAACGGTGGTGATGACGTCGAAATCATTTGGGCTTTCCTCAAACTCGTTGTAGTATTTGTCGACGAAGTAGTCGCAGTCGTAGAACCCCCGTACCGTTTCGAAGTACTGCAGGCTACTGGGAGCGTAGGCCTCGATCGCTTTCCAGGCCTCGCACTGATTTCCCTTGCACTCTTCCAGCCCTTTTTCCAGCCGCGTCATCAGGGCCGTGGCAATGCGCTTGGCCTCGGCATCGTCGATCTTTTCGGCCCGGTGCTGGTCCACCACCAATCGTGACATGGGGTTGATGACGAAGTACTGCAGTTCCTCCGGCCCGTCGGTCTCGATGCTCTCCTTGAAGAGTTGGTAGATCTCGTCCTCCGTTGCCAGCCCGGGATAGGTGTAGTAGCTGTCGAAGGCCTGCATGGCGGCCATATAGCCGTCGCTTTGGTAGCACTCCCGGGCCTGCTGGTAGAGATTGAGGATGGTGTCGCCGTAGGCCTGCCGCTTATCCGGGTTTTGCTCGATGAGGTAGTTGTAGAAGTAGACGCCATCGGTATATACGGTCGGGCGGCGGCCGTCGGCGGCGGGGCTTACCGCGTAGACCTTGCGCCAGGTTTCCATGGCGCGGTCGATCTCCTTGGCCTTCAGGGCGGCGCGGTAGATGACGTAGTTGTCCGAGGCGTCATCGGGGCTGGGGGCATCGCTGAATTTGGGGCAAGGGCTCAGGTCGTCTGCTTCCGGGACGGGCTTCTTCTTCGGTTTGACGGTCGGCTCGGCGGTAGCCGTGGGGTCGCCAGCTGAACCCGCCGTCTTGGGCGTGCAGGCGATGACGGTCAGCAGCAAACAGCATAGGCAAAGGAACAAGGAGGTCAGTCGCGGCATACGATGCGGGGTAATTTGTACGGTATAAGGATGCAACCTGCGTACATGTTGACGGGCGGCGGCGCGCAGGTGCGGAGTTTACGCTACTTTCGCATTCCCAATCCACCTACATGAAAAAGATCAACTTCAGCGCCGGGCCGGCCATCCTCCCCGCTTCCGTCCTAGAACAGGCCGCGGAGGCCGTGCGTGACCTGGACGGCAGCGGGCTGTCTATCCTCGAGATCAGCCACCGCTCCGGAGCCTTCACCGCCGTTATGGAGGAAGCCGAGGCGCTGGTACGGGAGCTGACCGGGCTGAGCGAAGAATACGCCGTCCTGTTCCTGTCGGGTGGGGCCAGTACCCAGTTCTTCTACACCGCCATGAACCTGCTGAATCCAGAGGAAACGGCCGGCTTCATCGATACGGGAGCCTGGTCCGCTAAGGCGATTAAGGAGACCAGGTTGTTCGGAAAAGTCGACGTGATTGCCAGCAGCAAGGAGAGCAACTACGACCACATCCCCACCGGCTATACGGTACCCGACGGACTGAAGTACCTCCACATTACCAGCAACAACACCATCTTCGGTACCCAGTTCCGGGAGTTTCCGCAAACGGATACCCCGCTGGTCGCCGATATGTCGTCCGATATGTTCAGCCGCCGCATCCCCCTGGAGCGGTTCGGGATCATCTACGCCGGGGCTCAGAAGAACCTGGGGCCGGCCGGTGCAACGCTCGTTTTGGTCCGAAAGGATATTCTCGGTCCCGATAACTATCGGGACGCCCGCGCCCTCCCCTCCATGCTCGACTACCGCACCCACATCGAAAAGAAGAGCACCTTCAATACGCCACCGGTCTATCCCATTTATGTGATGATGCTCACCCTGCGCTGGATTAAAGAACAGGGGGGGCTTAAAGCCATGGAGGCCCACAATGAGCGCAAGGCCGCTCTGCTGTACGACGAGATCGACCGCAACCCGAAGTTCCGCGGAACCGTGGCGGATAAAGAAAGTCGGAGCCTGATGAATGTCACCTTCGTGTGCACCGACGAGGCGGATACCCAGCCCTTCCTGGAAGCCGCCACCGCCGCCGGCTGCGATGGCATCAAGGGGCACCGCAGCGTGGGGGGCTTTCGGGCCAGCATCTACAACAGCATGCCTTACGAGGGGGTGGAGCGGCTGGTGGGGGTGATGCGCGACTTCTGATGGGCGGCGTTCATCGAATTTTATCGTCCGTTCGTCGAAAGAAAGCAGATTTGCGCGCTACGTCCTGGGATGTCCGCGGCGGATAATGTATCTTCGGGTACCTGTATGCGACGCAACAAATCCCTAAGTTGGTTTTCCGGCCTGCTCGGCCTTTTTTTGGTTAGCGCAATCTGCGTAGGCTTCCTCGTCGGCCGTAGTGTACGGTTGCAGGAAGAAGGAAAGTACGAGCAGTTGCGCATGAGCGAGCAAGTGGTATCCCCCGACCACGTCCTGCAACGCGGTGCTCAGATCCTGCGACGCGCCCTGCTTCGTTGATGATTTATCTTGGTCTACTTTGCGATCTGGACGGCACCCTGGCCGATTCCGAGCCCCTGCACTGCACCGCCTGGCTGAGCCTGCTCGACGAGCGGTACG
>CAZKPE010000164.1:3980-8965 GCA_964554545.1 uncultured Lewinella sp.
ATGATCCGCAGCACCGGACTGGACCGCTTCACCTCCATCAGCGTGACGGCATCAGACGTGGAGCAGATGAAGCCCGCTCCCGATATTTACCTTCTTGCCGCCGCCCGTCTGGGGTTGCCGGCCGATCGCTGCATCGCCATCGAGGACAGTGGACCGGGGGGGGAAGCCGCCAAGGCCGCCGGTTGTTATCTCATCGGGGTGACGGAGCGAGTAGGAGGGGCGGATGATTACGCGGACAGCCGAGCGGGCGCGCTAGTGCGGGCACTTTCACTGCTGGAAGCATCGGGAGGAATGAGGTAACACAAAGTTAACCTAGGTCTTATACCTGGTTTACGGGAGGCGTTGACCTTTGTGGCAGATTCAATTCGCCGCAAAAGACCAACTCTACCTTTATGCTTCATAGACTTACTCTATCTTTCATCGCGCTGCTGCTGATCGCCGAGGCGGCCACCGCACAGGAAACCATTATCGTCACTGATGCCACCTTAGGGAGCGACACCTATAACTGGGATAGTGACAACGTATACGTCCTCGACGGACTCGTTTTCCTGGAGTCAGGGGGCACCCTTAACATCGAGGCCGGAACCGTCATCCAGGGGCGGGGCAGTTCACAAGTCACCACCGGAGACAATACCTCCGCACTCATCATCACCCGTGGAGCTCAGATCTTCGCGGAGGGTACGGCGGAGGAGCCGATCATCTTTACCGCCGAGGGGGATGACCTCAGCGACCCGAACGATTTGGACAGCCGTGACCGCGGTGAATGGGGTGGGGTCATCATCCTGGGCAACGCCACCATCGCCCGCCCCGGTGGGGAGGATGGCATTGAAGGAATTGATGCCGATGAGGAACGCGCCGAGTTCGGCGGAACGGACGATGAGGACGACAGCGGCGTTCTGCGCTACGTCTCCATCCGCCATGGCGGTGCCCAGCTTAGCACCGATAACGAAATCAACGGCCTGACGCTAGGGGGCGTCGGTTCCGGAACTACCATCGAGTACATCGAAGTGTTTGCCAACGAGGACGATGGCATCGAATGGTTCGGCGGCACGGTGAATGTCAAGTACGCCACGGTTGCCTTTTGCGGGGACGACGGCATGGACTACGACTACGGCTGGCGTGGTAACGGTCAGTTCTGGTTCGTGATCCAGGAGGCCGGTACGGGCACGGGGCGCTCAGGTGAGCACGATGGCGCAAGCCCCGACAATCAGATGCCCTTCAGCCAACCTACCATCTACAACGCCACCTACATTGGCATCGGAGAGGACGGCATGGCGTCCGGTGGCGACGCGAACCGGGAGAACCCGATCAGTATACTCTTCCGCGACAATGCCGGCGGCTACTACCGCAATTCCATCTTCACCGGTTTCAATGGGGCGGCCATTGGCGTAGAGGACCGGCGGGGTGCCGATACGACCGACGCCTTCCGCCGATTCGAGATGGGCGACCTGGACCTGACCGACAACATATTTGAAGACTTTGGCGGGGTAGACAGCACGGAAGAGATTTTCCTGGCCCTCGATCAGGATGAGGCCTACATTCCCGCCTCCACCCAGCAATTGGCCACCGCCTGGAACGCCCAGAACACCATTGGCACCAGTGGCATCGCCGGCATCAGCCGGATGCCCGATGGCGGTCTGGACCCCCGCATCAACGCCGAAGGGGCGGCCCTCAGCGGAGGATCGCCGAATGAGGAAGACGACTTCTTTAATTTGGTCAGCTACCGGGGTGCCTTCGGAAACCGGGTCAACTGGCTCGAAAGCTGGACGGCGCTCGACGCCTACGGCTACCTCGGTGATTTGGTCACCCCCATCGACTTCGGCAGCTGTGTCGAAGTACAAGATGCCGATCTTAACGGGGGAGACACCACCAACTGGACGGCCAATCAATGCTACACCCTCGACGGACTGGTTTTTCTGGAAGAAGACGGCGTCCTGAATATCGAAGCCGGAACCCAGATCTTCGCCCTGGGCGCCAACGATATCACGACCGGTGACAATACCTCCGCCCTGATCATCTCACGGGGAGCTCAAATCTTTGCCCGGGGCAATGCGGAAGCTCCCATCGTTTTCACCGCGGCCGGTGACGATCCCGACGACCCGAATGACTTCGGCCCGAACGACCGCGGCGAGTGGGGCGGTCTGATCGTTCTCGGTAACGCCACAATCGCCCGCCCGGGAGGAGAAGACAATATCGAGGGAATCGATGCCGACGAAGCCCGCGCGACTTTCGGGGGAACGGACGATGAAGATAACAGCGGCGTACTGCGCTATGTCTCTATCCGGCACGGCGGCGCTCAGCTTAGCACCGACAACGAGATCAATGGCCTGACCCTCGGAGGCGTAGGCAGCGACACTGAAATTGACTACGTTGAAGTATTCGCCAACCTCGACGACGGCATCGAGTGGTTCGGCGGCACCGTTCGGGTGGACCACGCCGCGGTCTCCTTCTGCGGAGACGACGGTATGGACTACGACTACGGCTGGCGCGGTGGCGGGCAGTACTGGTTCGTACTTCAGGGGCCGAACAGTTCCACCGGACGTGCCGGGGAGCACGACGGGGCCAGCCCCGATAACCAGACCCCCTTCAGCGAGCCTACCATTTATAATGCCACCTACATCGGTATCGGCGAAAGCGCCTCGGCCTCGGGCGGTGACGCTAACCGTGACGTCCCCCTGTCGATTTTGTTCCGCGACAATGCCGGTGGTCATTACAATAACAGCATTTTCACCGACTACAACGGTTACGCCATCGGCATTGAGGACCGCGACGACACCGACACCGATGACGCACTGGCCCGCCTCGTGGCCGGTGATCTGACGATCTGCAACAGCATCTTCTTCGGCTTCGGCCAGGGAAACAACCCGGAAGACATCTTCGTAGCCGTCAATCCGGACGATGAGATCGTAGCAGCAAGCTCGCCCACCGTGGTCACGCAACTGGGAGGCTGCGGAAACATTTTCCAGGATCCCGTACTGAACAGCATTGACAGCCGCGACATGGACGGCGGGATGCTGGACCCCCGGCCCTACGCTTTCGATACCCTGGCCACTCAGGGGGCTCCCGATGCCGAGGAGGGCTTTGAAAGCGTGGCCCACTACGGCGCCTTTGCACCGGGTGCATACTCCGGGGACAATCAGAACTGGCTGAACGGCTGGACGGCCGTGGAATCCAACGGATTGGTTTTCGACCAGACGAATAATCTCGACGACCCGGATCGAGGCGGCGTACTCCTGAGTGCTCCCGTACCCAACCCGGCCACCAACTGGACGCGGATTGATTTCGAGCTGGCCGCTCCGGCGGATGTCCGGCTGACCGTCATGGACCTCACGGGTCGCCCCCTGGCCGTCACCACGAGGAATTACGCCGCCGGCCAGCAGAGCCAGAACCTGAACGTGTCCTCGCTTCCGAACGGGACCTACTTTATCGTGCTGGACGCGAACGGACAGCGTCAGCTACAGAAAATGGTCGTGGCCCGCTAAACCGGGAATGAAAAACCACGCCCAACCTACAGATTGACTACCGGGTGGCCGGCCTCATCAGGGTACGGCCACCCAAATTTCTAGTGCACCGTTTTAATTACACCTTATGCTTTCACGTATTTTTCTGGCCCTTGTCCTCGTGGTCGGGGTTGCCCCCCAACTCATTGCGCAGAAAGGGGCCATTTCCGGTACCGTCTACGATGAGGACGGCTTCCCGATGCTGGGAGCCAATGTCGTTATCGCGGGTACGACGACCGGCGCGCAAACGGACTTCATCGAAGGGCAGTACCAATTTCAGGTAGCTCCGGGAACCTACGACGTGGTCGCCACCTACGTCGGCTATGCCGAGAAAACCATCGAAGACGTAGTCGTGGAGCCGAACCAAACGACGATCCTGGACATCACCTTCGCCGAGGATACCGGTATCGAACTCGACGTGGACGTAACCGTCACCGCGAAGGCCCTGCAGCGCGGCGAAGTGGCGGTGATGAAGCTGCGGCAGAATAGCGATAAGGTACAGGACATGATATCCAGTCAGGAGATTCAGCGACTGGGGGCCGGTACCGCCGCGGCCGCACTCAGCAAAGTGACCGGAACGACCATCGTGGACGGAAAGTATGTCTACGTGCGGGGCTTGGGCGACCGCTATTCGGCGACCACCATCAATGATCTGCAGTTGCCCAGCATCGATCCCTACCGCAATTCCGCTCAGTTGGACCTCATCCCCACCAGCGTGCTCGATAATATCACGGCCAGTAAAACCTTCACGCCGGACCTGCCGGGCGACTTCACCGGCGGAAGCGTCAACATTAAGATCAAGGCCCTGCCCGAACGCTTCACCTGGGGGCTCAGTGCCTCCGTAGGCTATAACCCACAGGCGAACTTCCGTAATGACTTTCTCACCTTCAATGGGGGTGACCTGATCGGACTGGGGTATAACGACGGAACCCTGGACGGTCCCGCCATTCTCAGCGATCCCCGCCTGGATGGAACCAATGCGTTGGCCTCTAACGCCGATCGGTTGGCGCGGTCGGACAACGCCTTAGCCGGCTTAGTCGAAGAGGTGGCGAACGACTTCGGTAATGCCTTCGACTTGGGCACCAAAAACACCGGACCGGACTACAGCTTCAGCGGCAACATCGGAAACCAGTTCAACGTCGGGCAGGTACCCATCGGCGTGTTCGCCTCCCTTAACTACAGTCGCGATTTCGCCCAGTACCGCAACGGCATTCGGGGTAACTACGTCAACCCAGGCGGATCGGCCAGTCAGCTACAGGAGATTTTCGATCTTAACGACAATCAAAGCATCGAGAGTGGAAAAGTCGGGGGCATGCTGGGCGTCACCGTTCGCCCCTCTTCCTCCAATAACATCACCTTTTACACGCTGTACTCCCACCAGGGCTTCCTCGAAGGTCGCGTGCTTCGTGGAAGTAACGAAAGCAAGGGAGCGGCCGGCTCAGCCAATAACTTCTACCAATCCCAGGCGTCGACCTTCCTCGAGCG
>CAZKPE010000165.1:0-8850 GCA_964554545.1 uncultured Lewinella sp.
TGGCGTAGTCGGCGTAGGTATCCACCCCGGCCTCCTGCATTTTATTGCGGCTTTTTTCGGGGATGGGATTGGTAAAGGACTTCTTCCAGTCCATCAAGTCCGGCCAGCTAAAACCCGGTGAGGAGGTGAAGCCCTTTCCGGAAAGCCGGTGTACGCGGTGCATAGTTTCGGCCGCCGCGTGCAGCACCAGTTTGGGGTCGCAACCCCGCAGGGGGCAGGTACCGCCGTACGCGCGGCCTTCAATAAGGGCGGTGCGCCGCCCGGCCTGGGCACCGGCCTGAGCGACGGACTGGCCGACCGATCCGGCACCGATGACGAGTAGATCGTAGTTTTTCTGGGACATAGTGGTAATTCAGGCGCCAGCGGTCAGCGGGCTTCCGCGTGGGTTCGAGATCGAATGTTCTCCACGATAATGTCACCGTGGTCGCGGGTGTTCTCGATGAATAGTTTGCTGGTCTGCACGCCGGCGCAGGCTACTCCCGCCATATAGACGCCGGGGAGGCTTGTTTCCAAGGTCTCTTCGTCGAAAACGGGCTTGCAGACGTCGTCCTGCTCCACCGGTAGCCCGAGGCGGCGGAAGAGGACGTAGTTAGGTACGTAGCCCGTCATGGCCAGTACGAAGTCATTTGGCAGGACAAGCGGGCCGTCCGGGGTATTCAGTTCCACTTCCCGCTCCCGAATGGCGACGGGCTCGGTGTTGAAGTGAACGGTTATGCTGCCTTCCTCAATCCGGTTCAGGATGTCGGGCCGGATCCAGTACTTTACCCGTTCGCTGATTTGATTTCCGCGAATGGCCATGGTCACCCGGGCCCCCTTCCGATAGCATTCGAGGGCGGCATCACACGCCGAGTTGGCCGCACCGACCACGAGCACGTCCTGATCGATGTAGCGGTAGGGGTCGTCGTAGTAGTGGCGAACCTTCGGTAGGTCCTCGCCGGGAATGTTCATCCACCGTGGGGTGTCGTAAAAACCGGTGGCGACCACTACGTTGCGGGTAGTATACTGCCCCCTTTTGGTATGGACGCGGTAACCTTCCTCCGCGGGTTCCATGCGCTCCACCGCTTCGTAGAGGTGGATGTTGAGGTCGAAGTGCTGGATCAGCCGACGGTAGTACTCAAGGGCCTCGGTCCGGGTCGGCTTGTCGAGGTGACTGATGAAGGGCGTATCCTGGATTTCCAACTTCAGGGAAGTGCTGAAGAAGGTCATGTTGACCGGGAAGTTGAAGAGGCTGTTCGCAATTACCCCCTTTTCCAGGATGAGGTAGTCCAGGCCGGCCCGTTTGGCGCTAATGGCGACGTTGATGCCCGAGGGGCCGCCGCCGATGATGATCAGATCATGCATACTGACAGGACGTTTGTGCCGCAAATTTGTTCCCGCGGGTGCCCCGCCGCGACTTCGTATGTTTGTCGCCCGTACCGACCCCCCAACGTTTCCCATGCCCCTGACCGCACTGACCACCATCGAGATCCTCCGCCAGCAGTTTCTCGACCGCCTGCAGCGCAGCGTGGAACGGGAGGAGCCGGCGGGGCTGTACGATCCGGTACGCTATATCCTGAAACTTGGGGGGAAACGGGTACGCCCCTTACTGTCGCTGATCGCCGCCCAGATGTTCGGGGATGACGAAACGATGTCGGCCGGCATGCCGGTAGCCCTGGCCGTGGAGGTGTTCCATAACTTCACCCTCCTGCACGACGACATCATGGATGACAGCCCCCTGCGGCGTGGTCAGCCAACGGTGCACGAGAAATGGAGCACCAATACGGCCATCCTGAGTGGGGACCTGATGCTGATCCAGGCCTACGAGCATTTGTGTCGCGTGCCGGGTCACGAACGGACCCATCTTCTGCTTACCGTATTCAATCGGGTGGCGACCGAAGTTTGCGAAGGACAACAGTACGACGTCGATTTCGAGCAGCGCAGTGATGTAACCATCGAGGAGTACCTCCGGATGATCGAACTCAAGACGGCGGTGTTGCTCGGCGGAGCGCTGGAGTTGGGCGCGCTGGCGGCCGGAGCCGACCGGCAGGACGCGGACCACCTGTACGCCTTCGGGCGGCTGACGGGGCTGGCCTTCCAGTTGCACGACGACCTACTGGATACCTTCGGTAGCGCGGAACAAATCGGAAAGCAGGTCGGCAACGACATCATCCGGAATAAGAAAACCTTCCTGTACCTCAAAACCATCGAAAAGCTGGACGCGGAGGAGAAAGAGGAGCTCATCGATTGGTTCAGCCATTCCCCCGAAGACCCCGCCCCCAAAGTGGCCCGGGTAACGGAGATGATGCGGGTTCGCGACATTCCCCGGCTGGTAAGAGAACTACGCGACCAGTTTCAGGAAGAAGCCTACGACCACCTGGATGCCGTGCGGGGCAATCCGGAGTGGAAAAATACCTTACGCCAACTGACGGAAAGCCTGCTCAATCGGGTCAGCTAGAGAGTACGAGCTTGCCGTTCAGCCAGTTCTCTTCGATAGTAGCGTCCTGGGCGGCGTAGAACTTCAGAGCCTCCGTATTATGAGCTACGATCTGCCACTTCAGCAGTTTGCAGCCGGCGGCGCGTCCACGGTCCTTCAGCGCGTCCCAGAGTTTTTGACCCACTCCCTGACGCCGGCAAGCGGGGTCCAGTACGAAATCCTCCAGGTAGATCATTCGTCCTTTCCAGGTACTGTAGGCGAAGTGGTACAGCGCCATACCGATCACCCGGCCGCTGTGCTCATCCTCGGCGACCAGGATGCGGAAGAAGCCGTCGGCAAAGTCAGCCCGGTAGGCCTCCACGGTAGCAGTGACCTCCGCGCCGGACCCGACGTAAGCGGCCAGCTCCTTGACTAGTCGGTGCACGTCAGCCAAATCGGCTTCGGTTCCCTGGCGTATTCGTACCTGCATATCAGCGCACTATAAGCTTGCGGGTGAAGTGCCCGCCTTCGCTATTCGTCAGCCGGAGTAGATATAGTCCGCTGCGTAGATCGTTTGGAAGGACGAGTTCGCCACTCGGACTAAGTTGACCCCGGACACCGAGGCGCCCGGCTGCATCGATCAGGTCGAAGTGGAAGACGGTCGATGCCGGCAGTCCACGTAGGGTGAGCGTGTTACCACTGGCGATCGGATTAGGATATACGCGCATTTCAGGCAGGTCAAGCAGCGAGGCTACCGAACTTGCCTGATCGCGCACGGCCAGGGTTTCGAACAGATCAACGGCCGCGAGTACGGCGGGAATCGCGCACTGCCCGTGGGTTAGTGGTCCGCCGTCCGTCAGGGTTACGGAGGTAGATCCATTTTCTGCCATGACACTGTCGGCGAGGATGGCGTTCTCATTGGGGACCTGCTCGTCCTGCGTACAGTAGTAGATCAGGGTCGGAGCCTCCGGTGCCCAGTCGTACGTATCGTTGTCACGCAGGGCCTGAACGATTCGGCTATCGTCGTCATCGGTTTCGATCTGAATGCGGATACTGTCCTGGAACATATCGATCAGCCGGTCGTCATTGGCGGTCAACAGACTATCCAGCACCTCGTTGAAGCGTCCCCCGTCGATCTCCTCCCGGTCAAACTGCCGGATCGCGGCCAGGTAGGGCTCTTGGAAGGCCTCTCCCAGATCGTCGTAGATGCCGTAGACATTGTTATAGCTGACGTAGGTGTATATAATGTAGCCAGGCAGGGTGGCGCGACCGGGTTCCAGGGCGGCCCGACGCATCACGTCGCTGATACTGTACGGTCCGGATAGGTGGCCTGCCGCCGTGACTTCCAGGCTATCCGGGCCGGGGGAGGCCTGAATGTCACGGTGCAGGGCCTGGGCGGCGTGCCCCCCCTGGCTGTAACCGGTCACGAAGAGTTGCTGGTTGTAGGCGATTCCTTGTTCGTCCATCCACTCCCGGGCGGCCAGGATGAGGTCGCGGCCTGCGCTCGATTCAGAATCGGCGTGAACGTAGGGGTGAAAGCCCTCACTGTCTCCCAGCCCGATATAGTCGGGGGCTACGGTGATGTAGCCTACCGACGCAATCGCGGAGGTCAATAAGCGCTCCGGAACGAGCTGCCGGCTCGGGACCGCCTCCCGATCGGTAACGGTACCGTGCATATAGATGCCCATGGGAAATCGGAGACTAGGGTCATCAGGAATGCAGAGCAGTCCGCTGGCGGTATCGGGGCGGCCGAGTGCGTCAATGGTCCGGTAAAGCACTTTATAGTTCGTGACATCGTACTCAGCCGGTACGGAAGGCTGGAGAATGCGGATGACAGAGGCAAGGGACTGGTCCTGCTCCGTCACGCTCACGTAGGTTTGGGCGCGGACGCAGGTGCAAAGGAACAGGCAAATGAAAATGACGTAGACGTGCTTCATGGGAATAAAGGCATTTAGGGTTGGGCAAAGTACATATTTTCCTTACCTTTGCACCCCGAAACACGATTGCTTTATCAGATTAGTCGGCGCTTCGGCGGCAGACTATTCACCAAAGGCTTTGACTATGCCAATTTACCTTCCCCAGGAGAAGATCGACGAGATCTTCACCGAGTACGGTGGCTCCGCCCAGAATACGGGCAGCACCGAGGGCCAGATCGCCCTGTTCACCTACCGCATCCAGTCGCTTTCCGACCACCTGCGCGAGCATCCCAAAGATCACAGTAGCCGCAAGGCTTTGCTCACCCTGGTGGGTAAGCGGGGCAAGATGCTCAACTACCTCAAGCGCAAAAACCTCGAAGGCTACCGCGCCCTGATCGCCAAACTCGGCATCCGGAAGTAGGGGAGGGAAAAGAATATGACCTGCCGTTCTTGGAAAAGTCGGTGGGGTCATCTTACCTTTGCAGCGCTTTAGAGATAGAGCGTCCTCCAGAGCCCCTAGCTCAGCTGGCTAGAGCACCTCACTTTTAATGAGGGGGTCCAGGGTTCGAGCCCCTGGGGGCTCACGTAGAAACTGGCCCCGTTCGCGATTCGCGGGCGGGGCCTTTTCTTTACGTCCGCAATACCACCGGCGGCTACCGATAAAGCGATACCGATATATACCGTATGCCTGCATTAACCAAGATTGGCGTTTTCTACGACGGAAATTATTTTCTTCACGTCAGCAACTATTACAACTACGATCATTCCCAGCGTCGCCGACTGAGCATCGCGGGGCTGCACCGGTTCATCCAGGCCCGGGTGGCCCACGAGGAGGGGGTGGACCTGAGCCGCGCACGCATCGTAGCCAGCCACTATTTTCGGAGCCGACTGTCCGCGCCGGAAGCTCAGCAACGGGGCAGTACGCTGTACTACGACCGGGTTTTCGACGATATCCTGATGTCGAGTGGGGTAACCACACACTACGCCCCGCTCCATTCCCGGAAGGGCCGCAAAAATGATAATGGCATAGACGTCTGGTTCGCTCTGGAAGCCTACGAGGAAACGGTACTGCGAAAACTCGACGTCGTGGTTCTCATTGCCAGCGACGGCGACTACCTCCCGCTGGTCCGCAAGATCAACGCTCTGGGATGCCGGGTGATGGTCATCGGCTGGGATTTTGAGTTCACCACCGACAGCGGCAGTAGTATGGTCACCCGAACCAGCAGCGACCTCCTGCGCGAGGCCAGTTATCCCCTGGACATGTCCTACCTGATCGATCACCCCGACTCAGATGCGGAGGCCCGACTGGTGGATGAACTGTTCGTCAGCGACAAGAAGAACGGTCCCGGTTCCACCCCTGCACCTGCGTCCGCGCCCCCCGCTTCCGTTGAGTTGGAAGAGCCCGGCGAAGGGGAGATCGGGGAAGTGATGGAAAGCGAGATTTTGAGCCTCAAGGGCGGCTACGGTTTTATAACCTATCCGCCCAATAACCTCTTCTTTCACCATAGCAATGTGAAGAACGTGCGCTTCGAAGACCTACTGGAAGGCGACCCCGTGGAATTTGTGCTTGCGCACAGCGATAAGGGCAAGTTGGTGGCGCAGGAAGTATATTTCCTCGGCGAACTGGAAAGTGACGGGGAAGAGGAGTGAACGGCTGTTCATCAGTCGGCGTCTTTCCGCGGAAAGTCCGGTCCGGGCGTGAGCGCGGGGCGGGGACGCCGGAACGGGTGGCCGAAGACTTTTTGGCGGTGGCGGAGGGGCTGCGGATTTATTCCCCGGGTCCGACGATCCAGGCGAAGCGTACAGCTTCTGCTGCAGGACCGGATGTTGGTTTCGAATGCAATCTGCTACGGTAATACTGTTCAGCCTCCGGCAACGGCGATAGTTGCGGGCATCTAGGTGTTCACGAGCCCCTGGACGTGGCTGACTCGCTTGATCACCACCCCCTCCTGTCGGCGGCGTCGATCTGGCGATCGGCCCGACCACGGGGGCGGTAGCCCGCGCAGCTCCCCGCAACCAACCCCACCACCCACCCGTTCCCACCATATGATCGGCTGGAAATTCTCAAACTACATCCCCGGGCAGGGCGACGAAACCCCCTTCGAAAAGCTACTAAAGCTCTTCCAGGAATTGCTCACCCATACCTCGGGGAATGTGGGTGAGGCCCTACAGTGGCTGACCAACCTCGACCGACAGTACGAACTCACCGACGAGCAGTATGGCATCGCCGACTTCATTCAGGAGCTGATCGACAAAAATTACATCGAACCCGGCGACGGCCCCGGTAGCCCCGGTTACGTACCCACCGCCAAAATGGAGGGGGAACTGCGCCAAAAGGCCCTCAAGGACATTTTCGGTGAGATCAAAAAGACCAAGCGGGGCAATCACTCCACCCGCTACAGCGGCCGGGGAGATGAGACCACCAGCGAGCGTCGACCTTTCGAGTTCGGTGATGCCCTGGATAAGATGGCCGTTAGCGAATCCCTGCGCAACGCCCAGATCAACAATGGGATCGACGAGTTCAAGCTGACCACCGACGATCTCGAAGTCTACGAAACCCACTACCAGGCACAGATGTCGACGGTACTCATGATCGACATCAGCCACTCGATGATTCTCTACGGCGAGGATAGAATCACCCCGGCCAAAAAGGTCGCCATGGCCTTGAGCGAGTACATCACCACCCGTTTCCCCAAGGATACGCTCGACATCATCGTATTCGGCAACGACGCCTGGCCGGTAGAGATCAAGGATCTGCCCTACTTACAGGTCGGTCCCTACCACACCAATACGGTAGCCGGACTGGAGCTGGCCATGGATATCCTCCGCCGCCGCCGCAATCCCAATAAGCAGATCTTCATGATCACGGACGGCAAACCGACCTGCATCAAGCGAGGTAAGCGGTACATCAAGAACAGCATGGGCCTGGATCGCACTATCGTGAACCGCACCCTGAACCTGGCTGCCCGCCTCCGGAAGATCAGCATTCCGGTCACGACCTTCATGATTGCCCGCGACCCTTACCTTGTCCAGTTCGTGCAGAGCTTTACCGAAACCAATGGAGGGAAGGCGTACTACAGTGGACTGCAGGGACTGGGGGATTTTGTTTTCCGGGACTATAAGCGAAATAAGAAGAAGTGAGCCGGATCCTCGTACTAGCCCTCTGTTTGGTACTGGCGAATACGTCAAGCGCTCAGTTAATGGTAGCGGATGAGTATGCCACCGACGGGCAGCCCTTCACCGAGCAGCTGCGCGGCTTCCAGAAGCTTTACACCTGCGTCCCCGCCCTCCGCTCCGGACTGCCCGAACTGCCGCGAACCACTGATTTTGACTATGCGAAGGCGCAACCGCACCTGGCCTTCTTCTGCCGACTTGAGCTTAATATTGAAGCGGCCACATCCTTTCCGGTACGCTTTCGGCTGGGCGAGGTTCGGACTTGGCAGCAGAGCCTATCTAAACGCGAATGAATGCCCCGCTAGGTCAAGGCGATTCAGCCCGATGACAGTTTAATCAAATTGCGAACAATATTACCCTTTCGCCGTTAGATAAGCTCAAAGAAATCAGCATATGTCGACCAATCCCAACCCCTTGTTTCTGGAAGAGAAGAAAGTACAGCACATCTACCACAACGTTTGGGGAGGGGACGATCTGCACATCGGAATTTACCGGCCGAAGAGCCTGAGCCTGTACGAAGCCAACCGGAAGACGACCCAGCGGATGATCAAGCTGCTGCCGCGGATCAAACGGGCTTCGAAAATCCTGGTCGTGCAGTCCGGTTTCGGAGGCGCCGCCCGCTACATTGCCGAAAAGTACAAATGCAAGGTCTGGTGCCTCAATGACGATGAAAAGCA
The DNA here is from genome assembly GCA_964554545.1 of uncultured Lewinella sp. GTDB lineage: Bacteria > Bacteroidota > Bacteroidia > Chitinophagales > Saprospiraceae > Neolewinella. Next base: position 8,160 of record CAZKPE010000165.1, read on the forward strand.
GAACGAGTACAACGAGCGCAAGATCGAAGAGCTTGAATTAAGCAAAAAGGTGAAGGTCGAGAAAGGGTTCGTCGAGTATATGCCCTACGAGCCGGACTACTTCGATTTCGTCATCGCCCAGGACGCCTTCAGCCTGACCGGCAAAAAGAAGGAAACCTTTCGCGCTATCCACCGCGTCCTTAAACCGGAAGGCCGATTGATCATCAGTGCCCTGATGCGAAGCGAGACCTGCGACGACGAGGAGTCGGAAAAGCTAATTAAGAAACTCCCCCTGGAAGAGCTGATTACCGAGGAGCAGTACGGGAAGGATGCAAAACGCGGCTTTCTCCAGCAGATCTACAGCGTGGAACTGAGCGATCAACTCGTCCACCATTACACCAAAGTCCTCTATACGCTACAGGCGAATAAGGAAAAGCTGGTCGAACAGAGCAGTCAGCGGTTCGTCAATGATCGGATCAAGACGTATAAGAACTTCATCCGACTTGCGGAAGACGGCTGTCTGGATTGGGGGATTCTGATGTTCCAAAAGATGAATAGTTAGTGCGGGCTGCGCCCGGTTAGTCGGCTTCGCCGGAGTAGTGCGTTCGCTTTGCTCACTTGGAGTCGGCTTCGCCGGGTAGTGCTGTACGTTGCAGGCGTTGCAGGCGTTGCAGGCGTTGCAGGCGTTGCAGGCGTTGCAGGCGTTGCAGGC
>CAZKPE010000166.1:0-8759 GCA_964554545.1 uncultured Lewinella sp.
ATTTTGCCAGCTGCTGGGTGATCGTGGAGCCCCCACCGGCCGATTCCTGCCCCAGAATGGCGGTTTTGATCGCTACCCGCGGCAGACTGCGCCAGTCAATGCCGCTATGGTTGTAGTAGCGTTCGTCTTCGGTACTCACAAGGGCGGCTTCCAGGTGGGGACCGAGATCGGCAAAGTCCACCATCACCCGGTTTTCAACGAAGTAGCGGCCCAGTACGGTGCCGTCGGCCGCCAGCACGGGGCTAGCCTCGTTGTTTTTGGGGTTCTCCAGTTCCGTCACGGAGGGCAGGTCGGTGAAGCTAAGTCCGATAAAGAGTACGGCGATGCCGATGGGGATGAGGAGGATGCCGATCCAGAAGACCTTCAGGGAGGTGCGGAGCCAGCCGGTGGTGTTGCCGAGGAGGAAACGCGTTAGTTTAGGCATACGACAAAGGTAAGCAATACAAGAAAGGGGTAACGCAAGACGCGCTACCCCTGGTGTGTGCATAGTATCGTAAACTCGTCTACCGGTGGCGGATCAACTTCAGACGCCGTCGGTCGCTACCACTCGTGAAGTCCAACCAGTAAACGCCGGGCGGGTAGCGGCTCACGTCCAGACGGGTAGTACCGGCCAGGAGCCGCTGCTCGCGGATGACCCGACCCGAGGTGTGCACCACCCTCAGGTAGCCTTCCTGAGTGGTGATCAACCGGGCGTAGCTAGTGGCCGGATTCGGGAAGAGCTTCAGCTCCAGGGCCGGCCCCGCTTCCTCCCGCTCCAGGTAGACGATGTCGCTGTAGCTTATCGTGCCGTCGAAATCCTGCTGCCGCAGCCGGTAGTACGCCGCCGTCAGGGGCTGAGCGTCCGCATACCGGTAGGGCGTCAATTGCCGGCTGGTGCCGGCTCCGTCCACCCGACCGAGTTCGACGAAGTGCTCCCCGTCGGCACTGCGCTCGACGTAGAAGGCCTCGTTGTCCTGTTCCGTGGCGGTGGCCCACTCCAGCAGGTTATGGTCACCGGCGGCGCGGGCGGTGAAGGTGACGAGTTCCACCGGCAGGGCGGCGGCAGCCTCTCCGAACTCCATGCGCAGTCCGTTGGTGTTACTCCGGCTGTTCCAGAGTACGTCGACTACGGTCGTGGGGCCGACCGCCCGTTCGAGGTAGCGGCTGTTGGGGTTACCCGACTTACCGCCGCTTTTCAGGCTGATCTCTTCGTCGTAGACCCCGTCGCCGTCGTCATCGATGCGCCAGAGTAATTCCTCGTCGGCTACGCCAATTTCCAGGTAGATAGCCAGAATGTCCGTAGTAAAACCACTACGCCGCATGCGCAACGACCAGCCGCCCGTGGGGTCGGTGGCGCAGCCCGCGTAATCGGGTAGGTTAGCGGGACTGCCCTGGGCATCGGTGAAATCCCGCAGCAGGAACCCTCCCCCGCCGTGCCGGGCCCGGGCCCGGGGCTGCTGCATCTTCAGGTCGTTGTAGGTAGCAATGCTCCACTCCCCGCTGCCACCGAAGTCGGCCTCGGAGGCCGGGTCCTGGCTTAGGTCGTCCAGGGTTTCCACCGACAGCCACCCGCTCTGGCTCAGCAGCGTCCCGTCATCCGCCCAGGCATCTACGCGGTACCACTGTGTTTCTCCCGCCGGATGTACCGTACGGCTAGTGCCCTGCTGGTCGGTCAGCTGGTGGGCCGCGCCGTTGCGCCAGTCGAACCAGCGGAGTTCGTAGTCGCCACCGGGGTGGTCGTGGGTCAGGGTCACTTCGGCGGTTTGGTTGTCGCAGTGGCTGAGCTGACTGCGGTCGGTGGCCAGGGTGAGTTGCGGCACGGGGTCGAGCCGCATGTCCATACGGGCCGCCCCCGTACGGTCGACGAAGCGTACCTCCACGCGGGAGCTGGCCGTCAGGCTCAGTTGCTGGCTGAAACGAGCACCCACGGAGGGAGCCTGGTGGTTACGATACGTCCAACCGTTGACGTAGATGCTGTCTTCCCACACCCCGTCGGCATTGGCGTCGTGGAGCAGGTAAAAGTCATCGTCGAGGTAATAGCCCAGCGAGAGCCGGTAGGTACCGGGGGTGAAGCCGCGACGGCGCATCCGTAGTGACCAGTAATCGGCGTCGCGGTCGCAGCCCGTATAGTTGGGTAATTGCTGGGGAGCAGCCTGGGGACCACCCATTAACTGCTCGAGGTTGACGTGCATACTGTTGAGTTGGGTGGTGCCGACCGGGTCGGTCCAGTCGTCGTTACCGTAGGCCATGGTGTACCAGCCGTCGGCGGACCAGTTGCCTGCCAGTGCGGGGTCAGTGACTTCCGTGACCTGGATCAGGCGGGCCGGTGAGCTTGCCAGTAGATGCTGACCGTCGGCGGTGCGTAGCGTAAAGCGGTAGTAGGTTGACTGTGATAGGTTGGCTACGCTCAGTTCGGTCGCGGTAGCATCGGCCAGATCGGTCCAGTGCTGCGCATCGGTACTCTGCTGCCACTGCCACGCCGTATTATCGATGTTTTGACTACTCTGCCCACTGAGCCGCACCTCCGTTGCGGAGCAGGCGACTACCCGATCGCGGTCGGCACCGATGTTCAGTTGCGGAGCAGCCACGGGTTTGAGCGAAAACCGATGGAAGATCTCCGGATGCCAACTATTGATATTGTACGGGTTACTCGTATGTGAGCGCAACTGGAGAACGTCATCCGGACCAAGTGCTACGATGCGCTCCGTATTTTCGTGCAGTGGATTAAAGTAAGTATTGCGCTCATCCATCAGTACGCCGACGGTCTGTCCGTTGATCCGCAGCGTAGCCGGTACGTTCCCCGTCTGTCTCGCGAAGTTTTCGATCTCATTGTTCGGCGGGAATAAATCGCCGGTTCTGCGACGAAAACGATAGATACCGGCCGGCACACCAGTGCGCTCCAGCTCCACTTCCAGGCGGCGTACACCGATACCACAGCCCTGGTAGGATTCGAAGTAGGTACCCGCTCCCTCTTCGAAGTCCGGGCGTTGGTTGGGGTCCAGGGGGAAGCCGACTTGATATTCCCCGTCTCCGCGGTCAATGGGGCGTGCATACCCCCGAAACGTATTCGAACCGTCTTCGTAGAGGGTGGCCCGCCACTCGCTATCCGGCTCGTTCTCCACCGCGATAGGTACGAGCCGCAGATCCAGGTAGGCACCGCCCCCGTACTCTTCGTGGCGTATTTCAATTTTTGAATCCGCCCGCAACGACCCCTCCCAGACCCGGCCGGGCACGTAGCAGCACCGGGGCGAACGCCAGACTTCCTCCCCGTCTATAATCACCTGGATATCATCATCCAATGCATTGATATCGATGGCGTACTGTCCACAACTACCCGGGATACGCTCGTAGACGTGGTAGAAGTTGTCGGCTCGGGGCACGTTTTCGCTGCAACTTGCGGTCAGGGTTTGCAGTCCCGGTATTTCGCCATAGCTGCCTGTGGTAGAGTAAAGGTCCCGGTTCGTAACAATATCACTACCGGGGGTGTATGCCCACCCCGTCAGGATCAGATTTCCGTTACCAAGCCGGTTATAGGTAGTGAGTCGCCACTTATCACCAGTCAGGGGGCCGATAGTGGGCAGTACGGCCGGGTTGCGGGCCTGAACGCTGAGTTTGAAGTTGCCTTCATCGCCACCCCACCCTTCCACCTGCACGAGGTAGGTACCCGGACAAAGCCGCTGGGTTATCTGGCTGTTGCGCGTGCCGCCGAAGTCATCGTTGTAGCCAATCTCCGTCCAGTGATTGTACTGGTTACGGCCAAATAGGGTAAGTTTGGAGTCGAAGGCCGGATTGTCGGAACCCGTTTCGGCGTAATTGGTCGAGATCACGACGTCCGTCTCTTCCTGCACGGTAAAGCGGTAAAACTGCTCCCCGTCACTGGCTCCGATATCGTACCACGCACGCGTACTATTGAGGTGGGTGTAGAGTTTACCGTCCGTGATGTCACCGAAGATCAGCGGGTCGGTTTTCTGCGAGCCGTGAGCAAATGCCCAGCCTACCCGCAACAGGTATCTAGCCCTTATGGAGGGCACGTCGTCGTGGGGAAAATTCCGTATAACGTCGATGGGCCGGCCCATCATGTTCGGGTCGCGGTTGACGGCCCCCCCCTCCAGGTTTCCTTTACTGTACCAATCGTCACTATCCCGGGCCGCGCAGGTAAAACCCAGATCGACGGTGCAGTGATCGACTTCGTAGGTCCAGCGGCTTCCCACGTCGTTTTCCCACTGCTCCCCCCGGAAGTCGACCCAGTTGGCGGTGGTTTCCCGGGTGGTGCCGAGGTATTTCTCACCCCGTATCCAGTTGCTCATTTCGCCTCCCCAAGCGTCACAAGTTCGGGTGATCAATACCCCGTCGTCGCTGTACAGATCGTAGCAGGTCGTTACGTCGTCGTTATTAGGACCGAGATCCCCGTCCACGTTCCACTGCCGCTCGCTCACGGCGAAGGCGATCTTATAAGTACCGTTAGTGACCTGAGCCCTCAGGGGGTGAAGTAGTAAAAGAAGGGTAGTTAGACATATTGCGTATTTGCTGTAGTAGTATCCCATGCGTCTCGATTGTACCGGCATACGCGGGGAAATTTCCCCCGATGCATGGCGCAAAGAACCGAAACTACCGACCTGAACGACGTGCCAAATTACCTGACATACGTGCCAGCACCCAAAATATCGTGCCTACTCACCCTGTTTATTGGCATAATCCTGAGGGTGGCACCCGAAACGTTCCCGGAATAGCTTACTGAAGTAGTGGGCCGTGCGGAAGCCCACGGTGGCGGATAGTTCCTTGAGGGATACGTCCGGATCGGTCTCCAGCAGCTCACAGGCCTTCTCCAGCCGCATTTCGCGCAGGAACTCGCCGGGGGTAAGGCCGAGTTGCTCCTTCAGCTTGCGGTATAAGCCCCGACGGCTGGTGTACAGACCGGCAGCCATGGCATCGGCGCCAAAGTCGGGCTCACCGAGCCGCTCGCTGACCAATTTGCGGAGGACCAGTACGAACTCACTGTCCGCCGCCGCCGGAGGTTCGTGGTCGATGACCGCCTTGCGCCGGATGCGGCGATAGGAAAGCAGGGTTTCAACCCGGGCACGTAGCTCCGCGGGCAGGAAGGGTTTGATCATATAATCGCTCACCCCCGTGCGCAGTACGTCGAGTTTGAGCTGCTCATCGCGGCGGGCGGTCACCACCACGGTGGCCGGTTGGCGGGCCGGGGGCAGTTGCTCGATACGTCGGAGCAACTCGCGGCCCTCGACTCGCGGCATCATCAGGTCCGTGACCAACAAGTCGAAACCTCCCTCTTCTTCAGCGGCGAGCAATTCCCAGGCGGCGGCACCGTCAGCTACGGTGAGGACCTGACCGTAGGCAGTCAGGGTTTCGGCGATGAGTCGTCGGATGCCGGGATGGTCTTCGGCTACCAAAATGCGGATGTTCCCGGCCGGGGAATGCGCCGCGGAAGGCGTTTCGGGCGCGGACGCGGGTGCCGGGTCGGTACGGGGAAGTTCGAGCACGAAACGACACCCCCTGCCGAAACCGGCCCGCAGACTCAGGCTACCCCCCATCAGGTGGGCCAGTTCGCGGCTGTAGGCCAGGCCGATCCCGCTGCCCCCCTGCTGCCCCTGTTCCGTGCCCCGGTAGAATCTATCGAAGACGCGCTCCCGATCCACCTCCGGGATTCCCTCGCCATCGTCCGTCACCTCCATATACACCGCACCCGCGTCCGCGCCCACCCGGAGTTCGATACGCGATGCCCCCCGGGCGTACTGTAGGGCATTGGCCAGCAAGTTATTGACGATGGTGGTCACCTTCTCCTCATCCAGCCACAACTGCTCCTCCGGCACGTCCTCCGTGAGTCGCAGGTCGATCTCCTGTCGCTGCGCCGCCGGCCGGAAGGTAGCCACCACCGCCTCGGCCCAGCTACCCACGCTTACCACGACGGGGTGGACCGACAGTAGCCGGTGATCGAGTTTACTGAACTGGATCAGCCCGTCCATTGATCGTTCCAGGGCCGTGGCGGCGGTAGCTACATCCTTGAGTTTGCGGCGGTGATCGTCGCTCAGGTTTTGGTCTTCGAGCAACTGGTGAACGGGGACCGTCATGAGGGTCAGGGGGGTACGCAGTTCGTGGCTGAGGTTGAGGTAGAGGCGGTCGCGGGCGGCGGCCATCCGGGAAATTTCGCGGTTCTGCTGGTCGAGTTTACGGTTGAGTCTACGTTTGCGCACGTAGAGGTAGCTCGTCAGAATGGCCAGTAGCGTCAGCCCGGCCCCGCCGATCTGCCAGTAGCGGCGCTGGCGGCGTAGTTCGGCGATGTGCTGGCGTTGCTCCCCGACCCGTAGTTGGGTTTCCAGGGTGGTGAGCAGACGCTCATTGGCCAGCCGAGACAGGCTGTCCTGAAGGGCCTCCCGCTCGCGGAGGGTGGTCAGCGCTCGGCGGAGCTGACCGGCCCGCTCGTAGTGATCCACCAGATCGTCGTAGGCGGGTACGGCCTGCACCGGCTGGTGATCGGCGCGAAAGGCCGCGATGGCCCGCCGCAGCAGCTCCTCGGCCCGGTCCCACTGCCCCGACTGGCTCAGGTACACCCCCCTCAACTGGGCGTAGTAGGCGCGGTCCATCGGCCCCGGCAGATCGGCGTGGCGGCGGTAGAGCGTTGCCACCGAATCCAGGGCCGGGGCCGCCAGTGAAGGGTCGAGCTGCTTGAGGGCGTCGGCGGCCAGATTCAGGTACACGTCGGCGCGGTCGATGGGCGCCCCGTGGCGGCGGTAGCGCTCCTGTACATCAGCGTAAAGGGGCCGGGCCTCGGCGTAACGACCGAATACGGAATGGGTGACGGCCAGGTTGTAGCGGGCACTCAACTCGGTCTGTCCATCCCCGAGTTCCTCAGCCAGTTCAATGGCGCGACGGAAGTAGTCCACGGCCTGGGTAAAGTGGTAAACCGAACTATCCTGTTCACTGAAGTAGGCTCCCAGCCCCATATAGACTTCCAGCAGGGCGGCCGGGGAGGAGCGGTCGTTCAACAGCAGGTCACGGGCCGTGTAGAGGGCCGACAGGGCAGCATCGGTGTTGCCCCGGTAGAGTTCCAGCCAGCCCCGGCTGACGAGCACGCGGGCGTAGGCGGTACTATCGCCGAGTTGCAGGGCCAGTACTTCCAGGTCACGCAGCAGCAGGTCGGTTTCCGCATCCAGCTGTTCGGAGTCGCCGGTCAGGTCGATGCTCAACTCGATACCCTGTTGCAAACGTCGCTCGGGGCTCCAGTTCGGGCTGTTGCGTTGGTACTGACGGTAGAGGGAATCGAGGGGTGTGGTTGCCCCACCGAATTGCGAAAGCAGCATACACCCCACCATCACCAACGCATACCGGAAGAACAAATCGAACTACTCTACAACAGGCAAACGGTAAAAACCGGCAGCCTAATCCAACTTTAACACATCCAAAAACGCCTTCTGCGGCACCTCCACCTTGCCAAACTGCCGCATCTTCCGCTTACCGGCTTTCTGCTTTTCGAGCAGCTTGCGCTTACGACTGATGTCACCCCCGTAGCACTTGGCGGTGACGTCCTTACGCATGGCGGAAAGCGTCTCGCGGGCGATGACCTTGGCACCGATGGCGGCCTGGATGGCGATCATAAATTGCTGGCGGGGCAGGAGCTCGCGCAGCTTCTTGCACATTTGCCGGCCGATCTGCTCGGCTTTGCTGCGGTGAACCAGGGCGGAAAGGGCGTCGACGTTCTCCCCGTTGAGCTTGATGTCCATTCGCACCAGGTCGGTCTCCTGGTAGTCCTTGGGCTGGTAGTCGAAGCTGGCGTACCCGCGGCTGATGCTCTTGAGTCGATCGTAGAAGTCGAAGACGATCTCGGCCAGCGGCAGGATGAAGTGGAGCTCGACCCGCTCGGGGCTGAGGTAGGTCTGTTTGGTGAGCGTGCCCCGCTTATCGATGCAGAGGGTCATGATAGCGCCGATGTAGTCGGTGGTGGTGATGATCTGGGCGGTGATCATCGGCTCTTCCACCATGGCGCGGTGGTTCACCTCGGGAAGCTCGGCGGGGTTGCGGATCTCGGTGACGTTGCCCTTGGTGTCGGTGACTTTGTAGGTCACGTTCGGCACGGTGGTGATGACGTCCATATTGAACTCCCGGAAGAGCCGCTCCTGCACGATCTCCAGGTGGAGCATCCCGAGGAAGCCGCAGCGGAAGCCATAGCCCAGGGCGGCCGAGGTTTCGGGCTCGAAGACCAGGCTGGCGTCGTTGAGCTGGAGCTTTTCGAGGCTGTCGCGCAGGGGCTCGAAGTCGTCATTATCCAGCGGGAAAATGCCGGCGAAGACCATGGGCTTGACCTCCTCGAAGCCGGCCAGCATCTCGCCGGGGCGGTCGGCAGTGGTGACGGTGTCGCCAACCTTGATCTCGGCACTTTCCTTGATGCCGGTGATGATGTAGCCGACGTTGCCGCAGCCGACCACCTCCTGGGGCTTAGGGGTGATCTCCATGGCGCCCACCTCGTTGGCCTCGTAGGTCGCATCGGTGGCGATGAACTTCAGCTCGTCGCCCTTCTTCAGCTGGCCGTTCATGACGCGCACGTAGGCGATCACGCCACGGAAGGGGTTGAAGACGGAGTCGAAAATGAGTGCCTGCAAAGGTGCCTCCGGGTCGCCGGTCGGCGGGGGGATGCGGTCGACGACGGCGGCCATGATCTCGGGAACGCCGATGCCGGTCTTGCCGGAGGCCAGGATGATGTCTTCCCGCTCGCAGCCCGTCAGGTCGATCATCTGGTCGGCCATCTCTTCGATCATGGCGGTCTCCAT
>CAZKPE010000167.1:0-8734 GCA_964554545.1 uncultured Lewinella sp.
GGGGTTGGGATGTGAGAACGGAAGGTAGGCTGATTTGTGCGGGGACGCGGGTGCGGGGGGAGTGGGTTCGCCCAAACCTGAAGGTTTGGGAAAGGGGGGACGCGTCCCTACAGGACGCTGAGGTGCCGTCGGCCGGAAACTTGGGATCAGCGCGACCTTGCCCTGTCCGCCGGCGGGTTCATAAAGGTCGAGGAGCTCCGCTCCGAGCTGGGCCGAGGACATCCTGTCCAAGGAGGGCGGCACAGCCGAGGAGTTCTACCGTCAAGGAGTTCCACTCCGAGAATGTCGTGGACTTCCCGTCCGAGAGAGTACTCCCTGAATATGGAATCTTTTACCTTAGCCAGCATGCACCGTCACGAGCACCCCCTGCCGCCCGCTAGTGATTCGATGTGGTACTGGGTGCACCGAAACCTGGGCCGCACGCCGCGGTGGAGCTTCCCGGACGGGCTCAAAGGGCCGGGTGTTCGACTGCAGCGCCTGCACTTCGATAACTACAACGAGCTCTGGCCGCTACTTGCGCAGGGCGATACCACCTTTATCGAACCGGAATACCGCGAATGCGAACGGCTATACGAGCAGGTACTCTACCTGTACGGCTATGCTCCCTTCAGTGGCAAGCGGGGCGCGGTCGACTACCTGATCGTGCGTACCACCGACGAAACGGCTGACTTCACCGAGCAACGACTTTTCGGCTCCGAGAATACACTACGACTCGGCGAGGGCGAACAACTAGTCGGCGTGGTGCATCTCTATGACCTGAGCCTGGAACGCTTCGGTCGCGGTATGCCCAACCCCCTGGTCGGTATCCAGCTAGCCGAAGCATTCCGGGGCAGTGGGGTGGCCGACCCGGCCCTGGACGTGCTGGAATGGTACGTGCGGCAGACCTACGATGAGGCGCGGGCGGTTACGGCAATGATCAAACGCGACAACACGCGCAGCATCCGCTTTTTCGCCCGCCGGGGCTATGCCGAGACGGATGCTTACACGAATTGCGAGCGGGTGGTTTTTCGGGTAAAAGCGTTAGAAGTCGAGATAACCTGAGCGCCGCTCCCGTCACCAACTATCAACCCAGCGGAGAGGACGTGCTGTCAGGTTTTGTATTTATACCCAGCGAGCTGCAGACCTAAAGGCCGAGCAGCTCCGCTCCGAGGAAGAAATTGGAGTACCCTAAACAGCAAATCGGCTACCCGTACCGCGACGGATAGCCGATTCACTTTCATTGGCCGTACAGCTTGGCACCTGCCCCGATAGCTATCGGGGCGCCCGAATTATGGTACTAGCGGGCTACCGAAAGCTTGCCGTAGCCCCGGCCCCCGTCCACGAAGTGGGAGATGACGTGGTAGGTTCCGGCCGGCAGCCGCGACACATCCAACTCGGCCCGTTGCCCGCCGCCCGCTTGCCGGAGAACGCGGCGACCGAGATTGTCCATTACCTCGATCTCGCGCAGTTGGTGCTGATCGGTCACCTCCACCCGGGCCCGCTCGGTGGTGGGGTTGGGGTAGAGGGAGAGGCGGACGACGGTTTGGAGACGGGGGGTGGAGGTATTGAAATCCTGAACGTAGTACAACTGGCGGGCGCCCTGTGCATCAGGGTAGGCGGTGAAGTACACGCCTTCGTCCCACACGATGATGTCATCAGGGTAGCTATGCCCGCCGCCGGGGTTGATATCCGCCAGTAGCGCCGTACGATCCTCCGCAGTCATGTCGACCACATAGGGCTCGACACCCTGGGGGCCGGCGGCGGCCAATACGAGCAGGGAGTCATTGTAACGGGTATTGCTACTAAAAGCTAGGCTGGGGGTCGGGTTGATATCCGCTACCTGGTAAGTTCCGTCGGGGGTTCCGTCGGTGCGCCAGAGCGTTACCTCATTCCGTTCATCGTTCACGCCGGCGTAAAAGACCGCCGAAGGAGTGGATTGTGCGTACAGATCGAAGTCTGAGTGATCGCCGAGCGGACGGGCTCCCGGCATGGCGGTGATGGTACCCGCCGCGGCATCAGCTGACCACCAGCGGCTACCCGTTTCGTCGGGCAAGTTGAACAGGAGGCGTTCCCCGATCGCCATAGGATCTAAACGGCCGGCGGGTTCCAGGTTGCCCGTAAGGGGGATGCTGGTTGCCGGCGTGCCATCGTAGCGGATGTACCGCAGGCTATACGCATCCGCCAGCGTATCGTGGTGGGCGAACCAGGTTCCGCTTTCGGCGCTGACCAGGTGGCGGTAATGAAGACTGGATAACAGGCTATCCATCAAAACGGTACCGCTACGGTCGTCTACGATGAAAAATTTAGTGTCGCTACCGATCGTCCGCCCCGAGAATCGCATCGTCACCCGGCCACCGGAAAGCGTAATGTCGCTTAATGCCAACGTAGTCGTCTGACCGGTTGCGATCAGGCTTACTTCCATGCCCTCTACCGCTCTTACCTCCGGGGTGAATTCCGTTCCGTAATTCACCCAGTAGATGTGATTATAAAGCCGCAGCACACCTCTTGGAAGCCGAAACGGTTGATTGGACTCAGCGTCGATCAGCGGTTCCGGTTTCTCGTCGATGTAGGCGTAGAATGAGGTACCGTCGCTGCTGTTCTCGCGAACGATGAGTTGATCGCCTACCACACCCGCGAAGTAGGCACTACTCGTGGTAACCCCGGGAAATTCACTGTTCAACCCAGTAGTCGTTCCCGTGGCGGGGTCGTAGCGCTCACGCTTAAAGCCGTCGTCCGCGTTATAGCTAATGCGGACAGTATTCCCCCCCGCCGGTGCCGCGAAGTATACTCCTCCGAAGCGGTAGTCCTCGGCGGGGGCGTAAACCGTAGGCTCATTTTGGTCGCGAGCGAGGTATTGGGGTTTAATGGAAGCGTGACCGTCGAGTTCGCCAAATCCATTAAATACGATCCCGTCATCGGTTATCGCGTAGTCTCCGCGCTCATTTCCGGAGGGGATGAGGGTAAGATTTTGCGTCGTTAGCGAGAACCGGTAAGCCGGGGTAGAACTGAATCCTCCATAACGTTCAAGCAGATAAAGGAAATTGCCATCGACAACGAACTCGTATTCACTATTTATGACTATTTCTCCGCTAAGACTGAATAAATTGGTCGTACCCATCGTAGTAGGTTCGTAAGCAAAAACGGTTGGGGTTCCATTCTCTTCGCTGAGGTAGAAGATACGGCTACCGTCGGTTTGTATGGGGGCATCGGGAGCGTATATAGATTCAGACAGGGTACTCAGAGTAGGTATGTCGCTTCCAGTGATAGAAGCTACCGTTGATTCGTAAATCAGCGGATTATATACCTGCACGAACACCTCGCCGTCGTCGGTAGCAGCGAAGGAATAGACGGTGTTCCAAGGCGCGTTGCTAAGTATACCTTCGGGATCGTTGAGTGCCGTCATAGCCCCACTGGCTTCGTCGATCCGATAAATAACGTTAGTAAAGGACTCGGCCATGTAGAAGGATCCATCGGCGTAGGCGACATCCACCGCGGGCCCCGGGTCGTATCCTCTGTCATCGTGACTATACTGGAAAAAGAGCGCCTGATCAGCCAGATCATCACCCGGAGCTAATCGGATATGGGTAAGGGATTCGCTTTGCGGATTGTAGAGGTGGAGCGTGGGACCATCATGCTGCTGGGCCGAGATAAGTAGCCGGTCCGTTCCGGCCTTGAGCCAGTGGGTAAGTCTCGGTTCTTCGAATGATAAATCAGCGTAATTGAAATAGCCGGGGTGGGGCAACTGCATTACCTCAACCGTTCCTTCCGGCGTCCCGTCGGTTTTGTAGAGATATATACTTCGATTCACGGTATGGTTATTGTCGGCGTCCAGAGAACCAAAGTCCCTAAGCGCCAGGAAGTAGTGCGTGCCCTTGAACGGGACTGCTTCGCTTACGACGGCAAGGCCCGGCCCCGTGAGCCGCTCCACACCCTGGGTATTGACCGAATAGAGCGCCTGAGTAAGCGGAGACCCTCCGACCCTAGCCACCAGCCGATCGCCGACCCGAAAATAGCGCGACTGGTTCCGCGAGCTTACCTCGCCGGCGTCGATCGCTTCATCGTAGGGGATGAAGGTTAGTTGGCCGGTCGTGAGGTCCATGGTAGCGAAGGCCCGCCGCTGATGGGGTTCACTCTCATGGATCACGTAGACCTTCCCGAAAAAGGAGGCGTAGTCGATAATTTGCGAGCTTCCCCCCGAGTTCGATACGGGTGCATCGGTGATTTTCTGGACTGTTTGCGCCGATACGCATAAGGATAACAGGGTCGCCCCGAGCAGGGCAGCGCGGTAAAGTGTGTTCATAGTGCTGATATGTAGGTAAGGAAAATGGTCCCACCCTTGCCCGTTCATACTCCCTGGGTAAGGAAGGTAACCCCGCCTTCTACGGAAAATTTCTTTCAGCAGTAAAGGCGCTTACCCTTCCTGGCTTTTTCATTAATGCTTACCCGTTTTCCGTACCTGAAAGTCTCATAGCTTCACCACGAGCTCTTCTCTCACGCCACGAAAAGGCTGCACTCCGGCACCAGTGCCTTGCATGGTAGCTGCACACATGCCACTTCGTCCACTATCTTCCGGAAGGCATTCGGGACTTCAGTATATAAGCGATCAGTATGATATACGCAGCGGCGTTCACAACCAGAACCGTATTAGGTGTAGAAAGGAGGTTAACGTCGTAGTCAATGTTTAGTAGATTAATTATGATGGCAATTACTAGCATCGTAATTGTGGCTACTTTTTTCATTTTGGATGCGATTTAGTTTAACGAACGGTTACCGTTCTACTGTCTGATTTAGGAAAAACGAGACGCTTGCTTGTCATGGGCAACTACACCCGACGAAGCCGTAGCTCTCTTATACCTGAGACCAAATGACATAGATACGGTAAATATCCAAATAACCCATCGTTGATGTACCATCCGAGGTGTTTACTTAGGAACATAGTTCGCACGGTTATCAAAAGCGAAAAACTGACGCCGCTAACGTAGGGACGATAACATTACTGGAGCAGCCACAAGGGCGGGGTCGCGACGAGTTTACAGTAAATAAGGAGGGGAGGAGCTTTCGCCGCGGTAACGCGCGAACACGAGGACGAGCCCCCCCCTCCTACTGTTGTGTACTATTCTCCGTTAAAACCCCGCATAAAGTCTTCCCCGGCTTTGTCCCAGTCCGTATTGAGAACCGCAAGGGTCAATGCGGTGGCAGCGATCCACCACAGTCCACCATTTGTAGCTTCTAGTTCGTGCGAATGAATTGGTTTCATACTTTATAATTTCAATTTTATTTAAATGATTAAACGTTTACCTTCCGATCCGACTAACCAAGACAGATCCACTTTCATACCGGCGAGCCGATAAGCGCAGGTCGCGTCGTCTCGAATATGGTGAGGCTCCAATGTCGCGGATAGTGAAAATATGCCCAGGTTGGCTGAAGTACCGAAAGCTATGCCAATTAGTATCCTAGACCTGGGTATGTTCCGACATTTGCACTACCATTCGCCGAACCGGACCCAACCCAATCCGCAAAATCAGACGCCGTATCACATACAAACTTAGCCGCTTTGCCTAAGTAATACCATCCTGACTCTCCTCCCGTTAAGGTATTAAGTTCCTGGTTTGAAAGATTTTTCATTTTACAAAAATTTTGGATGAAGAAAAATTATTGGTTCGACCGCAGATGGGCCATGATGTATAAAATCTAGTATAGCAAGCCGTTCGGAGCGCGTCGTAGGTGGCAGCGAGGTGTTGACCGCCTGATGAGTTCATGCGATAAGGCACTTCGGTAGAATGCGCATGTTTTGCCGGCTTTTGGAAAAGCCAGCCTTGCATGGAACCTTGGCTGCCTGACTTTCTTGTTGACAACGATGAGGTCGGTAATGTAGTGGATGTACATCCGGCTATATTATTGTATCGCGTTTTCGTTTATTGCCACAAGTATATAGCCCGTCACTCTACTATTTGTGGAGTGGCAAATTTTTTGGAGATTAGTTCAGATTTGGTCTGGCATGCGGCATGTTGCCTACCCAGAGCATTCATGTTACCATTTGGGGGTAAGCGGATGAACCGGACGATACAGTATTGGGCAATGTGCTCGAATTGCCCGCTACTGCCGATGCAGCGCGCGGCAGCTGTCTACTCCTTAACGTCTGGGCGATGGCAACCCGCGTTAGCCCCGTCTAACCTTCGTTCGGTATATACTTCGCGCGGTCACCTTAAGTGATTTTTGACCTGCTCTTTTCCCGCCCGGCGGCGTTGCAAAGCCTCGCCGACGCTACGGCGTCGCCTACGTTTTGCGCCTACCCGGACGAAAAAATAGCGGCGCCAAATTTTCACATCTGATGACCGCGCGAAGTATACCGCAAATGATTAGACTTGTGGTGACTTCGCCTGTAAACGAACGACTGGAAGTTTCCGGCCCCGTTTCATAGGTCCGCCCCATCGTCTTTTCATAATTTACCTTTTAAACGAGTCATGAATGCCCAAACGCGGAAGACGCCCCTCCACCGGCCGCTACGGCTGGTACCGCAGCGGCCCCGCCCCCCAGGCGCGGGCCGGCAGCTACCGCCGTGAATACGGTACGAGCTGGTGGGGGAAGGAATTCCTGGCTGCCCTGCAGCGGATCGACGACTCCGGCCGCCTGAGCCGGGGCAAGACCTACGCGAATAAGGGACTGGTGGAAGCTCTCGAACAGCCCCGCCCCGGCCGCATCACCGCCCAGGTGCAGGGCAGTAGCTACTACCCCTACCTGATCAGCATCGACTGGGCACCCTGGCCGGAACCCGCCGCCCGGAAGGTACTGGCCGGTATCCGCGCCAACCCAGCCCTGCTCGGCGAGTTGCTCACGGGCAGTCTGCCTAGCGAAGTGGCGGAGGTGGTGAGTGAACAGGGGTTGACGCTCTTCCCTGAGACCTTCGACGAGCTGAACCCCGATTGTAGCTGTCCCGACTGGGCCGTGCCCTGTAAACACCTGGCGGCCGTCTGCTACGTGCTGGCCGGCGCCATCGATGCCGACCCCTTTGAACTCTTCCGGCTGCGGGGACTGGACCTGAAGGCTGAACTCCTCACCGATGCCGAAGAGGAGGAAGCGGAAGAACCCACCCATCTGGCCGAGTTAGTGCAGGAGGTCGCCGGCACCCCACCCTTTCGGTGGGACGAAGAACGCGCCCGTGCCCTCGATTTCAGCCGGATCGGGGATACGGGTTGGCAGGCCGTCCGCCGGCTGCCCGCCACGCCGCCCTTCGCGGGAGGAAGTGATTTTCTGGGCTTCCTGGGTAAGACCTACACCGCCGCGGCCCGCTACGCCGATAAGCTCTGGCGGCGTGATGACAAAGACGTTCCGGCCCTCCCCGATCTGCTGCCCCCGGCCAGTCAGCTGGAGCTACACCTGGATGAGAACTTTCACCTGGGTAACCTGAGCGCCTTCGGGCAGGAAGATGCCGTACTCCTTCAAATCACCGGGGAAGCCGAGCTACTGGACTGGCTCACCCACCTGGAACAGATCGAGCGTCACCTGCTACCCAAGGAAGCGCGTAGCCTCTTGTTGGCCTTTCAGTTGGCGCGGACGCAGGTGCAACGAAAATCGTACGTCCCAAGGCTGCTCAACGTCGATGAGGGGAAATATATCCTGCAGTACGTGCCGGCTACTTCGAACGAGGGGCTGAACGCGACGCTGCAGTCCTTTTACCAACTGGTGGCACCGACCCTGCTATACTGGGTGGACGAGCACGGCAACTTCCACGAATTCACCGCCGCCCGGGAGGGGGAGCAATTGCTGTCCGCCCTCATCGGCATCATCCTGCGGGCCGGTACGGACAAGCTGACGGCCTCGGACCCGGCGGAGCGGCTGTTTCTACTGAGGGGGCAGCAGGAATTCGCCCTTACCGGCACCGAGAACTTCGGGCGGGCCATCCACCGCTGGCTGCAGCAACTCTACCTGGCCGAACAGCGCTACGTGCCGGTACTCCGGGTGGTGGAAACGGAGGACGGACTGGAGGTCGACGTGCTCATCCACGACAGCGAAGCCGAAAAGCAGGGACCACCCATCCCGCTTACCGAGTGGCTTAAAGGGGCGGCGGCGAAGGACCGGCTGCGGACCATTAAGACGCTAGCCTTCCTCGCGGCCCACTTCCCCGCCCTAAGCGACTACCTGGCGAAGAACGGGGAGGCCCCGATGCTCTTTTCGGTCGCCGACTTCACGCCCGTACTCACCGCCGTACTGCCGAGTATGGAGGCGCTGGGAATACAGGTACTGCTACCCGCGGCCCTGAAAAAGCTCCTGCGCCCCTCCCTCGGACTGGATGCGGCGACCAAGCCCGGCACCCAACTGTTCGAGCTATCGGGGGTGATCTCGCTGGAGCGGATGCTGCAATTCCGCTGGCAGGCCGCTATCGGCGATCGGCTGATGACGGAGGCAGAGTTTCGGCAATTAGTCACCGGGGCCGACGGACTGGTGAAGTGGAAGGGCAGCTACGTCATGGTCGACCGGGCGGAAGTGGCCCGCATCCTGGATAAACTCAATGCGGGAGAACCCGGCCTGAACGCCCACGAACGCCTCGAAGCCCTGTTCACCGAAGAATACGAAGGGGCTCCCGTCGGGATCAGTGAGGAACTACGGGGCTTGATCGTCAAATTACGGGAAGACTCCGCACCTGCGTCCCCGCCCAATCTACAAGCTACCCTGCGGCCCTACCAGGAACGGGGCTACGCCTGGCTGCACACCAATGCCAGTCTGGGCTTCGGCTCCGTGCTCGCCGACGATATGG
>CAZKPE010000168.1:0-2408 GCA_964554545.1 uncultured Lewinella sp.
TCGTCCATTTTCACCTTCACCTTATTGGTGCCGAAGAACTCGGCGAAGGCGCGCTTCACCTGTCGGGCGTCGTCGGAGGTGGCGGGTTTGCCCTTACGGACGCGGTTCTTCGTCTTGTACACTCGGCTTTCCCGCTCGATGTCGCGGACCGACCAGTTGGGGTGAGAGAGGATGTCGTCGAGAAAGGTTTCCTGCTGGGCAATGTCCTTGATGCCGGAAAATGTCTTGGCGGCCCCGATGCTGATCTTACGGTCCTTGATGGCCTGCCGCACGCGGTTGGAGGTGCTCAGGATCGTCAGGTAGTTCGTAATCGTGGACCGCTTCTTTCCCACCCGGTGGGCGAGTTGCTCCTGCGTCAGGTTAAATTCCTCCTGTAGCCGTAAATAGGAATAGGCCACCTCCATCGGATTGAGGTCTTCGCGCTGAATATTCTCGATCAGGGCCATTTCCAGCAGCGACTGGTCGTTGGCCGTGCGGATGAAGGCGGGTACCTCCTTCAGACCGGCCATCTGGCTGGCCCGGAAGCGCCGTTCGCCGCTGATGATCTGGTAGGAGCCGTCGCCCATATGGCGCACCGTCATCGGCTGAATGATACCGTGCACCCGGATGCTGTCGGCCAGCTCCCGGAGGGGCTCATCTTCAAAGTCCTGTCGGGGCTGATCCGGATTGGCGCTGATCCTGTCGATCGGCAGCATGGCGAAATTGCGGCTGAGCGTCCGGATGGTTTCTTCCTCCGAGGCCTTATCCAACCGCTGCCCGGGGAAGAGGGCGCTCAGCCCGCTGCTACCTCCGACCTTGTCGAGGCTGCTGCGGAGGTCCTTGGGGGAGGGTTTCTTGCCGGAAAGTCGTTTAGCCATGGGCGGGGTCGATTGCTGGGGGGCAAGATAACCATTCCCCTTGCGGCGGGGGTGTAACGAAACTGGCGGCGCACGTATAAAGCGGGGAGAGCAATCCCACAAGTGGGTATGCGTAGGGCCATTTCCGGTAGCTTCCGGGGGTGGCCTTTCTCCGTTTCCGACTCCCTCCACACCTGCGTCCGCGCCCAAATCCAGAAAAGCCAACACTTTCTCATATTTGAGAAGCTAGGAAAACCAGGGTGTTGGGCGGGAATGGTCCCGAATACGGCCGTTATAGCGGCAAAGGACACGAACCAGAAGGTGGAGCCCGGGGTTTGAATAGGGGAACAACCCACAACACACCTACCCGGTCCCACTGATGAAAATTGCCTTACTCGGGAACTACCCACCGAAAGCCTGCGGCATCGGCACCTTCACGAACAGCCTGGCCCGCGCGATCCTGAGTAACCTGAAGGCGGAAACGATCGCCGACTACGCCGAGGTGATCGCCATGGAGGACCCCGCCGACGACCACGATTACCCCGCCGAGGTCACCCGTACCATCCGCCCGCAGGAGGCCGCCGATTACCGTGCCACCGCTGACCACCTCAATGCCGAAGGCTTTGATCTGCTCATTTTGCAGCATGAGTACGGTATCTTCGGGGGGGATGACGGGGTATATATTTTACACCTTCTGGATCGTCTGCGGATACCGTTGATCGTAACGTTTCATACCGTCCTTAAAGAGCCTTCCTACGGACAGCGGACGACGCTGAAGCGGATCGGGGAGCGGGCCCAGGCGGTCGTGGTGATGTCGAAACTGGCAAGTTCGTTGCTGACCGAGGTATTCCAGTTACCCGCCGGAAAGATCCACATTATCGAGCACGGCGTACCGGTCATTGCATCGCCTCCCCGGGAAGAAATCCGGGAGCGGTTGGGTTGGACGGGGCAGCGGGTGCTCTTCACCTTTGGGCTACTGGGCCGGGGCAAGGGCATTGAGACGAGTATCCGGGCACTGCCGGAGATTGTCAGGGAATTTCCCAATACCCGCTACGTGGTACTGGGTAAAACGCACCCCCACGTCGTTCGCGATACGGGGGAAGAGTACCGGGAATACCTCCAGGAATTAGCCACGGAGCTCGGGGTGGGGGACAATCTGGAGATGGTCAGCAAGTTTGCCAGCGAGCAGGAGCTGTTCGATTGTTTACGGGCTACCGATATATACGTCGTACCCTATCCCAACGAGGCCCAAATCACCAGTGGGACGCTCGCCTACGCCGTGGGGGCGGGGGCCGCGGTGGTCAGCACCCCCTTCTGGCATGCGACCGAGCTGCTGGCCGAGGGGCGGGGGCGGCTATTCCCCTTCCACGACAGTAAAGCACTGGCCGAAACGGTCAACGCATTATTTACCGACCGAGACTCACTGACGGAACTGCGTAATCGGGCCGCCGAATATGGTGGCCGACTGCTGTGGCCCGCCATCGGGCGGGAATACATCGATCTATTCGGTAAGGTACGGCTGGCCTACGATCGAGAACGGAAGGGGCAGTCCGCCATTGAGCTTCCCCCCCT
>CAZKPE010000168.1:2508-8583 GCA_964554545.1 uncultured Lewinella sp.
CCCTTTGCGCTCTTCCGGGCACTGAACCACCTCAATAAGGAGAAGATACGGGAGGCGGCGATTTCATCTACGGCGTTTTTGGCCGAGCAAACCATCGTTGACGGAGTTTGCAGTCCGATCGGCTGCGTCGAACCCTTCGTTTGGCGACGGGAGCGGCCCCGTTTCGACCAGCAGCCGGTAGACGTGATGTGTAAGGTGTTGCTCTTCAACGAAGCCTGCCGGCACCAGGAACTGCAGGCGCACTGCCGCCATCTGCTACAGGCATTCACGTGGTTCCTGGGGAAGAATGATCTGAAAGCTCCCGTTTACAACCGGGAAACCGGCGGCTGCTACGACGGGCTGATGGCCTCCGGGGTCAATCAGAATCAGGGGGCGGAAAGTTTGCTGGCCTACCTCATCAGCCGGGTCACCATGACGGAGGCGGACGATCGCGAAGAGGAGGAGGAGCCGGAGTCCGCTAGCCGGCGGGCATTAAAAACGCTGCTTAACGGCTTCGCTACGAGCGAGCTGACGGCCCCGTGAGGATAGCCATGCTCGCCCCCGTCGCCTGGGCAACCCCTCCCCGCGCTTACGGGCCCTGGGAGCAGGTCACCAGTCACCTGACCGAAGGACTGCTCCGTCGCGGTATTGACGTCACATTATTCGCCACCGGCACCAGCCGAACCGCCGGCAAACTGGTCGCTACCGTGCCGGCGGGCTACGCCGAGCGGACCGATCTCGATCCGAAGATTATTGAATACACCCACATCAGCCACGTCATGGGGATTGCCCAGCAGTTCGACCTCGTCCACAACCAATTCGATTTCATGCCGCTCGGTTACGCCGGGCTTACGCCTACGCCCATGGTCACCACCGTACACGGATTCAGTAGCGATCGGATCGTACCGGTCTATCAGCGCTACAACGACAGCACGGACTACGTCTCCATCAGCGACGCGAACCGGGACGAGCGAATCGACTATATCGCCACGGTGTACAACGGGGTCGATACGGATCAATTCACCGTCAACGAATCGCCGGCAGAGTACCTGGTGTACTTTGGCCGTATCCATCCGGAGAAAGGTGCCGCTGAGGCCATCGCCATCGCCGACCGCGCCGGCCGCCCCCTCGTCATGGCCGGGCTGGTTCAGGATCACGATTATTTTCGCGAGCAGGTAGAGCCCCACATTGATGGTGAGCGGGTACGCTATCTGGGCAACGTCGGTCCAGCCGAGCGCGACCGCATTCTGGGGCACGCCACCGCCCTGCTTCACCCTATTTCGTTTGAGGAACCCTTCGGACTAAGCGTGGCCGAAGCGATGATGACGGGTACGCCGGTCATCGCCTTCCGCCGCGGTTCCATGCCCGAGCTCATCACGCACGGGCAGACGGGTTACCTGGTTAATTCGGTAGACGAGGCGGTTCAGTTGGTACCCGCCTGTTCCGAACTCGATCGCCGGACCGTTGCCACTACCGCCCGCGACCGCTTTAGCGTGGAGCGGATGGTGGAGGGGTATATTGAGGTGTATAAGACAATTTTGGATCGGTAGGTATCCTCCGGACGCTTCAAGGTCCGATGAACACTTGAAGGTCCTGCGGGAAAATCCGTGATAATCCGTGGTGAAGAGCCCCAGCAAGCAAAGTCCCTAGCCCCCAGTCAGCCGATCCAGCAGTAAATCCAAATTTACCGTAGCAAACCGCGCCGCCTCGTCACTGATCCCGTAGGGGATGAAGAGCTCGCCATTGTGGATGATGCTGCCGCAGCTGTATACCACGTTGGGCACGTAGCCTTCCCGCTCGTCGTCCATGGGGGAGAGGAGGGGTTCTTTTAGTTGGCCGATCACCTTAGTAGGGTCCTCGAGGTCAAGGAGCATGGCCCCGAGGCAATACTTGCGCATGGGGCCGACGCCGTGGGTCACCACCAGCCAGCCCCGGTCGGTTTCCAGGGGAGCTCCGCAATTTCCGACCTGGTAAAGCTGCCAGCTATACTTCGGCTCGGCCAGCTTGACGGCATCGTCCCACACCTGCAGCCGGTCACTGTTAATGATGTAGTTGTTGATGCCGTCGATGCGGCAAAGCACGTAGTACTTACCGTTGATCTTGCGGGGGAAGATGGCATGGTTCTTGTTCACCGCCGCGTCCCCGTATACGGGCCGGACCACGAAACTGTAAAAGTCGTGGGTTTCGATGATCATCGGCCGGATCTGATTGCCGTTGTAGGCCGTGTAGGTGCCGTAGTAGACCTTGCTGCCATCCTCATTCACGAACTGCAGGAAGCGGGCGTCCTCCATCCCCTTCATCTCGAAGTCGATCATGGGGTAGAGCACCCGTTCGCTGATGTCGGTATCGAGGCTGAAGTGGAGTTCGTAGTAGCGGTCGGCCACGGTCATGAGCCGGTTCAGCTGATCGCGCTCGCTGCTGTCTTCGGGGTACTGCGTCCATAGGTGCCAGTAGCGCTCGTACAGCTCGCGGTGGTTGAAGTTTTCCGGCAGGTCTTTGATCAGGCGGTCGTAGATCTCCTCGTTGATCTCCCGTTGTTCGTGCGTCCGCTCGTAGAACTGCTCCTTGCTATACTGGCTATAGTGGATGCGCTCGGCCAGCCCGACGAAGGGATTGGTCGGCTCGGCCAGGGGTGTGTTGTCGCTGTCCAGTACGATGTTGCGAAAGACGATCGAACTGGTGTGCCCCTCACCTACGGCCCGCATGCTCATCACGATGCGCATCTGCCCCTCCTGCAAGCCGGTCTGGTCCAGGGCGGGAACGACCGAAGGGTTGAAGAAGGCTGCCGATTCAATACTGTACTCATGGGTAAAGTAGGCACCGATCAGCGCTTTCTTCTCTTCGCTCAGGGCCATGACCTTTTCCCGCTGCTCGGGCACCCGGTCGAGGGCCGCGTTCAGGTGGCGGCGGTAAATGCCGATGGTATTGCGGTGGCGGCGGGCGAAGTCGCGCAGGGTCCGCATGAGCGTGTCGTGGGTATCCTGATCGTTCAGGTCGATGACGCGGTCGATGAGTTGGTAGGCCCGGTCCTTACCGGCCCAGAAGAAACGACCGATGACCCGGCTGGGATCGCCGTATAAACGGAGTTGCTTACGTTCGACGGGTAACTGCATGATGCTGATTTTCTCTAAGTGGGGGCGAAACTAAGCACTTTATACCGCCGGGTTCGGGTAGCGGGATTGCACCTCCTCGATTTCCTCGAGCACGTCCCGCGATAAGCGCAGGTCGATGCTAGCAATATTTTCCCGCAACTGGCTTACGGAAGTGGCACCGATAATGTTGCTCTGAGTGAAGGGGCGGTTGGTGACGAAGGCCAGCGCCATCTGGGTGAGGGAGAGGCTGTGCCGCTCGGCAATAGCGGCGTAAGCCTTCGTAGCGGCCAGGCAGTTCTCGCTATTATAGCGGGTGTAGTGGGTGAACTGGTTCAGTCGGCTTTCGGGCGTGTCGGTCCCCCTCAGGTATTTGCCAGTCAGCCGGCCCATCGCCAGGGGAGAGTAGGGGAAGCCGGCAATGTTCTCGCGTAGACATACTTCACTGAGTCCCACCTCGAAACCGCGGGCCAATAGGCTATAGGGGTTTTGAATGCTCACCGGCCGCGGCAGCCCGTGTACGTCCGCCAAGTGTAGGATGCGCATCAGCCCCCAGGCACTCTCGTTGCTTACTCCCCAGGCGCGTATTTGCCCGCGGTCGATCAGCAGCTGCATGTGTTGCAGGACTTCGAGGAAGTTGTCTTCCCAGCCGTCCAGCTCGGTCACCCCCCGCTGGCCGAAGAAATTGGTCTGCCGCTCCGGCCAGTGCAGTTGGTAAAGGTCGATATAGTCGGTCTGCAGCCGGTTCAGACTTTTACCGACCGCGTCGTCCAGTTGGGTCGATCCGAAACCCAGGGGCTGGCGGATGTGGCGGGCCATATTGGCCGGGCCGGCGATCTTGGTGGCCAGGTAGAATTCGGCTCTATCGTCGCGGTCTTTCAGCCAGCTGCCGATGATGCGTTCGGTGCTGCCCTGGGTCTCGGGTTTCGGGGGCACGGAGTACATCTCGGCGGTGTCGATCAGGTTGATGCCCCGCTCGCGGGCCAGGTCCAGTTGCCGATGCCCCTCGGCTTCGGTATTCTGCTGTCCGAAGGTCATGGTGCCCAGACAGATCTTGGACACCCGCCAGTCGGTAGTACCAAATGAATTGTAGCGCATGGTGGTGGTATCACTAGTTTGCTGCATACGCCCAATACGAAGCCCCGGGGGGAAAGTTCGGGGGCGCGGGCGCAGGTGTAATGCTTGCCCTTATTTAGACGAAATCTAAATGGAAGGCCCATACCTGAACAAGTTTGTTAAAGAAATGTCATGAAAGTATCTTTGCGTGACCGTTCCGGAGGGGCTTGGTTCCACGCCGGTACAACTTCTTAAATGTCAATATTATAATGACATACCTCAGCAAAATTCTCTGGCTTACGGTCCTTTCATTAGGACTGCTACTGGCCGGAACCCCCCTACTTGCCCAAAATGATCCCGCCGACGATCCGACCGCCGCAAGCGTGGCCGAAGGCGATCCCGAACCTTCCGCCGCGGCGGAGGAGGTGGCCGCCCCGGTTTCCGACGAGGTAGCTCCCGGCGAGGGCGACCCCGCCCTGGGTGCCGCGCTGTGGAAAGAAAACGTCTGTGGTTCCTGTCATGCCGGGAGTATGAAGGCCGACCTGACCGGCCCCGCCCTCGGCGGGGTGGAGGAGCGGTGGGCCGGTGAGCCCCGCGAGCACCTCTACCGCTGGGTACAGCAGTCGCAGAAGCTGATCGGCTCCGGTGAGAGTGCTCAGGCCATTGCCGTCTGGAATGCCTGGAAGCCGACCCAGATGTCGAATTACACCAATTTGAGCGATGCCGATGTGGAGCATCTGCTGGCCTATATCGACGGCGTGTACACCGGCACTTACGGAATGAAGGGCGTTCGCTCGACGGATAATATCGTTGTCGCGGAGGAGACGGACAATACCTGGCTCTTCATCATCCTCGGCGGGGCACTGCTGCTGCTATCGCTCATCCTGGCCCGCATCACGAGCAACCTACAGTATATGGTGGCTAAGACGGAGGGCGCTAACCCGACCCGCCGCACCCTGGCCCAGATCCTGACCAGCAAGGGAATGATCGCCTTCGTGATCTTCGTCCTGGTTGTGCTCGGGGGCTACTCCACGGTCAATCACGCCATTGAACTGGGTCGCCAGCAGGACTACCAGCCCGATCAGCCCATCAAATTCAGTCACGAGACCCACTCGGGCATCCACAAGATCGAGTGTCAGTACTGCCACGATGGTGCCCGCCGCTCGAAGCACTCCGTCATCCCGGCCGTCAACACCTGTATGAATTGCCACCGCGCCATCCAGGTCGGTAGCAAGTACGGCACGGCGGAACTAACCAAGATCTTCGCCAGTATCGGCTGGGACCCCACGGAAGGGGCCTACATCGAGAACTACGACCAGATGACCAACGAGCAGGCCTCCGACATCTACAAAAAGTGGATCGCCAGCCAGTACATGACCGCCCAGCAAGATGCCGGTGATGGGGCCGCCGACCCGGAACTAGACTACCTCGAACAGACGGTTGATGAGCAGTGGGACGGTATCGTGGCCGCCCTGACCGACGAGTACACCGGCGACGACCGCGTGGCCGGCCCCATCGAGTGGACGCGTATCCACAACCTGCCCGATCACGCCTACTTCAACCACGCCCAGCACGTGACGGTCGGTAACCTGAAGTGCCAAAACTGCCACGGCCCCGTACAGGAAATGGAGGTGGTGTACCAGTACAGCCCGCTCAGTATGGGCTGGTGTATCAACTGCCACCGGGAGACCGAGGTACAGTTCAGTGACAACGATTACTACCAGTCTTATGAGCGTTACCATGAGGAGCTCAAAGAAGGCGTCCGTACCGGCGTGACCGTCGAGGATGTCGGCGGCCTGAACTGCCAACGCTGTCACTACTAAAGAAAACCCCGCTAGCCGCGCTATCCGGTGCCGGCTGTTGTTTACCTACCTTATCCTTCGCATGAAGAAGCCCGCAAATAACGTCTGGATCGGTACCGATCAACTCGAAAACAGCCCCGCCTACCGGG
>CAZKPE010000169.1:0-4290 GCA_964554545.1 uncultured Lewinella sp.
AGCTTGCGGCCTTCCGCACGGGCGCGGTACAGGGCGGGAAGAATCATGCGCTAAAGGTAGGTGCTGTAAACAGAACGGCCCCCGGGCCGGAGCCAGAGAGCCGTCGTGAAAGTGCCCAGGACAGGAGTCGAACCTGCACGTCCGCAATGGACACCAGCCCCTCAAGCTGGCGTGTCTACCAATTCCACCACCTGGGCGGGGTTGAATGCGAAAGCGGACGCAAAAGTACGACGCGGGTTTTGAAGTTGCAAGCTCCCCTTGCACCCGCGCCCCGTCGCCCAACTTTTATCGACCTCGGGAATTAACGTAGGCACAACAGTTTACTATGCAACTAATAGAATCCCTGCAGTGGCGATATGCGACTAAGCGCTTCGACCCCGAGCGGAAAGTGAGCGAGGAAGACCTGAGCAAACTGAGGCAAGCCGTCGCGCTGTCGGCCAGTTCCTTCGGTCTACAGCCCTACCGGATAGTGATTGTCGACGAGCCGGAAACAAAACGACAACTTCGGGAAGTGAGCTACGACCAGCCGCAACTGACCGAGGCGAGCCACGTATTCGTACTGGCGGCTAAAGCGGACATGAGCAGCGATTACGTGGAGGATTACGTACGCCGGATCGCCAGTACCCGCGGGCAGGAATACGATGAGGTGAAGGGCTACGGCGACTACATGAAGGGGTCGATCGGAGCCCGCTCCGCCGACTTCATTCAGAATTGGAACAAGCGGCAGGTCTATATCGCGCTGGGCACGCTGTTGGCCGCCGCCGCCGAGCTGCGGATCGACAGCTGCCCCATGGAGGGTTTTCAGGCGGAGGCCTATGACCGCATCTTAGGGCTGGCGGAAATGGGACTGACGGCTACCGTCATCCTGCCCGTAGGCTATCGTTCGGCGGAGGATGCCACGGCCGGGCACAAGAAGGTGCGGCTACCGGAGGAGGAGTTGTTCGTTGCGGTATAGGATCACACTATGTGCCGCCCTTTGGCCTAGCGGTAAAACTCGATCTCCCGCTGCCCCCCCGCTCTGAGGTAAGCCCGGTACATACCCGGTGTATTAAAGGGCATGGCGATATTCCCCATGGCATCCATAGCGATGAGGCCGCCCGTGCCGCCCTTGTCGACCAGGGTTTGGTTGATTACGGCATCGGCGGCTTCTTCGACGGTAGCGCCTCCGTAGGCCATGCGGGCGTGTACGTCGTAGGCGACCGCGTAGCGTATGAAGAATTCCCCCCAGCCGGTACAGCTTACTCCGCAGGTGGCGTTATCCGCGTAGGTACCGGCTCCGATGATGGGACTGTCGCCGAGGCGGTTATAGCGCTTATTGGTCATGCCGCCGGTGCTGGTGCCCGCGGCCAGGTCCCCGTTCTTATCCAGTGCCACGCAGCCTACGGTGCCGTGCTTTTTATCCACGTCGACCTGCTCCTGCTCGACCCGTTCACCGGCCCGGGCCCTTTGGAGGGCACTGTAGCGCGATTCGGTGAAGAAATAGCGAGGATCGACCACTTCCAGCCCCTGCTCGGCGGCGAAATCGTTGGCCCCCTTGCCGGAAAGCAGGACGTGCTCCGATTTTTCCATTACGGCCCGGGCTGCGCTGATTGGGTGTTTGATGGTGGTCAGGCCACCGACGGCACCGGCGTTCTGATCGTGGCCGGTCATGAAGCTGGCGTCCATCTCATTGATGCCGGCATTGGTGAATACGGCCCCGCGCCCGGCGTTGAAGTGGGGGCTGTCTTCCAGTACCCAAATGGTCGCTTCCACGGCATCTGCGCTACTACCGCCCCGCCGCAGCACGGCCTCTCCGGCATCCATGGCCGCGTTCATCGCGTCCCGAATGCCGGAAGCTCGCTCTTCGGTCATATTTTCCGGGAGGATGGTACCCGCTCCCCCGTGGATGACCAGGGCGTATTCGGGGGCTACTGGGGTGGCCGTTTCTTTTTCGCTTTCGACGTTGGTCTCAGTAGATTCACCGGCATCGCAGGCGAGTAGAAACGCGGAGAGGAGGAGAAGGGAGAGATAGCGCATGGCCTAAAGATAACCTCCCACCCGGACCGCTCAGAACTTCAAGCGGTGAGCACTAAACTAAAGTTTCCAATCGTGCTTCCCTTACTGGTATTATTTGTCCCAGTGCTTATGCCTAAAGTCAGTTTGCTGTCCATCGTCCGGGGGAGACGCGCTCACCTGGAGAATATGCTGCGGGGCATTGCCGCCCAAACGCGTAAGCCGGATGAAGTGGTTATCATCCATATGAATGAAGAGGTGCCCGATGACCTGCCCGACCCGGAATGTGACTTCCAACAGCACCAGCTGGTAGATCGCGATATTCTGCTGCCAATAGCCGCGGCACGCAATCGGGCAGCGGCCGAAGCCCGAGGGGATATTTTGTTATTTCTCGATGTGGACTGTATCCCGTATCCGAAGTATATCGAGAAAATGGTGTGGGCCGTCGGGCTCACCCGGGGGCTGATCATGGGCGATATCCGCTACCTGCCGGAGGGTGCCGCCCGCCCTGGCTGGACCTTTGAATCACTCGCCATCCTGGGGCAAGAACATCCGCGTCGTAGTAGTTGGACCGATGGTCGGGAGCTACGCACAATCGATTACCGGATGTTCTGGTCCCTGACCTTCGGTCTGCGGCGCGAGGACTTCGCCCGACTCGGAGGGTTTGACGAGGGGTACACGGGTTATGCGGGGGAAGATACCGACTTAGCCTTCATGGCCCGGCATATCCGGCTACCGATATATACTTGCCGGGCCCGGGTATACCATCAGTACCATCCAACTTATTCGCCCCCCTACAATCATTTAGAAGACATCGTACAGAACGCCCGTCGGTTTTACGCAAAGTGGCAGATCTGGCCGATGGAAGGCTGGCTGAAGCAGTTCGAGAGGGACGGTTACATCATCTGGATGCCCGACCGCATTGAAATTATCAATCAAGTGAAAGAGGAAACCGTAGCCGCCGCCCTTACCACGACCCCTTTCGGTTAAGCTATGCGCTGGCTTCGAGGGGGCGAATGTCGTAGCCTGCACCCTCCACAACCCGGATGATTTCCGCCTGTGAGGCTATTCCTTCCACGGTGAGCACCTTACGTTCGTCCGCTACATCGACACGCCAGATCGTGACGCCCTGTAGTTCATCCAGAAAGGGGGTCACGCTGCGTACGCAGCTTCCACAGTTGATGTTGGTCGCGAAAGATTGCAGAGTGGCTTGCATAAGCGGACGACTATTTTAAGCAGTAACATCCCCAAACACGAAAAGGGTCGGCTTCATCCGGTGAAGCCGACCCTTTAGGGGGGGGTTAGGTTACCCTGGGCACTATCCGAGGGCGACGTGCTTAAAGTCCGTCACCTTTAGCCCTTTGTCTACGCTGTCGAGGTACTGGGCTACGGTTTGTTTGTCGCTCTTCACGAAGGCCTGATTTTCGAGCGTATTCTCCTTGAAGAACTTATTCAGCCGGCCCTGTCCGATCCGCTCGAGCATAGCTTCCGGTTTGCCTTCCTGACGGGCCATATCCATAGCAATATCCAGTTCCTGATCGACGGTCGCCTGGTCGATGCCTTCTTTATTGATGGCGATCGGCTTCATGGCGGCCACCTGCATGGCTACGTCGCGTCCGGCATCGTAGGCACCTTCGGCATCTTTGCTGAGGGCAACCAGGACGCCGGCCCGATATCCGCTGTGGATGTAGGGGGCTACCAGCGGCGCCTCGAGTTGCTCGTAAGCAGTTACGCTGATCTTCTCGTTAATCTTTCCGACCATTTCAGTCACCTTGTCACCGATGGACAGATTACCCTCCATAGCCGTGGCATTCAGGGCATCCATATCGGCGGGCCGCTGTTCAAGAGCAATGTCGGCGATCTTCTGGGCGAAGGCGACGAAGTCATCGTTCTTAGCAACGAAGTCCGTTTCACTGCTGAGGCGTACGATCACCCCATAGCCCTTCGCATCGTTGATCTGAGCGATGACGACTCCTTCGTTGGCTTCCCGGTCACCCCGCTTGGCGGCAACCTTCTCGCCTCGCTTGCGTAGGATTTCAATCGCTTTGTCGAAGTCACCGTCGGCTTCCGCCAGGGCCTTCTTGCAGTCCATCATTCCGGAACCGGTCATGTCCCGTAGTTTCTTTACGTCTTTAGCGCTAATGGCCATTTGGGGTAGGTTTTTAGATTACTAGTTAATTTTAAAGGGGGAGTAGTGCGGGCTGCGCCCTTTTAGTCGGCTTCGCCGGGGTAGTGCGCGCGTCGCGCTTTTAGTCGGCTTCGCCGGGTAGTCGGGCGGGATAGGCGTTGCTGCTGGCG
>CAZKPE010000169.1:4390-8557 GCA_964554545.1 uncultured Lewinella sp.
GACTACCCGGCGAAGCCGACTACCAGCGAGCAAAGCGAGCGCACTACCCGGCGAAGCCGACTAACGCGCGAAGCGCTATTCCGCAACAGCTCCTTCCTGCTTCTCTTCCTGCTCTTCGCTACGCTGGGCGAGTCCTTCCTTAATGCATTCGACCAGGTAGTTGACGATGACGTTGATGGCTTTGCTGGCATCATCGTTCCCGGGGATAGCGTAGTCGACACTCGTTGGATCGGCGTTGGTATCTACGATACCGAAGGTGCGCATACCGAGCTTTTTGGCTTCGGCAATGGCGAGGTGTTCGTGGACGATGTCGACTACGAAGATGGCGTTGGGGATCCGCTGCATGTCGGCGATTCCTCCCAGCACCTTATTCATCTTGTCGTGCTCGCGGGTCAGGGTGAGGCGTTCTTTCTTAGTTACGCTGTCCAGGGTGCCGTCGGCCAGCATCCGCTCGATGTTCTGCATCTTGCGGACGGAGCGGCGGATGGTGTTGAAATTGGTCAGCATGCCGCCCTGCCACCGATCGGTTACATAGGGCATATTTACCTCCTGAGCGGCGGCCGTCACGCGGTCGCGGGCCTGCTTTTTGGTGGCAACGAAGAGGATCTTCTTCCCGGCGCGGGCGATCTGCCGCATGGCGTTTCCGGCGCGGTCGATATTCTCGAGGGTCCGGTTGAGGTCGATGAGGTGGATGCCGTTTTTTTCGGAGAAGATATAGGGCGACATCTTGGGGTTCCACTTCCGGCGGAGGTGACCGAAATGGACACCGGCCTCCAGAAGCTGCTGATGAGTTGGCTTAGCCATTGATATTTTTATTGAGAATCCTTAAGGGGGAGTTCGGTAGTCTGGTAGTTCGGCAGTCTTGTAGTCTCATAGTTCGGTAGTGGACAATCGTACTACCGGACTACTGAACTACCAGACTGATCCCGCTATCGTTTAGAGAATTGGAAGCTCTTCCGGGCCTTCGGCTTACCGTACTTCTTCCGTTCCACCACGCGGGCATCCCGGGTGAGCAACTTCTGAGACTTGAGCGGGCTGCGGAAGTCTTCGTTCAGCTTCACCAGGGCGCGGCTGATAGCCATGCGGATGGCTTCGGCCTGTCCTTTGTAACCTCCCCCGTCTACATTGACGCGCACGTCGTAGATGGCGTTGTCGACCTCGATGGCCTGGAAGGGCTGGACGATCTTGCCCTGAACGTGGGTCTGCGGGAAGTACTCTTTATAATCCTTACCGTTGACGGTGATATTGCCCTTACCCTGCATCAGGTAGATCCGGGCGACGGCGGCTTTGCGGCGGCCGATGGCGTTTATTTGTTCCATTTGTTACTTGTTGGGTTGGTGAGTTGTTGGGTTGCTGGGTGTGGTACGCAACGATGCAACAACCCGACAACGCACTACTTGAGTTCCTGCGGTTTCTGAGCGGTGTGGGGGTGATCCGGGCCGGCGTACACGTAGAGCTTGCGGTACTGGGCGCGACCGAGTTTGGTCTTAGGCAGCATACCCTTTACGGCACTCTCCAGGATCAGTTCCGGCTTGCGGGCCATGATCTGGCGGGGAGTGGCTTTGCGCTGTCCGCCGGGGTAGCCGGTGTGGCGGAGGTACTCCTTATCGTTGAACTTCTGGCCGGTGAAGCGGACCTTATCGGCGTTGATCACGATGACGTGGTCGCCGTTGTCGAAGTGAGGGGTGAAGTCAGGCTTGTGCTTGCCGCGGAGGACGTGGGCGATCTTGGTAGCCAGGCGGCCAACGATCTCGCCCTCGGCGTCAACTACGTGCCACTTCCGCTCTACGGTCGAAGCGTTGGCAGACTGCGTCTTGTAGGAAAGGGTATTCACGGGAAATACTTGATTTTGTGATGATTCGCTTCGATTTGCGGACGGGCTTACACCTGCGTCCCCGCCCAAAGCGGACGGTTCCACCAAAGCGGACGCAAAGGTAAGGGATTGATTTTATAACTCCCTGAAAAACAGGGGAAATTTCGCACAAAGTTTTTCCTAGCCGTTTCGCTCGAACACTTCTTCCCGTTCCCGGGGCAGCCGTTTTCCGTCCTGCAGACCGGCCAGATAGGCGATCATGGCTTCGCGTAGGTCGCAGTGCAGCGTCCAGGCGGTGCTGGCGTCTTTGGCGGAGCAGAGACAGCGCAGTTCCATGGCCTTATTGTCGCTGTCCACTACCTGTACCTTAGGCTCACTTTCCCCGTCGTAGAGCTCGTGCCCTTTGAGGAGCTCGGAAAACTTCTCCCTCACCTTGTCGACGTCGGTTTTATAGTCGGCGTGCAGGATGATCGGTTTGATGAGATGGGGGTCGTTCATACTCCAGTTCTCGAACGGATTGGTAATGAAGTACTTGAGCGGAATGATGAGGCGGCGGTCGTCCCAGGTCTTAATGACCAGGTAGGTGAAGCGTACCTCCTCGATGGTGCCGTACTCGCCCTCGAAGATGACGCTGTCGCCGATACGGGCCGGTTTGGTGATGGCGATCTGCAGCCCCGCCACGATGTTGCCCAGGGTGGGTTGGGCGGCGATACCGATGATGATGGTAGCCAGCCCCGCCGAAGCCAGCAGACTGACCCCCAGGTTTTGTAAGGCCGGAAACTGACCGGCCACTACCCCGATGCCCACTATGATGACGATGAAGGTAATCACCCGCCGGGCCACACTAATGGTGGTCAGCACGCGGCGGCTTTCCATATTTTCTTCGTCGCTGATGTCGCCCACCTGCGTTTCGGCCAGCCGTTCCATGATGTAATCGATGGACCGCATCACCAGCCAGGTAAGGGAGCCGATCACGACCACCAGCAGAAATGCGTAGAGGTAGGGCGACCAGCCGCCGGCGATGGAAAGCAGGTCGTTCATCCCGATGTAGAAGACGAAAACGGCCAGGGCCAGGGCGGCCGGGGTGGCGATGTGGGCGCTCAGGTCGGTGAGCCACGCATTATCACTCCGGTTCAGTAGGCGGCGAATGATGAGCCGGAGCAGCAGAAAAAGCAGGTAGCAAACCAGCCCCAGCAGCAGCACGCCGGCTACCTTCCAGAGCGAGATACCAAGCAGGCGGCGGTCGGCCCAATCAGGTACGTTGCGGTCGAGCCAGGTGGGGCCGAACTCGGCGTACAGGGGTTCGATATTTTCTACCGTGGAGGCCGAAATCACCCAGGCCGGGGCCCGCTCCCCTACCCGTACGCGTTGCAGGGAAAGTGCCACCGGTCGGTCCTGTAGCGAAAGTTGACCGAACTGGATGCTGCGCTGCGGCTTTCCGGCGATGGCCTCCCGGCCGGCCCCCGCCAGGTTGATCTGGCCGTCGGGTCGGTCGGGTAGCTCGTCCCAGCCGATTGACACCCGTTTATTGATGACGTAGTGCAGCTTTTCGGCCAGTATAGCGGCCTGGTCTAGCTGTACCCGCCGGGGCAACAGATTAAGGTTGAGCGCATGGGCGGCCGCCGCGTAGTCACCGGCCCGGGAGGAGCGGACGAAGTGTTCCAGTGCCGCCTGGGGGGTGCGCAGGGCGATGGTGACCGGACGATCGGGCAGGCCCTCGTTCAACCGCTCGAGCTGATAGTAAGCTTCGGTATACTCGCCCAGGGCCAGGGTATCGGGCAGCTCAGCGATCAGGGTATCGATCAGGGTATCCCGCTCGGGGCGGCGATTGTCAGCGGATTGGGCCGTCAGCCAGGTCAGGAACGAAAAAAGCAGACAAGTCAGGAGGGTACGCATACCTCCCTACAAGGCTTTCGGGGGGAGTCGTGTTTGCTACTTGGTCTCTTCCACCGCCGCCGGGGCCCCGAAGATCGCCTTCAGCCGCGCTACGTCGAACTTGGGCGTGCGGTCATAGGAATAGAGCCCGTTAACTTCCTGTTCCACGTCGGTAAGTTGGGTGTAGACCAGCCCGGAGATGTTCGGGTTGTCGAGTAGCAACCGCGTCAGTGCGGCGATGCGCTCGGTAACTTCCTCCCGGCTTTTTCCGTACCCCCATTCGTTACGTCCCCCACCACGGGAAGACTGACCGGCGTACTCCGGCGTCCAAAAGGTGCCACCGTACTCATTCATCACGAAGGGGATGCGCGCATCCAGCGTATCGTAGCTGTAATCGTAATCCTGCATCACGCGTCCGTTATTGTACCACCCCCAGGAAACGATACGGGAGGTATCGGGCAGGCGGGCGTAGTCGGCGG
>CAZKPE010000170.1:0-8517 GCA_964554545.1 uncultured Lewinella sp.
GGACCTACGCCGAACTGCCCCCCGGGGCCGACTACCGCGTGCGGCTGGAACTGACCATGCCCAATGAGGACTTCACCGGTCAGGAAATTCCCATCCTCGCCCATACGCTGAGTACCGACGCCGACGGACAGGAAGTGCGCGACACCTTCCTCTACGACGACGTCCTCCGCTGCGCCATTGACCCCAACGACAAGCGCGTCTGGCCCAGCCGCCCCGAGGAGTCCATGTCCAACTACACCCAACTCGACGAGACGCTCACCTACATGATCCGCTTTCAGAACACGGGTAACGACACGGCCTTCACCGTCCGGCTGGAGGACCAGCTGTCGACCGACCTGGACTGGGAAACGTTCCGCCCCGTCACCTCCAGCCACGACTACCGGGTCAGTCTACGGGAGGGCGGCAACCTGGAAGTGCTCTACGAGAATATCCTGCTGGTCGACAGCCTGACGAACGAGCCGGAGAGCCACGGTTTTTTCACCTTTGAGATCCGGGCGCGAGCGGGGCTGGACGACTTCACGGCCATCGAGAATACGGCGGGTATCTACTTCGACTTCAACCGCCCGGTGATCACGAACACCACGAAGAGCACCGTGGTCGAGGCCCTGGACGCGGATGCCGACGGCTACCTGTTCTTCGAGGAGTGCAACGACCAGAACGCGGCCATCAACCCCGGCGTAGCCGACATCCCCGGCAACGGCATCGACGAGAACTGCGACGGGGTGGACGGGACGACTTCCGTACCGGCTTTCAG
Organism: uncultured Lewinella sp.; assembly: GCA_964554545.1. Lineage (GTDB taxonomy): Bacteria > Bacteroidota > Bacteroidia > Chitinophagales > Saprospiraceae > Neolewinella. The sequence continues at coordinate 755 of CAZKPE010000170.1, forward strand.
CAGCCGCATCCTGGAACTGGCTCCGAACCCGACGCACGACGCGGTACGGTTGCGACTGGCCGACGTGGCCGACTACCGCTACGCGCTGTACAACCTGCAGGGGCGGCGGGTGGCGGAAGCGGGCTTCCGGGGGGAGGTGCGTATTGATCTGTCCAGTCTGGCCGGCGGGGTGTACCTGCTGCGGGTGACGGATGAGGATGGGGCGGGGGTGACCAGACGGGTCGTGCGGCAGTGAATAGCGCGACTGCAAGTCGCTTTTTGCTTGCGCGGTCATAGACCGCATTTTTCTTCCACCGCACCTGCGCGCCGCCGCAAAAAAACTGAAGATATGCGAATACTGCTACCCTTATTTTGGTTGATCGTTTTTTCATTACAGGCACAGCATCCCTTTACCATCGAGGTAGAAGAACTCAATACCGGTAGTTACACGCCCGGGCTGGGCGTCACTGCTGCCGGCGACCATTACTATGTCAATACGGCGGAGGGATGTTTTTACTATGCTGACTTAGCCAATAAGCCGAAGCAAATGCTCTGCGACGGGGGAAACCTAAAAACGCGATTTCAGCGGAACGAGGAACTGTTTATTGTCTCGTCCAGCTCCGTCTCTGACAGTACGTTTGTTTATTACGTCGATCGGCAGGCCCCAAAGCAGATCGAGTCTCTGCTGCGAACGACGGACCGACTGACGGGCATCCGGGCGACTGGAGACGGAGGATTTGTGTTCGTTCGCAATGAAACTGACTTGGTACATATCGATACCCAGGGCAAGATCACTACTCTACATACCGCATTTCCCCCGGCGCAACAGGTACGGCTGACCTTCGGCTACCGGGGTTGGCTCATCATGTCTACCAGCAGTGCCATTTGGGCCACCGATATGACCGCAGCCGGTACGCGACAGATATCCGAGATCGAAGCACCCTATCGCGGCATACAGTTCGGGGCATTTGAGAATAAGCTGTACTGGAATACGTACGATACGAGACTATACGGTTACGCTCTGGACGAAGTGGGTGAGGCGGAAGTCGTTTACGAAGTGGAAAGTATCGGTGACCAGTACACCTATTTCTCCAACTTCACGGTGAACCCTTCAAACATGTTGTTCGTAGTGTTGGATGATTATCAGTACTTAATCAAACGAATACCGCGTGGTGGCGAAATGGTAGAAGCAGTCACCCTTGGGGAGGATAACCGCCCGACCGAAGCCTGGGGTCCCCAACATGTCCAAAGACTGTCCGGCGGCCGGCTATTGTACTATGACCTGCATAACGACCTCATCATAACGAACGGCACGGCGGAAGAAAGCAGGCAACTAAGTGAGGACTACTCTTCCTTGCTAGATAAAGATCGCTTCGGTGCTTACGAGACGAATGAGGGAGACATCCTTTATTTGGCAAACGAAGACCGGTACCCCGAGAGCCCGATGGTGCGTTATGACGCGGAGGACGAGAAGACCTACAAGGTCGACGTATCGGCTGAGTACCTAAACTTCATCAGTTACCGGGGCATCGAAACCGATGACGCCGTCGTGTTCTACTCCACCGACCAGGGGCGGCTGCAGAAGTATGATAAGCGTACGGATACCTACCTGGACTACGCTAAGGTAAACATTCGGGATGTCGGACGGAGTGTAACAAAGAATGGTTATTTACTGTACACCACGTCCAGAGAAGGCATCACCCAATTACTGGGCCTCGATCTCAGCAGGGCCGAACCAACGGAACCGGTTCCCCTGCTGGAAGGGTTTTCGTCCATCACCTTATTCGACCTAAACGGTGAACCCTACATTCTCGCTTCCCGGCAGGGAGAGGGCACTTATCTCTACAGAAGCGACGGCACTCCGGAGGGGACGCGGGTCGTATATGAATTGTTCTCGCGTAGCGGAGATGCGGCCATCAGTGGGCTATTCCCGGACGGAGACATCCTGTATGCCGTAGAGCGTGGACGTTATCACAGCTATCAGGACGGAAGGATTCGTTCGGGCGTAATACCGGCGGGTGGGCCTAATCCGACAAAATATCTGGGTTCCAGAGGAGGGATTCCCGTTTTTGCCAGTTCAGATGAGATTCTGATTCCGAATGATCGGATCGGCCGCGGCTTCGGGTCGGCCCGCGACGTGAATCCCTCCGTGTTAGGTTTACAGTATGCATACCTGTTGACCTATGGAAACAATATGGTCAGAAAATTCAGTACGCGGATAAGTGACCCCCGCTACCGGAACAATGAGGCCCAATCGGATTTTTTACATGACCATTCCACCGCGGGCCGCCACACGATGCAGATGGTCCGACGGGGAGATGCGCTGTACTTTACCACCCCGGCACCAACGGACGATAAGATGCTCTGGTGGCGCCACGATCTGCGAACGAATGCGACGGACCAACTGGACGATTCTGTTTTGGACTACCCAACGGGGGCCCGGCATACCCTGGTGTACGACGACATTATCTACTACTCGACCACTGACCGGCGGGGAGACGGGCTGCTGCAACGCGCTACCCTGAGCGGACCCCCAACTACCCTTGCGGAACTGGAAACGGAGGAAACCTTCATCGACGTTATCACACTTGGGGCGGCCAGTTTGGCGGTAACCAGCAGACAGATCGTCGATGCAATGTCCGGAGAGGTCATTTTTGCCGCGCCGACCGGGGTGAATATCCGGCGGGCCGCCGCCCTCGACAATCAGCTCATTCTGGCCCTGGCGCAAGGCCAGACGGTGAGCTATGGTACCCTGACCCATGCTGGGGGCGAACTGAATTTCTTCGCGCTGGAGCAGCCCGGCGCGGTAGCCGACGATCAGCAGGACCATATTGCCGTATTGGAGCAGCAGGCGTTATTCAGCTACCTGCGGGCGGATGGAATGCGACAGTTCGCGGTCTACGATGGCGAGCGGGATACCCTGTACGATCTAGGTGCGACCTCCGCCCTCCGGCTCAGTCGCTTATCCACTCCTATTCTGACCACCTTTCAGGGGGAGTTCTTCTATATGTTCGCCGATGAGCGGAAGGGCGTCGAACTGCACCACTTTCGCCCCGAACCGACAGCCGAGTTGACGGGCGTGGTTTTTCAGGATGTTAATGGGGATGGCACATTAGACGCGACGGAGGATCTCCTGGTTAACCGGGCGGTAGTAGCCGAGGGGGGCGGCCGAACGATCACGACGTATACCGATACCCTGGGACGCTACCGCTTCCTGCTGGACATTGATGTAGATTACACCATCTACCTTCCCGAAGACGACTGCGTGGAGCGGTTTAATGCAACGGTTAGCGTGAATATTCGTCCGACCGACGCGGAAGCGGTAGTACACGACTTTGCCGTTCCTCCACTCCAGAGTACCGCAGCAGTGGACGTACGGGTGGATAACTTTTCCATTCAGTGTGGCTTTACCGAACTGTTCTGGGTGACGGTGACAAATTCAGGTTGCGGGGAACTGACCGCTGGTGAAGTTTCCATGACTTTACATCCTGCGGTGGATTTCGTGGACGCGTTCGATGCGGTGCAGTTCGACCAGGATAGCGTCCGGTTGACCTGGGCGTATGAAAATCTGAGCCCCGGGGAGCAGTTCGTTACCGCCGTAGAGCTAAGGATGCCTAAGGAAGAATACACGGGCGAGGTAATTCGTATGGAGTTGTCCGGGCAGGCCACGGATCGAACGGGGGACCGTGCGCGTGACACCTTCCAATTTGCCGAGGTACTCACCTGCGCCTTCGACCCCAACGACAAGCGCTCCTGGCCGGCCCGCCCCGAGGAGACGATGTCTAACTACACCCAGCTCGACGAGCCCATCACCTACATGATCCGGTTCCAGAATACGGGGAACGATACGGCCGTGACCGTACGCCTGGAGGATCGCTTGTCCACCGGCCTGGACTGGAGCACTTTTCGCCCGTTGGCCGCCAGTCACCATCATCGCGTTAGCCTACGGGAAGGCGGCAATCTGGAGGTGGTATTCGATCAGATCATGCTTCCTGATTCAAATGTGAACGAGCCGGAGAGTCATGGCTTTTTCACCTTCGAGATCATAGCCCGAGAGGGGCTGGCAGACTTCACGGCCATCGAGAACACGGCGGGCATCTACTTCGACTTCAATAAACCCATCATTACGAATACGACGACCAACACCCTGGTCGAAGCCCTGGACGCGGACGCCGACGGCTTTATGTTCTTCGAAGAGTGCAACGACCAGGACCGCCTGATCAATCCCGGCGCACCGGAAATCCCCGGCAACGGCATCGACGAGAACTGCGACGGGGTGGACGGTACGACTTCGGTAACGGCCTTCAGCGGCCAGATCGTAGAACTGGCCCCGAACCCCACGCGGGCGACGGTACGCTTGCGATTGGCCGAGGCGGCCGACTACCACTACGCACTCTACAGCCTGCGGGGCCGGCGGGTGGCGCGGGGTGACTTCCGGGGGGAAACGGAGCTGGACTTGTCGACGCTACCGCGGGGCACCTACCTGCTGCGGGTGACGGACGCGGCTGGGGCGGGGGTGACGCGGCGGGTCGTTCGTCAATGATTGTCTGTACGTGGCACCTGCGCGCCGCCGCCCCTACCGAAACGGGTGAAATGCGGAGGCGGTCAGGAAATTGCGGCTGACCGGGGAAAATGAAAGACCTAATACTAATGCGGTGTCTGTATCAATTAATCCTTTGACAATGCGTTTACTTCACCTGGTAATTACCCTGCTCGTCGGTACCAGTATGAATCTGTTCGGTCAGGATCTTCCCTTCGATATCGAGGTTATTGATTTGGACCGCCGAGTGGCCTCCCCTGATTATAACCTCGGTATTCGTCAGGACTTTTACTACGTAGTAACCGAACCCGGTTGTGTATACTACGCTACCCCGACCGATCGGCCACGTGAGGTGCGCTGCAATAGAGATGCGGATCAGGTGTACACCCGCCGGGATGGGAACAATACGTTTCTAATTGTCATATCCCAACAAGAAAAGGATTCGACTCAGATTTTCTATTCAAGGGCCGCTACCCCTACCGACTTTGAACCATTAGTTTCGGTGGACAGGGAGCTACGTGTTTTGGCCAATTCGCACGACGGGCGCATGCTGCTGTCAGATATGGATAATCGGTTGTATGTCGTGTCCGTAGAGACTAAAACAATTACAAAGATTTCGGATAGTTTAGGTGAATCGAGGTATGGATTTCCCTGGCTTAGCGGTAATGGTGACTATTCCCTACTAACCTTAGACGAGAGCATCTGGATAACGGATTGGACGTCTTCGGGAACGAAGCAAATTATGACCTTGGCACCCACGGAAAGAGTGAATCGATTTTTTCGCGTCCAAGATGAGATTTTATTCATGATAAATTGGGTTGGAGTGTATCGCTACCGTATTGGATTATCAGAGCAGGCGGAGAGTTTGCTTGAGGTACCCCAAGATGATTATACCGATGTGCGGCTTTACTCGCCGATTGATGACGTATTCGTCCTTGCGGCTGAGGAAGATGAGTTGCTTAATGTATACAATTACACCGTCGGTGCCGAGGGTATCGATACCATGCGCGTAGGTAGCGGGGGGAAGCCGTTGCAGGTTGCCTCATCCAACTATATTGAGCGTCCGCAGGGTAGTAGCCAAATGCTGTTTTGGGGGAGCGGAGATCACGACAATCAGCTGATCGTGAGTAACGGTACGAATGCAGGAAGTAGGGTCATTGATACAATGGCCTATCGTGCTGCCTTTACGTTTCTCCGGGCGGAAGAAACGCAAGGGGGAGACATGGTGTACCTCAAATACCTGCCAGATACCACTCTGCTTATGTATTATGATCAAACAACGCAGATGGTCGGTGAACTTTCGGGGCCCGAAGGCCAAATCAACCATCTGTATCGTTCGTCCGTAATTACGACCGGCGGGCATTTTTTCGTTGGAAGTCCTAACGTAAATACGGTCATGAAGATCGATAAGGAAACGCTTACTTACCGTCCGTTCGCCCACATTCCCCTCAACTCGTTCAACTATCGGTTTACGAAAGATAATGTTCTGATTCTCGCTCCCCATTCCAGAGAACCCTACACAGGTTCGGAGGTAGTCGCCATTGATCTGAAATTAGATACCGCGCTGGAGCCGACCATATTAGCGACAGGCTGCGAAGAGAAAAGCGTAATAACCATTAACGACAGCGTATACTTCTTCTGTAGTACGGCCGACGGAGAGGCTACCTTCTATCGCACCGACGGCACCCCGGAGGGTACCGAGCCCGTATACTCCTTATTTACCAAAACCCGCGACGCCGCGGTCACCACCCTCTACAGCAGCGATCAAGCCCTCTACCTACACGGGGCCGGGTCGATCACCGAATACCGCGATGGTCGGCTGGATACTCTTCCCGCCACGGTGACCGCTCGACCTCAACAGCTGATTGGCGTCACCCCGGAAGGGCCCGTGCTGCTCCGGGATAGTAGCGAGGTCATACTTCCCCGGTCGGACCGGGTATTTGCCCTAGGCTATTCTTCCTTCTCCCAACCCGTCGTACGGCGGGACCGCATCTACTGGACGAGCACCAATTTTGATGGATCCGGGACGTATTACCAGACGGGAAGAAAGACTATCCTAAACGAATACGACCCTACGAGAAACATAGGAGAAGTAGCCATTCACACTCATGACTCACCGTACGGAAATGGTAGCGGGCTCGTGATGGTTTCTACCGGAAACGATGAGTTGTATTACACCGTAGAGGCCGAACAAAGAGGGGCACGGGCGTGGTTCCGCCGAAAATTGAATATGCTTTTTTCCCTTTACCATACCGCTTCGTACAGCCATGGAGTGGCGGGAACGCAGGTGCAAAGCGGATGGATATATTTCAGTGCGCTAAACGCGGAGGGGGCACACAAAATCGTACGCCGACAACTAGACGGACCGACCCAGGTACTCGCTGACCTAGAGCAGGGGGAAACATTTCTCCGGGCTACCGCGGATCAGTGGTTGATTACCGATCGACGGATCGTCGATATTTTTGGGGAGGAGACACCCCTTCATCTGAGCGACGGACGCCGTATCCGCGACATTGTTCGCTTACAAGAGCACACCTACCTACTCCAGATCATAAACGGGCAAACCATTGGCTACCACATCTGGTCGAACGATGAGCGTGGACTGCGCGAACTACTTCCGGATGCAGGCCCCGTTGATCAAGTGCCCGTTGGGGTAGGCGGCATAGTACACAGCGGTCAGGCGGTACTGCTGGAATCCCGCCAAACCGGGCGCAGGTCGTTCTACCTCTACGACGGACATCAGCAAGCCCTGTACGAGTTAGGAAGTTTTGCGGAAAGCCGACTTCCCGAGGGAGCCGGGCAATTGAGCGGTAAGGCGAATGGTGAGTTCTTCTTTCTCTTTCCCGATCCGACATTCGGATTATCGCTACACCACTTCACGCCGCCGAGTGGCTCGGTAGTGGGAGGAGTTGTATTTGATGACAAGAACGATAACCAGCAACTCGATGAGGGGGAACGGGGGATCGGTGGCTACCGGGTAGTTGCGATCGGTTCCCGGTCCTATACCACCTTTACGGACAGTGCGGGGCGCTACGAGCTTTCCCTACCCGCCGGAGAGGAAATTACCGTACAGTTGGACCTGGAAGGTTGCTATGCCTCCGAGTTGAGCGATCCTACCTTCCAAACCGTCGCCGATACGGTCTTCACCGTCGATCTACCCGTACGGGTCACCGGTACAGAGGGCAAGTCCACCCCCCACCTCGCCTCCGCCCCCATCCGCTGCTCCTTCACCGTCCCCTTCTGG
>CAZKPE010000171.1:0-8476 GCA_964554545.1 uncultured Lewinella sp.
ACCATCGCCAAGACGATGAGCGCCTACGACAAGGTCTACTCCGATCAGATCTACGGTACCGAGCCCAGTGGCCGCTACGTCTGCGAGAGCCGCATCCACAAGATGATGGACCACGAGTACGACCTGATGGTGGACCGGCTGCGGCACGACCGGCCAGACACCAACTTCTTCGTATTCGCCGATACGGTGGCCGCCATCAACTACAGCCGGACCATCCGAGGGAACGGCTGGCTGGGCTTGCGCTTCGAGCTAAGCCCGGACGGTGGGCCGAATGACCTGATCCTCCACGCCCGGATGCTCGACAACGACAACCAGCTACAGCAGCAGGCCATCGGTATCCTGGGCGTGAATATGATCTACGGGGCTTACCACCTCCACCAAAATCCGGAAGAACTGGTCGAAAGCCTGCTGGACGGACTAAATGGGCGGATCGCCATCGACATGATCGTGCTGAGCGGGCCGAACTTCCCCGTGGACAACCGACTCCTGAGCCTCTGGCTGGTCAAGCACGGATTGACGGACATCACCATGTTCGACCCCCGCGGGCGCAGCATCCATCCCAGCGAGTTCCTGTACCGCAAGGCGGTGATGGTGGTGCGGGGCAGTTTTCGCCCGACTACCCTGGTGAACGCCGACATGCTGGAGGCGGGCTACCGGCAGTTCCGGTCGGAGGAGCACATCGACCCGGCGAAGAGCTTCCTGCTGACCGAGCTTACGCTGGATAATTTGCAGTCCAGCAGCGAGCTGAGCGAGCGGGACTTCCTGCACCGGGCGACCCTGCTGAACGCGATGGGGCAGACCGTCATCATCAGCAACTACCACCGCTACGGTGACCTGATCGAGTACCTGTCGCTCTATAAGGTTTCCCCGCTGGGCATCGTGGTGGGGGTCAATGAACTATTGCAGCTGATCAGCGAGAAGTACCACGCTAACCAGGACGGTCGCCTGCTGGCAGCCTTCGGGGAGATCTTCACCCGTAACGTCAAACTCTACGTGTATCCGGCCCAGCAGGAGGGCAGCGCCGATATGATGACCGCCGAGAACGTGCCGATCCCCGAAGGCGTCAAATTCCTGTACCGCCACCTGCTGGATAGCGGGCAGATCGTCGACATCACCGACTACAAGGCCGAGAATATGCACATCTACTCCAAGGAGGTGCTCTCGTTGATCCGCGCCGGCGAGGACGGCTGGGAGAAGATGGTGCCCGAGCGGGTGGCGAAGCTGGTGAAGACGGACTGCCTGTTTGGGTATCCCGCCGAGAAGCTGGAGTTCGAGTACTGATTCACCGCCAACTAAAGGCGGGAGTCAGGTGTAATTAAGGGTGCGACGTAAACCGACCACTAAAAACGAATCTATGTACCCTGCCGAGCTTACCATTCCCATGGCCAAGGACCTGACGGACTTTGGCTTCGAATCCCTGACCACCGCCGAAGCCGTCGACGAGGCCCTGGCCGACCAGCAGGGTACCGCCCTGGTGGTGGTGAACTCCGTCTGCGGCTGCGCCGCCGCCATGGCCCGCCCCGGCGCGAAGCTCGCCGCCCGCAACGGAAACAAACCCGATAAGCTCTACACGGTTTTCGCCGGTGTCGACAAGGCCGCCACCGCCCAGGCCCGGGAGTATATGCTGCCCTACCCCCCGAGCAGCCCGAGCATTGCCCTGTTCAAGGATGGCAAGCTGGTCCACTTCCTGGAGCGCCACCACATCGAGGGCCGGCCGGCCGAGATCATCGCCCAGAACCTGACGATGGCTTTCGATAAGTATTGCGCGGAGCAACCGGCCTGAATCGGTTGACCCCCCCGTTAAAATCATTAACGCCCGGCGAATACACATTCGCCGGGCGTTTTCAGTTATTGGGGTGTTACCCATTCAGCTAAACCGCTGAACGATGCCGTACCTGTTTGCGCTATTCTTGCTTTTCGCCCTGCCACCCACCGTGCAGCAGGTGAACGTCGAGGTGTCCGCCCCGCTGAGTGGCGGCGAGATCTTCGTGGCGGCCTATGCCGACCAGGAGGGCTTCGACAATGACGACTTCGTGGCCAATGCCCGGCAGGTACTTGGCGGGCGGGGTCAACTGGCCGAACTGAACCTGCCGATTCCCCAAACAGGAGACTACGTCTTCGCTGCCTTCCAGGATTTGAACGGGAACGGTAAGCTCGACTGCAATTTCCTGGGCGTACCCACCGAGCCCTACGGCTTCGGCAAACTGCCCCCGAGCAAGTGGCGGGCACCGAGCTTCGGAGAGGTAGCCACTCGGATCGAGGGCAGCGATCACCTGCAGATCGAACTGCGGCGCTGGAGCGAGTACTAGATTTCCCCGATTACCTCCCTGACCTTCCCCTGGAGTACCGGTACGACCTCATCCTCGAACCAGGGGTTGCGGCGCAGGTAAATGCCATTCCGTGGACTGGGGTGGGGGATCGGAAAGTATTCCGGAAGGTAGTCCCGGAACTGGCGGACCGTCTCGGTCAGGTTGCGTTCCCGGCGACCTGCGAGGTAATGGGCCTGGGAGTAGGCCCCGATCAGCACCTTCAGGCGCAACTTCGGCATCATCCGCAGCAGGGGGTCCTGCCAGAGGGGCGCGCATTCCGGCCGCGGGGGCAGGTCTCCTCCCTTTCCCTTTCCGGGATAGCAAAAACCGATCGGGAGGACCGCGAAGTGGGCGGTATGGTAGAATGTTTCCTCGTCAACCCCGAGCCACTCGCGTAAGCGTCTGCCGCTGGGGTCGTCCCAGGCCACGCTACTGAGGTGAGCCAGGCGGCCGGGGGCCTGACTGATGAGGGCGATGCGGGCCTCCGGGTGAACGCGGAAGATGGGGTTGGGGCCGAGCGGGAGGTGTTCGGCACAAACCGTGCAGTTGCGCGCTTCCCGGAGCTTCGGATGGGGGTACTCCGGACTGAATCCTTCGGCCATCCGTCAGAACGTGCGGGCGTAGGTGATGAGAATCTGCTGGGTGATGCTGACGCGCTTGCCGAGCCCGGCGATGCCGTTGGGCGCATCATTATCGGTAATCTGTACCAGGATATCATCATCGTAGAACAGATTGAGGAAGGTCGTGATCTGTAGGTTTTCGGTGAGGCTGAAGGCCAGACTGTTCTGCCAGTCGACGTCCACGTTCTGGGGGTTGCGCAGGTAGTTGGTGTAGAGCCCCAGGTTGGTAGTGAACACGGCCCGATCGTCAGTAAGGAAAGGCTGCTTGTACTGAATCTGGGCCAGAGCACCAATCTGGGCGTCCACGTTCTCGAACTCCGGATAAATGCCGCGGTCGTTCGGCTCCCCACTTACCTGATTGCCCTGGATGCCGCGGCTGGCGATGCTGTCGTTGGCCACGATGATAAATTTGGCCGCGACGGGGGAAAAGAAGAGGGACAGGGCGGGGGTGGGCTTGTAATCCAGGCCAATGGAGAGGGTGACGGTGGCCGGCGACAGGAACTTGGAGAGGGGACTGCGTCCGGTATCGAGGAAGTCCGTTACGAAGTTGCCCGCGAAGCGATCGGGAAACTGGTAGGTCGGAGTGAGCTGACTGAGGAAGGTGGCATTGACGGAGTAGTATAATTCCCCCTCCGGCTTGATCTGGTAGCCGTACTTGCTTGTAAAGCGGAATTCATCGACCGTCTTCTGAAAGGGGATGCGGTCGTCGGAGCCCTGTGCGATGACCCCCGAGCCGAGGCGCTGCAATCCGAACTGCCATAGCAGGGTGTTGTCCCAGACCTTGCGGCCCATTTTGTAATTCGCAAAGCCATTGAACGCCCCGCCAAAGCCCAGTCGGTTCTGCCCGGCCCCCTGCTTGGGGTTGATCTGAAGGAGTTGCGTGAAGTCGAGCCCGATGCCGGCCCCGCTACGCCAGCCGTCGGGTATTTCTTCTTTTTGTTTTTTCGGTTGGTCCTGTGCCTGAAGACCAGGGAGGAGCAGAAGGCATAACAGCGCCAGTATCGGGTATCGTAACATAAGTGGGGGGTAAGTCGATTATTCCAAATGGGGGGGCAGGGCCGGGCCTTCGTCGCGGCGGCTATGCACCTCGAAGCCGTCGCTGCTGAGCTTGCTGAAGGGGACGGTGAACTCCGAATCTTCGGATTGCAGGGTAATGCTGACGTTGTTTAGCTGGATCACCTCCCCCCGGCGCCCGTCAATGGTGACTTCGTCCCCCAAGCGTATTTGATTGCGATTGTAGAAAGAGGACAGGATATTGCTCATGACGTGCCGGGAGGCCAGTCCGTAACCAATAGCGAATGCACCTGCGACCCCGCCCAGGATGATGCTGATGTTGGTCTCCATGAACTGGGTCTGCAACTGGGCCTGGCTCAGGGCGATCAGTACGATATTCAGCAGGATGAAGTAGAAGACGACATTCGCGATCAGGTTGCCCGAAGCGATATTCAGGGAACGGCAGGCGGAAAGAACGACCCGCTTCACTACATCCGCCAGGAAGATGCCCCCGATCAGTACGATGAAAGCGGTGATGGCACTGGGCAAGTAGGCTACCAGGTCACCCATCATCCGGGAGAGCATATCCATACCCAGCGCCTCCACCGCGGCCATCACGACCACGATCATGATGAAGTAGTAGACGGTGGCGGCCAGAATGCGACTCGGCAGGATGTCGATCTTGAGGTTGCGGAACAGCTCAATGGTAAGCAGGCGCTCGGTGAGCCGGTCCAGGCCCGTAGCAGCGACCAGCCGCCGGATGAGCCGGTACAGCACGCGGGCAATGACGTAGCCGACGAGGAAAATGACTACTGCCTTAAGCAGGGCCGGAATGACGGCCAGTAACTGGTAGGCCTGAACGGTGAGAATGTCGATGATGGACTCCATAGGCGGACTTAGCGGGCGGGCGGTTCGGTCAGGTGACCCGGACCGGGAAAGGCCGGGCCACCGTAGGGGTCATTATCCTCCCCTTCGCGGAAAGTAGCAAGTTCCGGCTCTTCCCTACGTGGCTTCCCCCCACCCAGCACGTTGAGCGTATCGAACATCACGGGGCCGAACAGCTCGATCACCGTGCCGACGAACTCGGCCGCCTTCAGCTCACGCTCCACGCGCTCGCGCACGGCCCGCCGGCGGGGCTCGTCGAAGGCCGCCAGGTCTTGTGCCTGAAGTGCGAGGAAGCTGTTCATTCGACGAGGGGTGAGGTCGTGAAGCGGCTCGTGTGAATACGCTTGGCTTTTTCCTTGACCCGTTTGAGCTGCATTTTGACGGCCGATTCCGACTTGCCCAGCAGGTCGGCGATGACCCTGATCTTCACCCCGTCCTTGTACTTCATCAGCAGCAGGGTGCGGTCCCCTTCGGAGAGCTGGGAAAGCACGTACTTGAGTTCGTTCAGTTGCATGTGCATCAGGGCTTCGTCGGGCACTTCCTCGGCCCGGTCGGGCGGGTCGTCCAGTTCGGAAGCGAATAGGTCACGGGCCTTTTTTCCCCGGCGAATTTTGTCGATACAGTGGTTGTAAGTAATGGAATACACCCAGGTGGAAAACTTCGACTGCCCCTCGAATTTTCCCAGATTGAGGAAGACGCGGGTGAAGATCTCCTGGGTGGCATCCTCGGCCTCGCTCTCCTTGTGGAGCATGGTGATGGCTTTGGAATAGATGCGGGCCGCGTAGCGATCGTACAGTAACTGGAAGCAGCTGGCGTGTCGTCGCTGGCGGTAGGCCAGAACGATGTCCAGATCCTCCATCGAGGGATCGCAGCCTTGACGGGACGCCCCGCTCGCCATATTCACTCAGGTAGGGGTACCCGTTGGGACCCGATCTTCAGATAAGACGGCAAGATACGGGTCAGGTCACATTCAATTCCCCGTAAAGGTGCGTTCCGCCTCGCTCACGGCCGCGACGTGGAAGAAGCCCAGGACGGGTTCCTGCGTGTCAACATTGATAACGTTGCCCGGCGCGTTGGCCAGGGGGACGGCGAAAATGCCGCCGTTCTGCACCTGCTCCTGAGCCACGGTCAGGAAGAGGAAGGCCTCGTCGGTCAGCGACCAGAGCTCTACTTCCACCCGATCCTCCGGGTTCAACGCCTGGGGCGCGCCATCCTCATCCAGCCGGTTGATGCTGAAGCGGATGGGGAAGATGAAGGTGGTGCCGTCGGCATCGGCCCCCGGCGAGAAGGTCGCATCGTAAGCCAGCGCAAACTCGAAGGGGCGGATCAGCAGGGTGTCATTGTGGAAGCTGCGGATGAAGTAGGCATCCCCCCGCCCGGGCGGGTCTTTGGCGTAGAGTTGGGCGTAAAAGCCTTCCTCCACCCCGAGTTGCTCCTCCTCGAAGTAGAAGCTGATGCTGTCGATCTCCGGCACCCGCTGCATAGTCGAACTGGAGACGTAGCGATCTTCCCCCAGCTCGATACCGAGGAAAAACTCCTGCCCCACTTCACCGAGGGTCTCGTCCGGGGCGGTCGGCGTCCAGACGTACTCCCCCGGGTCGCGCTCGGTGAAGAACCGGCAACTGTTTAGTGTCGTGTCCTGACAGACGACCACCGTAGCCCCTTCCACGCGGGGGGGCACACCGGCACCGAAGAAGTCCTGGCTCAGCGTCAGATTGATGACTTGCTCCTGCGGCTGGTCGGTCAGCCAGGCCTCAACAACGAGCTGGCCTTCCTCGAAGTCGCTGGGTACGGCCACGGTATCCTCGCAATTGAACAGGAGGGCGGCGAGCGCGAGTAGCAGGGTGGATCGGTACAACATAACTAGCGGAAGGTGAAGTTGTAGGATACGGAGGGGATGGGGTTCCCCACTACCGAGAGCTGGGTGGGACTCACGTCGGCCGGCTGCCCGATCAGGGGGCGGCCATCGCCGGTGCTGCTGTAGAGCGTGAAGGGGTTGCGGCGACCGTAGAGGTTGTAGACCCCGAAGACCCACTGCCCCTGGAAGCGGCGGTCGGATTTTTCCTTTTTCGGGTCGAGGGTCAGGCTGATGTCAAAGCGGTGGTAGGCCGGCAGACGGTAGTTGTTGCGGGCGTTGTCGTCGACGTTGGGAATGTAGTAGCCCAGCTGGTAGTAACCGGAACTCGGCAGGGTGAGGGGGGTGCCGGTATTGTAGACGAAGCTCGCACTCAGGGTGGTGCGGTAATTGAGCTCGTAGAAGCCGGTCAGACTGAGGTTATGCGTCTGGTCGAACCGACTCGGGTACCACTCGTCGTTGTTGATGCCCTCGACTAGCCGTTCGGTGCGGGCCAGGGTATAGCTGAGCCAGCCGTTGAAGCGGCCCTTCGATTTCTTGAGCTGAAACTCGGCCCCGTAAGCCCGGCCCTCGCCGGTCAGCACCTGCCCCTCCACGAACTCGTTCAGGATGAGGTCGGCCCCGTCGATGTAGTCGATGAGGTTCTCGAAGTTCTTGTAATAGGTCTCAACGGAGAACTCGTAGAGGTTATCCTTGAAATTCTGGAAATAGCCAAGGGCGAACTGATTGGCCAGCTGGGGGTCGATATTGTTCGTGCTGGGCGTCCAGATGTCCAGGGGGATGCTGGCCGTCGTGTTGCTCAGTAAGTGGATGTACTGTACGGTGCGCTGGTAGCTTCCCTTCAGCGAGCTGCGGTCGGTGAGGGAGTACTGCAGAGCGGCGCGGGGCTCCAGGTAGAGCCAGTCTTCGATAACCTCCCCGCGTTCGGTGGGGGTGATGTCGGTCAGGGGGCGGGGCAGTCCTTCCCGCGGGGCTTCCCCGTATTCGTATACGTTACGGCCCCCCAGGTAGGCGAAGTGGCTGAGTCGGAGGCCGTAGTTCGCCTTCATGCGCCCGTTAAAAAGGTTTACCTCCTGCTCGGCAAAAAGGCTGGATTCCAGCGCCCACTGGTTATTCAGGCTGATGTCGAACTCGGTACCCTGGCTGACGGCTACGGCGTTGGCGGGCTCGAAGCGGTAGTAGATCGTCTGCCCCCCAAAGCGCAGCACGTTATCCGGGCTAATGAACCAGCTGAACTCCGGCTTCGCGCTCATATTCACGATGCTCGCGTCCCAGTTGAAGGCATCCTCCTCCGGGTCTTCGCCGAAGTCGATGGCGTAGTCGTAGTCGCTGTAGTAAAGCGTGAGGTTACTGAAGAGCTTGTCGGTGAACAGGTGATTCCAGCGGAGGGTAGCCGTGGCATTGCCCCAGCTGAAGCCCGCATCGGCACCGGGGGCGAAAATGTCGCGGCCCAGGTAGCCCGAAAGAAAGATCTGGTCACGATCGCTGAAACGGTAATTGGTCTTCAGCGTCAGGTCGTAAAAGTTCAGGCGGGTCCCCTCCAGGTCATCACTCAGGAAGGGGGCGGCGAGCACGTCGATATAGCTACGGCGGGCGGCGAGCAGGAAGGAGGACTTGTCCTTTACGATTGGCGCTTCCACGCTCAGGCGGCTGAAGATGGTACCGATGCCGCCCTGCATTTCAAATTGCTGATTGTTCCCCTCCTTCATCCGAACGTCCAGAATGGAGGAAAGACGACCGCCGTAACGGGCCGGGATGCCCCCCTTGTAGAGTTTGACCCCCTTCACGGCATCGGGATTGAAGACCGAAAAGAA
>CAZKPE010000172.1:0-7847 GCA_964554545.1 uncultured Lewinella sp.
CCGAAGCGCTGGCCACCGAACTGGGCCTTACCCCCGAGCGGCTGCTGGGTGATGAGGCTGTAGGGTCCGATGGAGCGGGCGTGCATCTTGTCATCCACCATGTGGCTGAGCTTAAGCATATAGATCACGCCGACCGTCGCCTGCTGGTGGAAGCGGTCACCCGTTTCCCCGTCGTAGAGGTAAGCCTGACCCAGGCTTGGCAGTTTGGCCTGCTGGATGTACTCCTCGATCTCGTCCTGGCTGGCACCGTCGAAGATCGGGGTGGCGAACTTCATGCCGAGCTTCTCGCCGGCCCATCCGAGCACGGTTTCGAAGATTTGACCGAGGTTCATCCGGCTGGGTACGCCGAGCGGGTTGAGAATAATGTCGACGGCGGTTCCGTCCTCCAGGAAGGGCATGTCCTCATCGCGGACGATGCGGCTCACGATTCCCTTATTACCGTGGCGACCGGCCAGCTTGTCTCCTACCTTCAGTTTGCGCTTCTTGGCCAGGTAGACCTTAGCGAGCTTCAGTACACCGGCGGGCAGTTCGTCACCGACGCTGATATTGAAGGTCTCCCGCTTGTAGCGACCGACTTCCTCGTTGACCTTGATGCTGTAGTTGTGCAGCAGGCGGGCGATGAGGCCGTTCAGGTCGTCACTGGTGGTCCAGCCGCTGTAGTCGATGGTGGTGTAATCGATCTCGCGCAGCAGGCTCTGAGTGAACTTCTCGCCCTTCGGTACGACGACCTCGCCGTAGATGGTATTGACGCCCTGGCTGGCCCGTCCGCGGATGAGCTTGTCCAGCTTGTCGACCAGGATGGTCTTGAGGTTGCTCAGGTTGACCTTATGCTCGTCCTCCAGTTTCTGGAGTTCCAGCTTTTCGGCGTCCTTCTGCGACTGCTCCTTCTTGGTGCGGCTGAAGAGGTCCTTACCGATCACCACGCCCTTAAGGGAGGGGCTGGCCTTCAGGGAGGCATCCTTGACATCACCTGCTTTGTCACCGAAAATGGCGCGCAACAGCTTCTCTTCCGGGGTCGGATCGCTTTCGCCTTTCGGCGTGATCTTACCGATGAGGATATCGCCCTCCTTCACCCATGCGCCGACGCGGATGATTCCGTTCTCGTCGAGGTCTTTAGTTGCTTCCTCGCTGACGTTGGGAATGTCGTTGGTCAGTTCCTCCTCACCTAGCTTGGTGTCGCGCACGTCCAATTCGAAGTGCTCGATGTGCAGGCTGGTGAAGATGTCTTCCCGAACGACGCGCTGACTCAGCACGATAGCATCCTCGAAGTTGTACCCTTTCCAGGGCATGAAGGCCACTTTCAGGTTCTGGCCCAGGGCCAGTTCGCCCTTCTCGGTCGCGTAGCCGTCACAGAGGATATCCCCTTTGGAAACCTTCTGTCCGCGGCGGACGATCGGCTTCAGGTTGATGCAGGTACCCTGGTTGGTCCGCAGGAATTTGGTCAGCTTGTAGGTCTTCGTGTCGTCGTCGAAGCTCACCTGACGATCCTCGTCACTGCGCTCGTAGCGGACGACGATCTCATTGGCATCGACGTACTCGACGGTACCCTCGCCCTCGGCATTGATGAGCATCCGGCTGTCCCGGGCCACTTTCCCCTCCAGGCCGGTACCCACGATGGGGCTGGTCGGCTTGAGCAGGGGTACGGCCTGGCGCTGCATGTTCGAGCCCATCAGGGCGCGGTTAGCGTCATCGTTCTCCAGGAAGGGAATCATCGAGGCGGACACCCCGACGATCTGGTTGGGGGCCACGTCCATGAACTCGACCTCGGCCGGGTCCAGTACGGGGAAGTCACCGTGGTCACGGGCCTTGACCCGGTCTCCGGTGAAGGCTCCCTTCTCATCGATGGTAGCATTGGCCTGGGCGATCTTCTTGAAGTCCTCCCCTTCGGCGCTGAGGTAGATCGGGTCACCGTCCATGACGACCTGGCTTTCCTCCACCGCGCGGTAGGGGGTTTCCAGGAAGCCCATCTTGTTCACCTTAGCGTGAACGCAGAGGGTCGAGATGAGTCCGATATTGGGTCCTTCCGGCGTCTCGATGGTACACAGGCGGCCGTAGTGGCTATAGTGTACGTCACGCACTTCGAAGCCGGCACGCTCGCGGCTTAGTCCCCCGGGTCCGAGGGCGGAGATCCGCCGCTTATGGGTGATTTCGGAGAGCGGGTTGGTCTGATCCAGGAACTGGCTCAGCTGGCTCGTTCCGAAGAAGGAGTTGATGACGCTGGAGAGCGTCCGCGCATTGATCAGGTCGATCGGGGTGAAGACCTCGTTGTCGCGGACGTTCATCCGCTCGCGGATGGTACGGGCCATCCGGGCCAGTCCGACACCAAACTGGGCGTAGAGCTGCTCGCCGACGGTGCGGACGCGGCGATTGCTGAGGTGGTCGATATCGTCGATCTCGGCGCGCTGATTCATCAGGGCGACCAGGTACTTAACGATGGCGATGATATCCTCCTTGGTCAGTACCAGGGTTTCATCGTCGGTGCCGGCCTGGAGCTTGCGGTTGATCTTGTAGCGACCTACCTCACCGAGGTTGTAGCGCTTGTCGCTGAAGAACAGCTTATCGATGATACCGCGGGCGGTCTCTTCATCGGGAGGGTCGCTTCCGCGCAGTTGGCGGTAGATGTACTGTACGGCCTCAATCTCACTGCTCGAAGGATCTTTCTGCAGGGTATTGTAGATAATACTGTAGTCCATCCCGACATCCTCCTTCTGCAGGATGATGTTTTCAATGCCGTCGGCGCTCAGGATCTCTTCGATATTGTCCTCGGTCAGGACAGTGTCCCGCTCCAGAATAATCTCATTCCGCTCCAGGATGACCAGCTCGCCGGTATCCTCGTCCACGAAATCTTCCGTCCAGGCGCGTAGTACCCGGGCGGCCAGCTTACGACCGATCGCTCCGGTGAGGGCTTCGCGGGTGTTGGGTACCTCGTCGGCGAGGTCGAAGAGGTCCAGGATGGACTTATCCGAATTGAAGCCGATGGCACGCAGCAGGGTCGTGACGGGGAACTTCTTCTTCCGGTCGATGTAGGTGTACATCACCGTATTGATATCGGTGGCGAACTCCATCCAGGCTCCCTTGAAGGGAATCACCCGGGCCGAGTAGATGGCCGTACCGTTGGGGTGGAAGTTCTGACCGAAGAACACTCCGGGGCTGCGGTGCAGCTGCGAAACGATGACCCGCTCGGCTCCGTTGATCACGAAGGTGCCCTTGCCGGTCATGTAGGGGATGTTGCCCAGGAAGACATCCTGAACGATGGTCTTAAAGTCAACGTGCTCCTCGTCGTTACAAGACAGCCGCAGTTTGGCCTTGAGGGGGACGCTGTAGGTCAATCCGCGCTGCATACACTCCTCGATGGTGTAGCGGGGGGGATCGACAAAATAATCCAGGAACTCCAGGTTGAAGATGCTCCGGGTATCGGAGATGGGGAAATTCTCCTGGAACACCCGGTAGAGCCCTTCGTGGGCCCGGTTCTCGGGGGTGGTTTCCAACTGGAAGAACTCCTGGAAGGACTTTAGTTGTATTTCGAGTAGATCGGGGGAATGATCGGTTAGCTTAATCTTTCCGAAGCTCACCCGTTGGGCTTCAGCGTTAAGGATCTGGCCGTTTGACGTCATTAGCAGTTTTCCTTTTAGGGACTCCGGCGCGGTCGTCCGCGGTGACTCGAGCCGGAGGTATGGTATAGAGCCGGACCAAGAGGGTCGGGCGGTATGGGGCATCGCGAAATAAGCAAACGCAGGCTACCCCGGTTAAGTTTCGCCAAACTGGCGATTTCTTATACGCAAATGGCTCAGCCGGACTACCGCCCGCTAAGCCTAAAAACAGGAGAAAAGCCGGGGCCGGCGGCGTTGTGCTACCGGCCCCTTGCTTTTTACTTCAGTGAAACCGTAGCACCGGCCTCCTCCAGGGCGGCCTTCATGCTTTCGCCCTCTGCCTTGTCGACGCCGGACTTGATCGTGGCGGGAGCGCCGTCGACCATTTCCTTTGCGTCCTTCAGGCCGAGACCGAGTAGGGTCTTCACTTCCTTAACGACTTTCAGCTTGCTGCCTCCGGCAGATTCCAGAACGACGTCGAACTCGGTTTGCTCAGCGGCGGCGGCGCCACCGGCCTCGCCACCTCCTCCACCGGCTACCGCTACGGCGGCGGCGGCGGGCTCGATGCCGTGCTCGTCTTTCATAATCTGCAGGAGCTCGGTAACGTCTTTGATGGTCAGTTCGACGAGCTGGTCGGCAATTGCTTTAATGTCAGCCATAATAAAAGTATTTAATAGTGATGTACGATAGAGTATCGCGTATCAGCTTGGAAGCCTTGAATTGGGAAAAAGTAGGAAGTAGGAAGTAGGAAGTATGCCTACCCTTCTCGCTCTTCGAGCGTCTTGAGTGCGCCGGCCAGTTTGCCGCCCACGCCGTTGAGGCCGCTGAGCAGGTTCTGCATCGGGCTTTGGAGCAGGGTCAGGATGTCGGCGAGCACCTCGTCGCGTGACTTGAGCTTGGACAGCACGTCCAGCTGCTCGTCTCCGCTGTAGATGGAGCTGGCGATGTAGGCCGCTTTCAGGATGGGGCGTTCACCCTTCTCCTCGCGGAACTCCTTGATTGCCTTGGCGGGAGCGTTTCCTACGTCGGAAAACATGATCGCCGTCGGACCCTTCAGGGCATCAAATAGCGGCGCGTAGTTGTTCTCTTCGGGAAGCTGCTCGAGCGCCTTGCGGGCCAGGGTATTCTTTACTACCTGCATACTGACTCCCTTCTGGAAACAGATGCCGCGTAGCTTGTTGACCTGCTCGACGGTCAGCGTGGAGGCGTCGGCAATGTAGAAGTATTCGTTGTTGGCGAAGCGTTCCTTCAGGGCTTCGATGGCCGCCGCCTTATCATTCTTGTTCATGATGGTTTACTTTGGACGGTTAGGCGATAGTCTTGGGGTCGATCTTGATGCCGGGGCTCATGGTGGAGGCCAGGGTGACCGATTTCATGTAGTTCCCTTTCGCGCTGCTGGGCTTCATGCGGATGAGCGTACCGAGTAGCTCGTTCGCATTGTCCTTCAGTTGCTCGGGAGAGAACTCTACCCGACCGATGCTGCTGTGGATGATGCCGAACTTGTCGACCCGGAAGGCGATCTTGCCGCCCTTCACGTCGGCAACGGCCTTGGCCACGTCCATCGTAACGGTTCCAGTCTTCGGGTTGGGCATTAGTCCGCGGGGACCGAGCACGCGACCGAGACGACCGACCTTGGCCATCGTTTGCGGCATGGCGACTACGACATCGAAGTCAGTCCAGCCTTCGGTAACCTTGCTGACGTATTCGTCGAGTCCGGCGAAGTCCGCACCTGCGTCCAGCGCCTCCTGCTCCTTATCGGGGGTTACGAATGCGAGTACGCGCTTGGTCTTACCCGTACCGTGGGGAAGGGTGACCGTGCCGCGAAGGGCCTGATCGGCCTTGCGGGGGTCGATCCCCAGACGGACGTGCACGTCCACCGATGCGTTGAACTTGGCGGTATTGACCTCTTTGACGAGCGCGACGGCTTCGTCCAGGGAATACTGCTTGTTCGCATCGACTTTCTCAGCGGCCGCTTTGCGGGCCTTACTAAGTTTAGCCATGATAGAAAAATTTGAGGTTTATAGCGCATGCGGGGTGGCATGCTCCCTGCGTGATGATATAAATGTGAACTTGTCAAACGAACTTTCCGGACTGGGGTCCGGAAAGAATTCGGTTGAAAATGGTTAGGCTTCCCAGGGGGGCGTGCCCTCTACGACGATGCCCATGGAGCGGGCGGTGCCGGCGACCATCTTCATACCGCTTTCGACGGTGAAGGCGTTCAGGTCGGGCATCTTGCTCTCGGCGATCGTGCGTACCTGCTCCCAGCTCACTTTGGCTACCTTATTCCGGTTGGGCTCCTTGGATCCGCTCTTCAGCTTGGCGGCTTCCAGCAGCTGAACGGCCGCGGGCGGGGTCTTGATGACGAAGTCAAAGGACTTATCCTTGTATACCGTGATCACTACGGGCAGGACTTTGCCCTGACTATCCTGGGTCTGGGCATTAAAGCGCTTACAGAACTCCATGATGTTGACGCCCTTCGCACCGAGGGCGGGGCCGACCGGGGGGGCCGGGTTGGCCGCTCCACCGCGGACCTGTAGCTTGATGAAGGTTTCTACTTCCTTAGCCATGATAACTCATTTGTGTCGTGCAGGCGGGGCGGCTTCGTTAGCCGGGCCCCTCCGACGGATGCAATTGGAATATTAACTCTGTTTTTCGACCTGCATGAAGTTGAGTTCAACTTCCGTGCCGCGGCCGAAGATCTTGACGATCACTTTTAGTTTCTTTTTCTCTTCGTTCACCTCCTGAATATCGCCGACGAACTCGTTGAAGGGCCCGTCGATGATCTTGACGGTCTCGCCCTCGATGAAGGGTTCGATCATTGTATCGTTGGCTTCCAGACTCTCGTCCACCTTACCAAGCAGACGGTTAGCTTCGGATTCCCGCATGGGAACGGGCTCGCTCTTGCCCAAAAAGTGGATAACGTTCGGCAGGCTCGTGATGGCGTCCACTACCTCTGCATTCAGGGCGTAGGGATCGGCTTCCACCAAAATGTACCCGGGCAGGATATTGCGATCGGAGATCACCTTCTTGCCGCTGCGGATCTTGTAGACCTTCTCGGTCGGAACGACGATCTTGGTCACGTATTCGCCCCAGCTGTTGCGCTCGATCTCTTTCTCGATCCGTTCCTTGATCTTCTTTTCCTTACCGGAAATGACCCGCAGGGAGTACCACTTATTGTCTGCCATAATAGTTACTTACCCTACGGTTCCCGTGCTGTAGATAAATTCGACGGCGTTCTTCCACACGAAGTCCATCATCAGGATCAGGACCGCGAAGATGGCCGACCCGATCAGGACCAGAACGGTGTTGGTCTGCAGGGTAGAATAAGGAGGCCAGGTCACATTGTGTACCAGCTCATTGTAGCTTTCCCGCAAGTAAAGACCCAGCTTGTCCATGATAAAAGGTGGTTAAAAGAAATTGCACGGGTGGAGAGACTCGAACTCCCAGCCCCTGGTTTTGGAGACCAGTGCTCTGCCAATTGAGCTACACCCGTATAAGATATGCGATTGGCGATACTCGATTAGCTGCGCTGCTGCCTACGGCGGTGGCGAGGTTCGATTTGCTGCCGCGCGTGCTGCTCAAAAGCTTCGCTTTTTCGCTGGTGGCGGTAGCGCCAAACTGAATCGCAAAGTCGCATTTATAAGAATGTGAAAGTTAAGCCTCCACGTTTGGGGGCTTAACTTTCATCATTTTCAAGCTTCGGGGAAGCTTGTTTACTCGAGAATCTCGGTTACCTGACCGGCGCCGACGGTGCGTCCTCCTTCGCGGATAGCGAAGCGGAGGCCTTTCTCCATGGCGATGGTGTTGAGCAACTTCACTTCCAGGGTGACATT
This sequence comes from uncultured Lewinella sp., assembly GCA_964554545.1. Classification (GTDB taxonomy): domain Bacteria; phylum Bacteroidota; class Bacteroidia; order Chitinophagales; family Saprospiraceae; genus Neolewinella. The sequence continues at coordinate 7,424 of CAZKPE010000172.1, forward strand.
GTCACCGGGCATGACCATTTCCACGTTCTCGGGGAGGCTGATGTCGCCGGTTACGTCGGTGGTCCGGAAGTAGAACTGCGGGCGGTAGCCGTTGAAGAAGGGCTTGTGACGGCCTCCTTCCTCTTTGCTCAGTACGTAGACCTCACACTTGAAGTGGCTGTGGGGCTTCACGCTTCCGGGCTTACAGATGACCATACCGCGCTTGATGGCTTCCTTATCGATACCACGGAGCAGGAGTCCGGCATTGTCACCGGCTTCACCGCGATCGAGCAGTTTGCGGAACATCTCTACACCGGTGATGGTGGAGGTCAGGGGCTTAGCCTCGGCGGCCTGCATACCCAGGATCTCGACCGGATCACCTACGTTGATGACACCGCGCTCGATACGACCGGTAGCGACGGTACCGCGACCGGTGATGGAGAAG
>CAZKPE010000172.1:7857-8456 GCA_964554545.1 uncultured Lewinella sp.
CTCAACGGGCATCAGGAAGGGCTGGTCGACCAGGCGCTCGGGCTCGGGAATATCGCTATCCACGGCGGCCATGAGGTCCAGAATCTGCTGCTTGCCGTCGGCATCTCCTTCCAGAGCCTTCAGGGCGGAGCCGATGATGATGCTGGCTTCGTCGCCGTCGTACTCGTACTGGCTCAGCAGTTCGCGCACTTCCATTTCAACGAGCTCGAGCATCTCTTCGTCATCGACGAGGTCGGCCTTGTTCATGAAGACCACGATGTTGGGCACACCTACCTGACGGGCCAGCAGGATGTGCTCGCGGGTCTGGGGCATGGGGCCATCGGTTGCGGCAACGACCAGGATAGCACCGTCCATCTGGGCGGCACCGGTAACCATGTTCTTGACGTAATCGGCGTGGCCGGGGCAGTCAACGTGCGCGTAGTGGCGGTTGGCTGTCTCGTACTCGACGTGGGCGGTGTTAATGGTGATACCACGCTCCTTCTCCTCGGGGGCCGAATCGATAGTGTCGTAGTCCATCTTCTTGGCACCACCAGCCTCCGAAAGTACGGTGGTGATAGCTGCGGTGAGGGTGGTCTTACCGTGGTCGACGTGACCGATGG
>CAZKPE010000173.1:0-8443 GCA_964554545.1 uncultured Lewinella sp.
TGGGGCTGAGCGGGGGCGTGAGCGGGGCGGGGACGGCGGGCGGGGCCGCGGGTGCCATCCTGATCGCGGCCTTGGGCTTCCCGCTGTCCGATTCCTTTCCCTGGTCCTCCTTTCTATTCGTAGCCATCTGGGGGTGGTGGGGCATGCTGCTGGATTCCGTACTGGGGGCCCTGCTGCAGACGCGCTACGCCGCCCCTTCCGGCCGACTGACTGATCGTAGCGGAACCGATCATCGACTGGTCGGCGGCTACCGCTGGGTGACGAACGACCTGGTCAACCTGCTGGCGATGGGGCTGACGGTGGGCCTGGCGGCAGCCTAGGAAAACTACGGTCCAGTTGTACGTAGCCGCCATCCACGTGTACGTACTGCCCGGTGGTGTGAGATGAGCGGTCGCTGATCAGGAACAAGGCCGTGTCCGCGATCTCCTGCACCGTGGTCATGCGGTTGCCAAGGGGTATTCGGTTTAGAATGGACTGTAGCCGATCTTTTCCGTCCGGCAGGGTCTCCAGCCAGTCCTGGTAAGCCGGCGTCCGGCATTCGGCGATGACGATGGCATTGGACCGCATACCGTGGGGGGCGAAGTCAACGGCCCACTCCCGGGTCAGCGCCAGTACCCCGCCCTTTGCGGCGGCGTAGCCACTCGTATTCCCCTGGCCCGTCAGAGCGACTTTGGAACCGATATTCAACACATTGCCCTGACTGGCTTGCAGATAGGGGTAGCAGTACTTCACGAGCAGCCAGTACGACATCAGGTTGAGCTTCAGGCTACGGGCAAAGGCTTCCGGGCTGGCATCGAGACCGACGCCGTCGTTCACTCCGACGTTGTTAATGACCACATCCATCCGGCCGTATTCTTTCTGAATGTGGCCAATGGCTGCTTCCACCTCCTGCGGTTCCGTCAAATCAGTGCATACGAATAGAGCCTCCCTTCCACCGGCGCGAATCTCATTGGCATACGCCTGACCGCGCTTGCTCACATCCAGGATCACCGGAATGGCCCCCTCGTCGATCAACGCCCGCACCAGCGTTTCTCCGATGCTTCCCCTTGGTCCCGCGCCACCGCCGACCACAACTACCTTTTGGCTCAGACCAAGGTCCATACTGTGTGCTTTTGCCGTTCAATCATCGGTAAGACCGTAAAAAGAAGCCGCCGTGCCCCCCATCACCCGATCGCGATGTGCCGGGAACTGCTCCGTTAGGTAACCTTCAACCAGCCGCTTCCAGTCCGCGTAGTCCGTAGCGAGCAAACAGACCGGCCAGTCGCTGCCGAACATAAGTTGCTCCGGAGCAAAAGCGTCAAAGAGAGTATCAAGATAGGGGCGCAAGTCCGCCGGTGTCCAGTTCGCGTGGTCGGCTTCGGTCACCATCCCCGATAGCTTGCAGTAGCAATTGTCCCGTCGGCCCAGCGCCCGGATGCCAATTGCCCAGCCGGCCCGCCAGCCGTGTTTGATGTAAGGTTTGGCCAGGTGGTCGATTACGAAGCGGCCCCGGGGGAACAAGCGGACCAATTCAAGGGCCTGCCCCAACTGGTGGGGATAGATCAACAGATCGTAGGTGTACCCCCGGCGAAACAGCGTTTCCATACCCCGCAGAAAGGCCGGCCGTAGCATGTACAGCGGGTCCTCCTCCCCCTGCACCATCATTCGGATGCCCCTCAGCTTCGGTCGGTCGGCGTAGCGGTCCAGTTGGTCGGCCACATCTTCAGCGGTCAGGTCCACCCAGCCGACCACGCCCCTGATCCAGTCATTTGCTTCGGCAAGTTCGAGCAGTCGATCGGTTTCTTCCAGCTCCGCCCGAGCCTGCACCACTACCGTGCCATCGACCCCGTTTCGGGTGAGCACCGCTTCCAGGTCCGCGGGCTGAAAGTCCCGGCGCAGTACCCGGTCTTCCTCGCCGATCCAGGCATACCGCTCCGGGTCGTACCGCCAAAAGTGCTGGTGACTGTCAATGACCATAGTTCAGCCGAAGATGGTCCTTTTCCGTGACTTTCCGTTCTGATGGGCGGCCTGGGCGGCGGAGCGCGGGTGCAAGCTATCTTGGCGAAAATTTTGACCATGCCCGATCAGAAAGCCCTCCTCGTCATCCTCGATGGCTGGGGACTTGGCCAGCGCCCCGAAGCCGATGCCCTCGCCCAGGCCCGTACGCCCAACTTCGACCGTATCTATTCCGACTGCCCCCATGCCACCCTGGTGACCTACGGGGAAGAGGTCGGACTGCCCGAGGGACAGATGGGTAACTCCGAAGTCGGCCACCTCAACATCGGGGCCGGGCGGGTCGTCTACCAAAGCTTCGCCCGCATCAACAAGGCTATCCGCGAGGGGGAACTGCAGCAGATGCCCCAACTGCAGGATGCCCTGCGTTACGCCCGCGAAAACGATAAGGCCGTGCACCTGATGGGACTGGTCAGCGACGGCGGCGTCCACAGCCACATCGACCACCTGCTGCGGCTGACCGACATCGCCACGAAGGCCGGCAATGAAAAAATATTCATCCACGCCTTCACCGACGGCCGCGACGTAGCCCCCACTTCGGGGAGGGGCTTCATCGAGCAGCTCCAACACCACATCGCCGATCAGCCCACCCGACTGGCTACGGTTACCGGCCGCTTCTACGCCATGGACCGCGACACCCGCTGGGACCGCATCGCCGAAGCCTACCATGCGATGGTGAACGGTAAGGGTCATCGGACCCGCGATATCCTGGCCGGCATTCAGGAAGCCTACGAGGCCGGCACCACCGATGAATTTCTCAAGCCGTTCATTCTGACGAAGGAGGACGGCACCCCGGTCGCCACGATCCGTAAAGGGGACGTCGTCCTCTGCTTCAACTTCCGCACCGACCGCCCCCGCCAGATCACCCGTGCGCTGACCCAGGAGGACTTTCCCGAGCAGAACATGCACCGCATCCCCCACCTTCGCTACATCAGCCTGACCCAGTACGACGAAAAGTACAACGACGTCGAGGTCCTCTTCACCCCCGAAGACCTCACCAAAACGCTGGGGCAGGTCATCAGCGAGGCCGGTAAGACACAGGTCCGCATCGCCGAGACCGAAAAGTACGCCCACGTCACCTTCTTTTTTAGTGGCGGCCAGGAGGATACCTTCCCCGGTGAGCGCCGCATCCTCATCGATAGCCCCCGCGACGTAGAGACCTACGACGAGAAGCCTGAAATGAGTGTCTACGCGGTTACCGATGCCATCATTCAGGATATCCGGGAGAACGCCCCCGACTTCATCTGCCTGAACTATGCCAATACGGATATGGTCGGCCACACCGGAGTGTTCTCGGCGGCGGTCCGGGCGGCGGAAGCCGTGGACGAATGCCTCGGACGGCTATTGAACGCGGCCGGGGCGGCGGGCTACCACACCCTGGTCATCGCCGACCACGGCAACTCCGACGTGATGGTCAACGAAGACGGCAGCGCGCATACCGCCCACACGACCAACCCGGTCCCGGTCATCTACGTCGGTCCCCGGGAGAAAAGCTTGCACCTGCGCACCGACGGCAAACTGGGCGACGTGGCCCCCACCCTGCTCGAGCTTATGCAGATCACCCAACCCGAACAGATGACCGGCCGATCGTTGATCGGCTGACGTAACCAATCGGTTCACCGGCTGTTAAGAGGAGAAAATAAGACCCGACCGCCATGCGTCTACTCCTCGCCTTCCTGTTGGCTACGCTCACCCTGACCTCCTGCGACAGCCAGCGCAACACGACCACCTCCGACACCAGCCCGGCCGCCAGTACCGACAGTCCGATCACGGATGAGTCCCAACTTGCCGGCGGCATCAGCATCGCTACCCTCGACAGCCAGTACCCCGATGCCGAGAAAGCCTACTTCGCCGGAGGCTGTTTTTGGTGTACCGAAGCCGCCTTCGATCGTATTCAAGGAGTAAAGGATGTCTACAGCGGCTACGCCGGCGGCGAACTCGAGAACCCGACCTACGCCGATAGCAACACCAAATCCAGCGGCCACGCCGAAGCCGTCGTCGTCTACTACGACCCCGCCGTGATCACCTACGATAAGCTCCTGGACGTCTTCTTCACCGCCCACGATCCCACCCAACTCAACCGCCAGGGTCCGGACATCGGCCCGCAGTACCGCTCGGCCATCTTCCCCCTCAACGAGGAGCAGGAACAACAGGCTAAAGCCAAGATCGCCGCCCTCGACGCCAGCGACAAGTTTAACGAGCCCATCGCCACCACCATCGAAGACCCCATCCGTTTCTGGGTCGCCGAGCCCTACCACCAGAACTACTACGAAGACCCCACCAACCCCAACCAGGGCTACGTGCAGAACGTCTCGCGGCCGAAGGTGGAGAAGGTGATGCGGGAGTTCCGGGAAATCTTGAAGGAAGAATATCAGTAGACGGGCTGCGCCCTGGGTGGACGGGCTAGCGCCCGGGGATGGACGCTTCGCGGGGATGGACGGTCCACCCGCGCCAGCGGCCTCCATCCCCGGGCGTCAGCCAGTCCACCCCGCGCAAAGCGCGTCCAAAAAGCGAAGCTTTCTCTCATGCACGATATAGAACCTCATTTCCAGTGGCGAGACCGCTACCGCGCCGAAGACGACTCCGGGTCCCCCTTCTTCGGCCGGCAGTACAGCGAGTTCGGCTACTTCAATAAGGTGTACAACTACCTGCTCCACCCCCAGTGGGACGAGTTCGGTTCCGAGACCCTGTACCTGAAGATTCTCTTCGTCGACTACGACGAGCGCTACGCCATCATCGAACTGATCGGCGAGTGGAACGACGCCCTACACAACGACAGCATGCACCTGAAGCGGGAGGTGATTGATGCCCTGATCGGGGAGGGGATTCAGGATTTTATCCTCATCATGGAGGGAGTGCTGAACTTCCACTCCGATGCCGACGACTACTACGAGGAGTGGTACCAGGAAGTCAGGGACGGCGGCGGCTGGATCGCCATGCTCAACGTGCTCGAACACGTCGGTGACGAACTGCGCGACGCCGGACTGGACCGCTACCTCCACTTCGGCGACCTGCTCAACGGACTCACCTGGCGGCCCCAGAAGCCCAACCGGGTGCACGAAGCCATCGAAGGACTGCTACAGACGGATACGCGCAGAGTATACTAGGCCCGCTCCCCCTTGTTTTTGCGCAGCACCATCCTGCCACGGCGGCGGGTGTCGCTGAAGGTTTCCTCGCTCACCTCCTGCCAGAAACCGCGGAGCTGACTGTCCCAGAGATCGGGCTTGAAGACGATCTGGTACTGGCGGTTGAATTCCGGCATGATGTCGTTGTTCTCGTCGCCGGCGAAGTTGATCTCCATCAACTGCAGGCTACGGTCGCCGTAAAGATGGCCGCTCAGGTCCATGCGCAGAACCTCTCCGTCGGGTAGGGTGACATAGCTGCGGCCCTGAATCTTAGTACCGTCCGTAGTGATGTAGAGCTGCATCGGCAGGGCCTGGTCCGAGTAGATACCGCCCACGGTCATGGTCCCTTCCCAGAGGCCATCGAGGCTGGTTTGGGCGGAAAGAATAACCGGAAATATGAGCAGACTAAGGCAGAAAGGGATTTTCATCTGGTCGCGGGTGTTCCCCAAGATAACCCGTAATTCGGCCTTCCGTTGCGGATCGGCACTTACCTTGTCGCCGTGGTGCCACCCCCTGACTTCACCGAACTCCTCCGTGCGCTGACGCTCGGTACCGCCCGGCGGGAGATTCCGGCTTCCGTTCGGGAATGGGCAGACGCAAAGGGAGCCGTCGATCCCACCGCCGATGACGGGGAAACCCTGCTGGCGGCGGTAGCCCTGGTCGAACGGAGTAACCGTCTGCGCGACCGTCGGATCGGCCCGGAAGAGGAAGAAGATCGGTGCCCGCCGGAACCGCTCTCCCCACCCGATCCCCGCTTCGCCCGGGGGCTGGCCCTGATTTTTGACGGCACCTACCCGGGTTTGATGGATGAAGCCGTCGAGCTGATCCACGCCCGGAATACCTATCTGCCAGCCCCCCTCCTACCCGCTTTGCACCTGCGCGCCGCCGCCCTCGCCGACACGGACTACCCCCGAGCCCTCCGCTATGTAGCCGCCGGTGGAGAACGCGGAAAATGGCTGGCCCGACAGCATCCCGACTGGCAAACGCTGGTGGCTAGCTACGATTTTGCGAGCGCATTCCGGAAAGAAGCCCAACCCGGACAAAAAGCCCGGCTGCTGCGGCAGTGGCGACACCACGACCCCGCTGCCGCCCGGAAATTCTTGCAAGCCGAATGGAATTCCCAGAAGCCCCGGAACCAGGAGCTTTTCCTAACCGCCCTGGAAGCAGGTCTGGGGCAGGCCGATGTCCCCTTCCTGCTCGCTGCGCTGCAACCCAAACGCAAGGGGGTACGCCGGATTGCCACCCGGCTACTCGTACGGCTGGAAGAGCCGGCTACCCTGGCCGACTGGACTGCCCTGGCCCGCGGTAGCATACAGCCGGACGGGACGCTGAGCGAGGTCATCAGAGCATCCGGCGATAAGGAGATCCTCGAACGCTACGGCGGCACCGCCACCGGCCAGCGCCTCCCCAACCGGTTGCTCAGCATACTGCCCCCCGGCCTGTGGAAAGAAATCAGCGGCCTTCCCCTCCCCACCTTCTGGACCCGGCTGCGGCCCCTGGAACTGCGGGATGCTGGTCGGGCCATCGTCGCCTTTGCCGACGAAGCGGCGGCCGGTGCGTACCTGAGCTTCCTGATCGAGCAGCACTACCGCGACCTGCCTCCCGCGCTGACCGGCCAGCTCATCAACCTGCTCTCCGCCCAGGATTTTACCGCCCGCTACGACCGCGCCCTGAAGCAGTACCCCGACCTGCTGAGCTTCCACGGCCCCGCCCGAAGACTGGCTCTGCAACGGAAGGATAGCTGGTCGGAGCGACTGACCAAAGCCCTGCTGACCCGCCTCGTATCCGACCTGCAGGAGCGACACCTCGACCACGCTACCCAGCGCCAGCTGGCCGAGCAGTGGCGATCGGCCATCCCACGCATCCATCCGGCCACCTTCCCCTGGCTCCGGCAGCAGCTACACGCCGCCACGGAACGCTACGACGCCTTCGGCAAACTGGCGACGGAAATGCTGCAGGTGACACGCTTCCGGCGGGAGCTACACGAATAGGTAATCCGTGCAAAAATCCGTGTGAATCCGTGCTATCCGTGGTTCCTGAACGAGCGCAGCGAGCTGAGCCATAATCCGCGTGAAATCTGCGAAAACAATCTCCCTAATCTGCGGTGAGAATGGACCTCCCTACCTTTGCCCCCATGCCCGAACTCCGCAACCTCCACTCCCGGGAAGAATTACAGGCCCGGCTGGACGCCGAAACCGAGCCCCGCACCACGCTCTCTTTCTACCGCTACGCCCACATCGCCGATCCCCAGGCCTTCCGCGACGACTGCTACGCCCGCTGGTCGGAACTGGGTGTTCTGGGACGAATCTACATCGCCAGCGAGGGCATCAACGGCCAGCTCAGCGTGCCCGCCAGTAAGCTCAACGCCTTCCGTGCGGCCCTCTACAGCGTCCCCTTCCTGGACGGCACCCGGCTCAATATCGCCATCGAGGCCGAAGCCAAATCCTTCCTCAAGCTCATCATCAAGGTGAGGCCCAAGATCGTGGCCGACGGGCTGAATGACGACACCTTCGACGTCACCAAACGCGGCCGCCACCTCAGCGCCCGGGAGGTCAACGAGCTACTGGACCGGGATGACACCATCGTGGTCGACATGCGCAACCACTACGAGAGCGTAGTCGGCTACTTCGAGGGGGCCATTCGCCCGGAGGAGACCAATTTCCGCGACCTGCTGCCCGTGGTGGAAGAGCTGCTAGCCGATAAGAAAGACCGCGAGATCGTCATGTACTGCACCGGCGGCATTCGTTGCGAAAAGGCCAGCGCCTATTACCTCCACCGCGGCTTCGAGCGGGTGAGTATGGTGGACGGTGGCATCATCGAGTACGCCCGGCAGTGCGAGCGGGAGGGGCTGGAAAAGAAGTACATCGGTAAGAACTTCGTCTTCGACGAGCGGCTGGGCGAGCGCATCACCGACGACGTGGTCAGTCACTGCCAACAGTGCGGCCGACCCAGCGATCGCCAGCTGGACTGCGCCAATACGGCCTGCCATATCCTCTTCATCCAGTGCGAAAATTGCGCCCGTGAATACGAAAATTGCTGCTCGGCGGAGTGCCGCGATTTTAACCGGCTCCCGGCCGAAGAACGCAAGCGACTGGCCCCGACCCGGACCTTCAACGGGCAGCGCTATGGCAAAGCCCTTCCATCAGAAACCTCAAGGGTATAGCGGGTGGCGGCGCGCAGGTGCAAGGGTAACGATCAACCGGGTGGAAAGAGCCGGGACATCAGCTCACCGTAGACGTCCACCGCCGCAAGACGCTCGGCAACCGTTCCCTTGGCGATGAAGACGGGCTTATCCCGGTCCGCCCCGCTCAGGTTCCCATGGGAAC
>CAZKPE010000174.1:0-8340 GCA_964554545.1 uncultured Lewinella sp.
GGATTGCGGAGATTTCATCAGGTTTTACGTCAGCCATAGCTTGCTATATCTTTTATATTAAAGGGGGGGGACCGCGGGCGGCGCGGCTAGTCGTTCAGTTGGGTTACATACACATTTGGTTTGCGCAGCTCGGACTTCATGTTCTTGAGCTTATGCGCTACACTGGCGTCGTAGACCTGTCCGTCGAACTCCAGAATGAAGCCGCCGATCAGGCTGGGGTCGATGTTGGTATCCAGATCAACGGTAGGCTCGGTCTTTCCGCCCGCGATGAGTTGCTCCTTAATGCGGTTCAGGGTGGGTGCGCTCAGGGGGGCAGCACTGGTCAGTTTTACCGACGAGATGTGCTTGATGACCTTGTACTGGTTATTGAACTCCCGCAGGATGCCGAGCATGTCACCTTCGCGCCCCTTGTCGATGAGGAGTTTGACGTAGAGCTTGGTCAGTTTATCAACGCCGGCGCGCTCCAACAGGGCGGTGAGGATCTTTTGCTTCTTGGCCGGGTTAACGACGGGGCTGCGGAGGAGCAGGGCGAATTCCCGGTTCTTCCCCATGGCCAGTAGGCTATCGACATCCGACTTGATGGTTTCCAGTTGTCCGCGGTCCTGCGCCAGTTCGATGAGCGACTGGGCGTAGCGGCTGGCTACTCGTTGGTTTACCATTGGGGTTTAGTTCAGGTCGTTGACCAGTTCGCGCACGAAGGCTTCCTGGTTGGCGTCGCTCTTGAGGTCCTTCTGCAGGATCTTTTCGGCGATCTCAATGGCCATGGCGCCGACTTCCTTCTTTAGGTCCACCATAGCGGCCTTGCGCATATTGTCGATGTCCCGCTTGGCGTCGGTGGCCACCTTCTGGGCAGCGTCCCGGGCTTCGTTCTTTGCCGCAGCGATCATCTCCTTACTCTGTTTTTCAGCATCGGTGATGATGCGGGTACGCTCCTCCCGGGCTTCGATCAGCAGGCGTTGGTTCTCGTCGGACTGGGCCTGCATTTCGGCGCGTGCCCGCTTGGCCTCGTCGATACTGGTCTGAATTTCCTCGTCCCGTCGGCGCAGGGCCTTCTGGATAGGTTTGAAGGCCAGCCGGCCGAGAATGATGTAGAGTACTAAGAAGATGACGACGGTCCAGAAGATCAGCCCCAGATCGGGCTTCAGGACATTGAAATCAACTAAAAAGAGGGTCGACATGGTAGTAATTTTTGAAAAATTGGCCGGAGCCGCTGCCAAGCGCAGTTCGCCTCCGGCCGGTGGTTGGTCCGGACCGGCTACTTCTAGAGTAGCTTGTCCAGCAGACCTACGATGATCGCGAACAGCGCGGCACCCTCGACGAAGGCGGCGGTCAGGATCATGGCACTACGGATATCGGCGGCGGCTTCGGGCTGACGGGCGATGCTTTCGGTGGCTTTGCTACCGATAAGTCCGATTCCGAGTCCAGCGCCAAGGGCGGCGATACCTGCTCCAAGAGCTCCCATGTTGAATGATTTAATGGGTAAAGAAAGATCGTTTGGGGTTGTACTTAGGTGGCGGGGGTGTGCATTCCGGTTACGGCTCCTCCCATGGCGCCGCCTTCGGCGATTTTAGCTTCCCCGTGGTGGCCGGCTTCGTCGTGGTGATGATCATCTTCCACGGCCGCACCGATATAGCTGGCCGAGAGGATGGCGAAAATGAAGGCCTGCACGAAGGCGACCAGTAATTCAATGCAGTTCATGAAAAGCGTAAACGCTACGGCAACGACCGCACCTGCGCCCGCGCCCACTACACTCTCCCCATTGTTACCGAAGATGAAGATCAGGCTGATCAGGCTCAGGATGATGATGTGGCCCGCCGTAATGTTGGCGAACAGACGCACCATCAGCGAGAACGGCTTGATGACCAGCCCGAGAATCTCTACCGGTGTCAGGATGAAGATCTTGATCGCGGCGGGTACCCCCGGCATCCACAACGTGTGCTTCCAGAAGTGAGCGTTCCCGTTCGCGTAGGCCACGATGGCGGCGATCACGGCCAGGGCCATGGTTACGGCGATATTCCCCGTCACGTTGGAGCTACCGGGGAAGATGGGGACCAGCCCGAGCAGGTTACAAAACAGGACGAAGAAGAAAACCGTCATGATGAAGGGCTGAAAGCGCTCGTAGTGCTTCTCCCCGATCATCGGCCGCGTGATCTCCTCCCGCAGGAAAACGAAGAAGGGCTCCATCAGGCTCTGTACGCCACTGGGGGCGCGACCCTCATTCTTTTTGTAGCCTTTTGCCACCGCCGCCCAGAGCAAAATCAGCAGTAGGGAAGCGAGCAGCATCGTGAAGACGTTCTTGGTGATGCTGAAGTCATAAAAGCTGGTAATTCCGCCGCCGAGTAAGCCACCGTCACCTACCGAGGGGGCGTCCAGCAGAAACTGCTCGTCACCGATCTTGGCGTAGTACACGTCGACCGACTTTCCGTCCACCATCTCGGTAGCGTGCAGGATACAATCAACGGCAACCTCACCTTCCAGCAGAGCGGGAGTTGGTTCGTGGATCCGGTTGATGCGCCCGTGATTCATCACGTAGCCATCCACGGCCACCTCCCCGTGGTGAAACATGCTGCTCAGACCGGTCGTAATGCCGTGGCCCGGGGCATACAGAATGACCGGCAGGGGCACGCTGAAGTCGCCCACCACGTGGAATTCGTTCGCGTCCGCGATGTGGTGCAGGATTACGCCAGCAGGGTCATACTCATCGTGGCTACTGCAGTCCGCGTGGGCATCACCATGGTCCGCGCGGGCCCCACGATCGTCGTGCGTTTGCGCCAGAACCGGCCCGGCCAGCAAGCCAAAAAGGAGCAGAAAAAGGATGCGGGCGCTGAGGGTCATACGGGGGAAAGTTTAGCAGTCCCTTAAATGAGCCGCAAAGGTAGTGAAAGTCGGGGGAAGTTGGGAGGTCTTTGAGTAGGAAGTCTTTAAGTAGGAAGTCGGAAGTCTGAGATACTTCCTACTTCCTACTTCCTACTTCCTACTTCCTACTTCCTACTTCCTACTACAATACTTCCAACTACCTAAACCCCCAACTCCCCACCAACCTCCTCCTCCCACTCCAGCCCGTGCTTGCCTAGTACGTCCAGGAAGGGATCGGGATTGAACTGCTCCACGTTGAAGACGCCCGCCCCGCCCCACTTGCCCTGCAGCAGCATCATGGCGCCGGTCATCGCGGGAACGCCGGTGGTGTAGCTGACGCCCTGGGCACCGGTTTCCCGGAAGGCCTTCTCGTGGCTGCAGTTGTTCCATATATAATAGGTCTGCTCTTTGCCGTCTTTGATCCCGCGGATGCGGCAGCCGATGCTGGTCTGACCGCTGTACCCCTCCCCCAGCCCGCCGGGATCGGGAAGTACGGTTTTGAGAAACTCCAGGGGGATAATTTCCGTGCCCTGGTGATTGACCGGCTCGATGCTGGCCATGCCGATGTTTTGGATCACGCGCAGGTGGGTGAGGTACTCGTCGCCGAAGGTCATCCAGAAACGGGCCCGCCTGATGGTGGGGAAGTGCTTGACCAGGCTTTCCAGCTCCTCGTGGTAGAGCACGTAGCTCGGCTTCGGCCCGATGTCCGGGTAGGTTAGGTCCTTACGGATGCTGAAGGGCGGAATTTCCACCCACTCCCCGTTCTCGTAGTACTTCCCGGGCTGGGTAATTTCGCGGATGTTGATCTCCGGGTTGAAGTTGGTAGCGAATGCCTTGCCGTGGTCGCCGGCGTTCGCGTCCACGATGTCCAGGTAGTGAATCTCATCAAAGATGTGTTTGGCGGCCCGTGCGGTGAAGATGCTCGTTACGCCGGGGTCGAAGCCGCAGCCGAGAATGGCGGTTAGCCCCGCCCGTTCGAAGCGTTCCTGGTAGGCCCACTGGTGGCTGTACTCGAACTTGGCTTCCTCCTTAGGCTCGTAGTTGGCCGTGTCCAGATAGTGGACGCCGGCGTTCAGACAGGCATCCATGATGGTCAGGTCCTGGTACGGCAGGGCAACGTGGATGACCAGGGCCGGGTCGTAGTCCTTAATGAGGGCGGTCAGGGCCGGAACGTCCTCGGCATCTACGGCAGCGGTGGTGATGCGGTCGTAGTTCAGGTCGCGCTTGATGTCGGCGGCAATTTCGTCGCACTTCCGTTTGGTGCGGCTGGCGAGCATGAACTCGTCAAACACTTCGGGGTACTCGGCGCATTTGTAGGCGACGACGCGTCCGACGCCACCGGCGCCAATGATCATTACTCTTGCCATGGGCTTGTTTTTCCGGGCTAACGCGGGGGCGCGGGCGCAGGTGCAATGAAAACCGGAATTATCGAAGGGCGATCCGGCCGGTCGCGCTCCTCACCCCATCCTGTACGAGTATGGTATACACCCCAGCCGGCAGGCCGTTGACGGACAGATCAACCCGACCGGCACGGGGAACCTCATTGTGCCAGTGGGCTACTTCCCGGCCCGATGCGTCGATCAGACGGGCACTTAGCGGTCGCGTAAAGTGTTGGCTCAGCTGAACCGAGAATTGCCCCCGGCTCGGATTCGGGTATACCGAAGCCCGTTCCCCACCATAGGATCGCAGGGAAGTCATAGTCTTCCGTTGTTCGATCCGGTAGATCGTGCCATTGTAATCTACCGCATAGAGTTGACCGTCATTACCTTCCCCGAAGGTCGATAGGTTGAGGATGGGGGTATCCGTGACGGTCACTAAGCTATCGGCGGTATTGCTTTTCGGGTCGAATAACACCAAGCCCTGGTGGTACAGGTCCCCGAAGATGTAGTAGCCGCGTAGTTCGCTCTCCGGTCCGCGATAGACATATCCGCCCGTGACCCCGCCGCCCAGCACGTCGGGGAAGCGGGGATCGGGAAACTGAAGGCGGGGTCGGGTGAAGCTCCTGTAGCCGCAGCCCTCCCGGCGCAAAGTCCCGAAGGACTTATTCGCTACCCTGCAGTTCCAGCCCAAATTGCGTCCGGGCTTCGTACCGGCGCGAACATAATTGATCTCTTCGGTGAGGTCGCCGCCCCGATCGCCGATCCAGAGGTCACCGGTCGCCCGGTCGAAAGAGAAGCGCCAGGGATCGCGCAGGCCGGTGGCGAAAACCTCTTCCCGCACCTGTCTGAGGCGCCAGAAGGGATTGCTACGGGGAATGCCGTAAGGGCGCCCCCGCTCGGAGCGGTTAACGTCAATACGCAGCATCTTGCCGAGTAAGGAATTCGGGTCCTGCGCGTTTCCAAAGGGGTCCTCGGTTCCCCCGCCATCTCCGGTGGCGATGTAGAGGAAACCGTCAGGGCCAAAAGCGAGTTTGCCGAAGTTGTGGTTGTAATCCACCTGTCCGGAGCGCAGCAGGATGACCTCGGACCGCAGATCGACCTCCCCCTTCCGCGGAACCCGAAAGCGGCTTACCCGGGCTTCCGTAACCCATTCGCTGCTTTCCGTGGGCGCCGTATAGTTTACGTAGAGGTAGGCGCTGTCGGCGTCCGGATGCAGGGCGGCGGACAATAGCCCGCCGTCGCCGGTAGGGTCGATACGGGAAGAGAGGTCGACCAGCAATTCCTTGCGTCCACTGCCCAAGCGGTACCGATAGATGCGGCCGTCTTTCTCAACGACGTAGAGGTGATTCGGTCCATCCTGTTGGGTGAACAGATCCAGTGGTTTGGTGAACCGCACCTCCAGCGGCACGAATACCGGGTCGGGCTGCCCGTGGATGAGCAACGGGCACAGGAGTAGTGCCCAAAATATAATATGGTAGGTTTTCATGAGAGTCCGATCTCCGCAGCCAGGCTACCGACTACGGGGTATACACGAAGGCTAAACAACAAAAGGGAAAAGCCCTAAAAAACTGAAATTCAACTGGATAACGACGCAGTGCCATCTTTTGGTATACCCTGGCTTGGCCCTCGCGTTCCGATCTCGGCCATACCTGGGCGTCAACGTGTCCGATACAACTATCACCGGACCGTCCGCGTCGCCTTCCAGTTCGCCAGTAGGGTTTCGGCGTCGGTCACGAAGGAATAGTGCCTGAACCAGGTGTTTTGTCGCTTGGCGTAGCGGCGGCTGTTGCGCTGAATCAACTCGATCGTCCGCGCTTTGGTCTGTCGCCCCGCAAAGTAGGCCCACCATTCCTGGTAGCCGACGGTTTGCAGGACGGGTAACTGCCGGTAGGCCTGCAAGCCATGGGCCTCCGTTTCCAGTCCTTCCTCCACCATACGTAGAACCCGCTGGTTTACGCGCTCGTACAGGTCACTACGCTCGACGGCCGGAGCAAAGTAAGCCACCGAAAAGGGGCGGGGCCGCTTTCGTCCCAGGTATTGACTGTAGGGTCGGTCCTCACTGAAGCTGACGAGTAAGGCGCGCTCAATCCGACGACCGTTTTGCAGGTCTACCCGGGTGTAATACTCCGGATCGGCACGTTGAAGTTCACGCTGAAGGCCAGCGAGCCCCTGTTTTTCCCGGATGGCTTGCACCTGCGCCCGCGCCCCATCCGTAATTTCGGGAAATTCATCCAGCCCTTCGCAAAGTGCCCGCAGGTAGAGTCCGCTGCCACCGACCACGACTATGGTATCTAGGTGCTGACTCAGTTCCGATATGCGGGCCATCGCTTCTTCGGCGAAGCGGCCGGCCGATAGATGCGTGTGAAGGGACCGATCCGCAATAAAGTGGTGGGGAGCCGCCGCGAGTTCTCCGGCGTTCGGACGCGCGTTTCCGATGGCCATTTCGCGGTAAAATTGGCGGCTATCCGCGCTGATGATGTGCGTTTGAAGCCGTCGCGCAACTGCTATGGCCAGCCGGGTCTTGCCCGCTGCCGTGGGACCGCCGATAGCGATCAGGTTCACGCCTCAACCGACTGTGGCCGGAGAATGCTGGTTACGAACTCCTGAGTCACAGCCGCTTCTTCTCCTCCCCGACCGGAAAGCGCGCGGATGAACGCACTCCCGATGATGGCTCCATTGAAGTGGCGGCAGGCGCGCCGGAAGCTCTCCGCGTCGCTGATCCCGAAGCCGATAAGCTTAGGATTGGGCAGTTTAAGGTGGGCGATACGCCGGAAGTAGGCCTCCTGCTGATCCGATATGCCGCCGCTACCGCCGGTGATGCTACTGGAGCTGACGACGTATAAAAATCCGGTACTGGTGGCGGCGATTTCGCGGATACGCTCGTCGGTGGTCTGGGGGGTGATCAAGAAGCTTACCTGCAGCCCTGCTTCTTCGGCCAGCCGGCGGAAGTCGCGTTCGTACTCATAGGCGGGCAGGTCGGGCAGGATCAGGCCGTCCACCCCGGCTCCCGCGGCGGCGGTCACGAAGCGCTCAGCCCCGTACTGCATGACCTGGTTGAAGTAGCCCATGAGGATAAGGGGAATCTCGGTGTGCCGTCGCGCCTCGTCGATCTGCTCGAAGAGGAGTTTGAGCGTCATCCCGTTTTCCAGCGCCCGCATGCTGCTCTGCTGGATCGTTTCGCCGTCGGCCATCGGGTCGGAATAGGGCATGCCGATCTCGATCAGATCCGCTCCGGCGGCATCGAGCGCGCGGATGATGGGTACGGTGCTCTTCAGCCCGGGGTAGCCGGCGGTGAAGTAGACGTTGAGGAGATTGCGGGGCTTTTCCCGGAAGAGTTCGGCTAGACGATTCATGGCGAGGGGGATATCTCCGGACTGCGTCCGAAGGCGAAATGGGGGAACCGCGTTGCGGTTTTAGGTGAGGGTGTCGGAGTTTAGGTAGGCGGAGAAGGCGGCCAGGTCCTTGTCTCCGCGGCCGCTGAGGCAGACGACGATGACATCATCGGGACCGTAGCTCATCTGGTCGAGGGCGGCGAAAGCGTGGGCGGTTTCCAGGGCGGGGATGATGCCTTCCTGGCGGGCGACGAAGAGGGCGGCGGCCAGGGCATCGTCGTCGGTGACGCTGACGGCCTCGGCCCGCTTGCTGTCAATCAAATAGGCGTGAAGGGGACCGATGCCGGGGTAATCCAGGCCGGCGCTGATGCTGTAGGGCTCTACGATCTGGCCATCTTCGGTCTGCATGAGCAAGGTCCGGCTCCCGTGGATAATACCCTCGGTACCAAGCTGACTGGTGGCCGCGCTCTCCCCGGAGTCTACGCCCAGGCCGGCGGCTTCGACGGAGATGAGTCGTACCCGCTCGTCGTTCAGGTAGTGATAGAACGCGCCGGCGGCATTGCTGCCCCCACCGACGCAGGCAACGACCGCATCGGGATAATCCCGGCCGATCTTCTCCTGCAACTGCCACTTTGTTTCTTCACTAATTACGGATTGAAAGCGGGCCACCATGTCGGGATAGGGATGGGGGCCAACGACCGAGCCGATGATGTAGTGGGTGTCTTCGGGGTTGGCGATCCAGTCGCGAATGGCCTCGTTGGTCGCGTCCTTCA
>CAZKPE010000175.1:0-8339 GCA_964554545.1 uncultured Lewinella sp.
CGGATACCCGCCGACTGCATCGCCCGCAAGACTTCCGCCGGCTCCTCAAAAGCCACTGCTACGTGGCAGATATCCCAGCAGAAGGCCAAATGCTCCCGGATGGCGGACTCTGCGGCGGCACGGCTTCCCCCCATCTGCCGGTGAAGCCAGTCCAATCCCGCCGTCAGCACCTCTTCGTGAAAATATTGAATGAGATCCCGACTGTTGTCCAGCAAGCCATCGGGCTCCGGTTCGAGGTCCAGGTGGAAAGACTTACCGGTGCGCTGCTTCAACCGCAAGAGGTGAAGGACGGTCCGCATGAGGTTGAGGGTGGCGGCCCGGGTGGCCGTGGCGCGATCGGATTCCGTAGGGAACCAGGGGCGATAGGACAAGGGAGAGGTGGAGATGCTGCCCTCGGCCAGCTTCTCCGGCAGCAGTTCGGCCAGCAGGTCGAAGAGGAGGATGGTATAGTTCAGACGCTTCCCGGTCGTCCAGTCGGGCGCGTGTACCCGGTCTTTGACCACCTCTCCGTGGAATCCACCGTAAGGAAAACCATTCAGTGTAAAGACGTAGCAGTCGTGGCGCTCGAGCCAGGCTTTGTACTCCGCCAGTCGGGCCGGCTCCGCAAGCTCCCTGGCCGCCCGATCACTCAGGCGCAGACCGATGCCAAAGGGATGCGAGGGAGACAGGCGCTGCTTTACGTCGAGCACGTGCCGCATACTGTGGAACACTTCCTTCCAGCTTTCTCCCGGGTGAATATTCGTACAGTAAGTAAGGTGAGCGTGTGTGATGTTCATAATCCGGGGTTTAAGCTAATCCAACGAACTAACGGTACGGCTTTCCACCAAGGTGTCTTAACTCGTATCTCTAACGCGGGCGACCCTGCCTAAGTCACGGCGAATAAACGGGCCAGCCCCAGCGACAGCGGTAGCAGGGCCAGTACCGCCAGCCCGGTCATTCCGCCCATGAAAGCCGCCGCCAGACAGGCATTCAGGGGAATTAGGGACATCACCCCGATTTTAACCGCCCGTTTGATCCGATCGGGGCGATTCTCCCGTACCGCCGCCAGTTTAGCCTGCAAATTCATACCGTACCAGAGCAAAAAGAAGGGCAGCGCGGCCAACAGACTGGCCCCGGTCACTTGCGGCATGGCCAACACCGCACCTGCGACCGCGCCATCCAAAACCATCGCCAGGCGTACGGACCGACGGTTATGCCCACCGACCTCCCCCCGGCTGGTCAGGGTGATAGCGGCAATGAAAATTATGGGTAGCACGGCCAATCCCCAGTGGGTGGTCAGCGCCAGACTACTCAGGCTGATTCCGAGCAGCAGGTTTCCGCCCCGGCACATGCCCATGACCAGGGGGCCGAAGAACGGATGGTGTTTCGCGCGGGCATCATAGATCAGGGCCAGTACGGCAATGCCCAGGGCGAGGGCGGCACTCTGACCGGAGACCAGCGCGGACAGCAAAATGCCGGACAGCAGCAACAGCCCCCCCAGCAAAATTGCACCAGCCAGTGGGACGCGGCCACTGGGTAATGCCCGCTCCGGTCGCTCCACCCGGTCCAGGTCCAGGTCAAACACGTCATTGAAAACGACCCCGCCGCCGTAGAGCCCGATCGTGGCCAGAGCGAGCCAGGGCAGGTCAGCGGACCAACTACCGGTGACCGCCGCCGCGACACTGGCCCCGGCGAGGATGTCCGCTACGGCCGTCACCAGATTGGCCGGTCGCATTAGGCTGAGGTAGTCACGCAGTCGGGAGCGGCTCACTCGATGATGCTGTTTTCCCGGCTCGTTTTCCGGCCATTCCGCAGGACGGAATTGCCGCTGAATAGCTGGCTGCGGTCGATCTCGGGGGCCTCCCGCCAGTGGCTCTCGTCCATCTGCCCGCTCTGGGAGTAGGCGTCATAGGCATTTTGGTAGGTAACCATTCGGACCGCCTCTTCGGAGATGCCGCTCTCGAGCATCAGGGCCGCCGTTTTGGGTACGCTCAGGGGATCGGAGATGCCCCAGTCGGCCGAACTGTCGACGATGATACGCTCGGGGCCATACTGTTTGAGCAGTTCGACCATCCGGCGGTTGCCCATTTTGGTGCCGGGATAGATGGTGAAGGCCGTCCAGTAGCCGCGGTCGAGTACCTCGCGGGCGGTTTCCTCGTTGCAGTGGTCGATGACCACTTTAGTGGGGTCGCAGCCGTGTTCTTCCAGCACGTCCATACTGCGGTAGGTGCCGTTCTTCTTGTCCCGATGCGGCGTGTGGATCAGGATGGGCAGGTCGAGTTCCCTGGCCAGTTCGATCTGCTGGCGGAAGTAGCGGTCCTCGGCCTCGGTCTGATCGTCGTAGCCGATCTCTCCGATGGCTACCACGCCCTCTTTGGTGGCAAAAAGCGGCAGCAGTTCCATGACGGCCTCGGCCAGGGGCTCGTTGTTGGCCTCTTTGGAGTTCAGCCCCATTGTACAGTAGTGCCGGATCCCGAACTGGCTGGAGCGGAAGCGTTCCCACCCGACCAGCGTGCTGAAGTAATCTTTGAAGCTACCGACCTCTGTTCGCGGCTGGCCCAGCCAGAAGGCGGGTTCGATCAGGGCGACCACTCCGGCGGCGCGCATGGCCTCGTAGTCGTCCGTAGTGCGGGAAACCATGTGAACGTGGGGGTCGATAAATTGCATGAGCGGAAAAATTAGTGCGTAAAAGGTGGGCGGCGGGGCGCGGGTGCGGAGTTAAGCGGCAACGGATTGACGGCCAATATCATCCCAGTCGGGATACCCGTCGGTCGGGTTCAGGGCTTTGTTTACGGCCTGGCGCTCCAGGGGAGTTCCAGAATCAGCGACGTGGCTCATGAGTTCCCGGGCCCGCTCACTGGGGTAGCCGGCGACGAAGCGCCAGAGTTCGGGGCTCACCGGGCGGTGGGCGCTCCGGCGTTCTTCGGCATAGTCGAGCAGGATCTCCGCCAGCTTGGGGTTCTTCCGGTCCTCGATACGGTAAATGCGGTACATGGGCCGCTGCATGAACATGGCCTTGAGCACCATCTGGTTCCAGGCATCCTCGGGCAGGTAGCGGGCCGGGTACGGATTGTCGAGCGCGATGGCGTCGAAGACGTCGGTAATGTTGGTGCGCAACCCCTCGCGGGCGCGGCCAACGAAATCGGACGCATTGTCTAAAAAATAGAGGCCTTTGTAAAGGGCAACC
This sequence comes from uncultured Lewinella sp., assembly GCA_964554545.1. Taxonomy (GTDB): domain Bacteria; phylum Bacteroidota; class Bacteroidia; order Chitinophagales; family Saprospiraceae; genus Neolewinella. The sequence goes on from CAZKPE010000175.1 coordinate 3,167, forward strand.
TGCTCGCGGTAATCGGCCGTACCGTAGAGCCGATCGAGAATGGCTGCGTTCGTTTCGGTAGGCAGTGCGGTGGTAAACAGGATACGGGCGAGCTGATCCGCGGTCCATTCGGTAGCCCCGAAATTGGGATAGCTGGCGGATAACTCGTTATGCTCCGCTTCGGTCAGGTCGATCCGCTCCTTACCCACGAAGCGTGGACAGGCGCCGAAGGCAAGGTAAAAACCGCGGGCATTTACGTTACTACCCAGTCCCTCCAGCTTATCCTCCAACCAGACGTAGCTTTTCGGGGAGACGCGCTTTTTGAGTAAACGGTAAAGGATGGGGTTCATGAATACAAGCGATCAGTTCTCCTTTAACGCCATCCCCCCCATTTTCAGTTTTGCCTTGAGGGCGAACACCTCGTCGCGGTACTGGGCCGCGCTCATGAAGTCCAGTTCTTTCGCAGCCTTCTTCATTTTGCGTTCCGCTTCCTGAATGGCTACTTCCAGTTGGTCGCGGGTCATGGAATTGAGTACGGGATCGGCGGCTACGCTCGGTTGCGTTTGCTCGACGTAGGCGCGGCGATTGTTCTTTCCCCGGATGTCCAGGATGGTGCTGCGGTTGATGATCTCCTCCCGCGTTTTGGCCATGGTGGTCGGGGTGATGTCGTTCTCCTCATTGTAGGCCAGCTGGATGGACCGGCGGCGGTTGGTCTCGTCGATAGTGCGGCGCATGGAATCGGTGATGACGTCGGCGTACATGATGACCAGTCCGTTGGAGTTGCGGGCCGCCCGACCGGCCGTCTGGGTTAGGCTGCGTTCATTGCGGAGAAAACCCTCCTTGTCCGCATCCAGAATGGCAACCAGGGATACTTCCGGAAGGTCGAGCCCCTCCCGTAGAAGGTTCACGCCCACCAGTACATCGAATTCCCCGAGCCGCAGGTCGCGCAGGATCTCCACCCGCTCCATCGTATCGACCTCGGAGTGGATGTAGCGCACCTTGATGTTCATATTGGCCAGGTAGTTGGTCAGCTCCTCGCTCATCCGCTTGGTGAGGGTGGTGACCAATACCCGCTCGTTGACGCGGCGGCGCTCGTCAATCTCCTCGATCAGGTCGTCGATCTGGTTCAGGCTGGGCCGGACCTCGATGGGCGGATCGAGCAAGCCGGTAGGCCGGATGAGCTGTTCGACGATCTCCCCGCCGGTCTGCTCTAACTCGTAGTCGCCGGGGGTGGCCGAAACGTAGACCACCTGGTTGATCAGGCTTTCGAATTCGGTGAAGTTCAGGGGGCGGTTGTCCATCGCCGAGGGCAGGCGGAAACCGAAGTTGACCAGTGAGAGTTTGCGGGCCCGGTCGCCTCCGAACATCCCCCGCACCTGCGGCACCGTCACGTGACTCTCATCGATGATCATCAGGAAGTCGTCGGGGAAGTAGTCCAGCAAGCAGAAGGGTCGGGTACCTGGGCGGCGGCCGTCGAAGAAGCGGCTGTAGTTCTCGACGCCGTTGCAGTAACCAAGTTCCTTCATCATTTCGAGGTCGAAGCTGGTCCGCTCGTGAATGCGCTTCGCTTCCAGCAACCGGCCCTCCCGCTCGAAGTAGCGTTCCTGCTCGTAAAGTTCGTCCTCAATCTGGCGGATGATGCCCCCGATCCGTTCCTTCGGGGCCACGTACAGGTTAGCGGGAAAGATGGCGGCGTTGCGCATCTTTTCGATCCGCTTGCCCGACTCGATCTCGATGCGCTCGATGGCCTCGATCTCGTCGCCGAAGAAGATCACGCGGTAACCGAAGTCGACGTAGGGCAGGTTAATGTCTACCGTATCCCCCCGTACCCGGAAGGTGGCGCGGCGGAAGTCCGTTTCGGTGCGGCTGTAGAGGCTGTCGACCAGGTCGTAGAGGAAGCCGTTGCGGCTCTTAGTCTGCCCGACCTCCAGGCGGATGATCCCCGACTTATAGTCCTCCGGGTTCCCCATACCGTAGATCACCGATACCGAGGCGACGATGATGATATCGCGGCGGCCGCTCAGCAGATTGGAGGTAGCGCGTAGACGGAGCTTATCCACTTCCTCATTGATCGCCAGGTCCTTTTCAATGAAGGTATCCGAAACGGAGATATAGGCCTCGGGCTGGTAGTAGTCGTAGTAACTGACGAAATACTCCACGGCATTGTCCGGGAAGAACTCCTTGAACTCCCCGTAGAGCTGGGCGGTCAGCGTCTTATTGTGGGTCAGCACCAGGGTCGGCCGGTTCACCTGGGCGATGGTATTGGCCATGGTGAAGGTCTTGCCCGAGCCGGTGACGCCGAGTAGTACCTGCCCCCGTTCGCCTTCCCGAACGCCATGTACCAGCTTCTCGATGGCCTGGGGTTGATCGCCGGTGGGTTCGAATTTGGAGGTGAGTTTGAAGGCCATACGCCTCTAACCGCGGATGCCGCCGGGGGGTTCTAACCCGCCCGACGGCAACCTACGATCAGGGACAACCGCTTACCCCTCACGGTCCAGTACCGCGACGGACCGCATATCCATACGCACGAAGCGGGTCCGGCAGCGGGCGCTGTAGCCGGAGGCCCGGACGCTGAAGGAATAGGAGCCCGGAATTCGGGTATCCTCGAAACGGCCCGTGGTGAGTCCCGGCTTGCTGGGGCGCAGCACCTTGCGGGGGTCCAGGATACGCTTGCTCAGGTTCAGGTTGGTCAGTGGCGACCGTGCGGCCGTTACGGTCGGGGTGATTGAGCTAGCCGCGACCAGGCCAGTACGGGCTACCCGTGAGGTAGATCCGCTGGTGATCCAAGCCGTTTTGAGGCTGCCGTTGCTCCCCTTCCCGAGGGAGGAGTAGCTGCCGAGCCGCAAACTACTCTTTCGTGGGGCCAGCAAATCTTCTCCCTTCTCGGCGACCATCTGGTTGCGCAGCAGTACGAGGCGGGCCAGCGCGAGTTGCCGACGGTCGGGATCGGCCTCGGCCTGCAGGAAGTCGGGTAGCTTAATCCGGCGCAATTGATCGGCGTACTTGTCCAGCAGCTGATCTTTCGGGTAGCGGGGCGAGTGCACGGTGGTGCTGACCTTCACGCCGGGAATCGGTTCCTTGCCGTTTAGCACACCGACGCCGAGATCGATGGCAGTGCCGACGGGTACCCGGTACGGTGCTTCGAAGCGAAGATCGAGTTCGCTGCGTACGAAGCCGCCCACGGTGTACGGGGTGTGGGTTTCGCGGGCCGTGGCGACCTCGACCGTCCACATCCCCGGTTGGGGGTCCTGGATGCGCAGTCCGACGTAGCCCTTGCCGCTCGTGCGGGTGATCTCGGTTGCCGAGCGGTGTAGCCAGCGGCCACTCGGCGTGCGCAGACGTACCGCGATCTCATCGCCCTTGCGGGGTTCCCGGCTCACGTAGCCGAGCGACTCGTCGTGCCAGGCGACGGTAAACTGAACGGATTCCGTGCAGGCATCTACGAGACCGGTCACCGTAGAGCGGGAGGCCATGGAGGATTCATTGACGATGATCCCCTCGCCGGTCACTTGCCCACGGACGTAGTTGTAGATCTCGAAGAGATCATCAATGGTCGGCATGAAGTAGTAGCGCCCATCCGTGTCTTCGGCCAGGGAGCTCAGCAGGGCTTCGTCCGAGGTCGGCCCCATGGCACAGGAGTAAATCGGCAGATCGGCGGGCAGGGCCGCGGCGGCATCCTGGGCGCTGGGTTTGGCGGGGTTGCCGGCATCGCAGCCCTTATTGTCGTAGCCGTCCGAAAGCAACACCATGGCGCGGCGGGAGCCGGCCGATGACAGCATACTTCCGGCCGTCTGGATGCCGGCGCCCATGAAGGTGCAGCCCCCGAAGCCGATACCGTCAACGGCGGCCGTAGCGGCATCGCGGATGGTGGGGTCGGTGATGAGCTGGGGGCCACCCGCGGCGGGGTACTCCTGGTCGCCCGTCGAACCGAAGCTGACCACTCCGACCGAGTCGTCGATGGAGAGCTGATCGATGAACTGCCGGCTGGTCTGGCGGGTGACGTCCACGTAGCCGAAGGTCTGCATGGAACCGGAGCGGTCGAGTACCGCAACCACGCTGACCGGATCGGCCTCGGGTACTTCGGCATTGTCGATGACCAGCCCGAAGTCTTGCCAGGGGGTGGCGATGTCGGGGCGGGCGGAGGCGGTGATGTTACCGGCGATTACCGTCACTTCGTACACCCCGTTAGGGTTCTGGATGAAGACGCACTCCATGTTGTTCAGGGCATCGGCCGCGCCGCCGGGGGTGGAAAAGCCGTTGTTGAACACGTTGCCGCGAAACAGCGTCGCGGTGCTTTCCTCCAGCACCTCGAGGTCAAGATCATTGACCAAGGCCGGACTGGCACCGACGGCCCCGGCGGCATCCGTCCAGGCCACCGCGATCCGGATGGGGAGCGTCGGGTCGACGGCCGCGATCCGGATCCGGTATTCCTGTCCGGTAGCGGTGAAGGCGTGCCGCTGATCGAGGAAGATCTTCGGGCCCCGGTCGCTGGCGGGTGCCTGTAGCAGGCTGTTTTCCAGTGATACCCGGCCCCAACCGGAATCGGTGTTCGGTTCGTTAGCGATGGTGCCACCGTTGCGATCGGGTCCGCCGAACATGCTTTCGGTGCTGACCGTCAGAAAGGCTCTCAGTAGGGCCGGGCTGGGGGTAGCGCCGCCGCGGGTCTCCCGCCACCAGTCGATGAGCAGGGCGCACATACCGGAGACGACGGGGGCGGCCATGGAGGTGCCGCTGGTTTGGGTGTGGTTGTTGTGAGTGGTTCCGCCGGTGTCGGTATAGGCCGGGCGGCCGGTGCTGGCACTACGGGCACTAACCACGTCGGTGCCGGGGGCGGTGAAGAAGGGCATGAGCCGCCCGTCTCCGGCCGGTCCGCGGGAGGAGGAGGTGCGCAGCCCCCGGATATCGTCGATGTCTCCTTCTCCCGGACGGGCATTCAGGGAGTTGCCGACTACGAAGGCATTCTTTACGGCCTTCGTACAGGAGGTGGCCCCGGGTCCGCTATTTCCGGCGGAAAAAACGATCACCAGGGGGTTGACGTCCGTAGTGGTCGAATCGGCATCCCGCACGCCCAGGTCGTAGGCGCGGTCGGCGGCCGTGTAATTCGGTCCGTTCAGCGCGTAGGAATTATTCATGACCTGGGCCCCCTGCTGGGCGGCGGTCTGGACCAACTGCTGATCGGTACCGGCGGAGAATA
>CAZKPE010000176.1:0-8336 GCA_964554545.1 uncultured Lewinella sp.
TTCATACTCCCTAACTCCTACCTTCGCCAAATGAAAACCACCCCCCTCACCCAGACCCACCGCCACCTAGGTGCCAAGCTCGTCGATTTCGCCGGCTATGGGATGCCACTTACCTACACCTCGCTGAAGGAGGAGCACCACGCCGTCCGCAAGGCTGCCGGCATCTTCGATGTGTCCCACATGGGGGAGTTCATCATTCGCGGGAAAGGCGCGCGCGATCTGGTGCAGTACGTGACCAGCAACGACGTGGATAAGCTGAAGGAGGGGCAGGCCCAGTATTCCTGTCTGCCCCGGCCGGAAGGGGGAATCGTGGATGACCTGCTGGTGTACCGTCTGCCGGCTAGTCCAATGATGGGGGGCGCCCCGATAGCTATCGGGGCAGGTGCAAGCTATATGCTCGTGGTGAACGCCAGTAACATCCGAAAGGACTGGGACTGGATCGCCTCCCATAATTCATTCGGTGCGGAGATGATCGACATCAGTGACCGCACCGCTCTGCTGGCCGTACAGGGACCGAAAGCCGCCGAGATCCTCCAGCCCCTCACGGATACCGACCTGGCCGCCATCCCCTACTACCACTTCGAGCGGGGATCCCTTGCCGGAGTAGATAACGTCATCATCTCCGCGACGGGCTACACCGGGGCCGGGGGCTTCGAGCTCTACCTGGATGCGGAGCGGGCGGTATCCGTCTGGGAGGAGATCCTGCGGGTCGGCGAGCCCCACGGACTCATCCCTGCCGGACTGGGTGCCCGCGATACCCTGCGACTCGAAAAGGGCTACTGCCTCTACGGCAACGATATCGACGATACCACCTCGCCGCTGGAGGCCGGACTGGGCTGGATCACCAAGCTGAACGCGGACGACTTCGTGGGTAAAGACTTCCTGCTGCAACAGAAGAAAGCCGGCATCCCCCGCCGACTCGTCGCCTTCCGGGTCGACGACCGCAGGGCTCCACGGAAGGGCTACGCCATTCAGGACGAAAACGGAACGGTGATCGGGGAGGTCACCAGCGGTACCCACGCCCCCAGCCTGGACTACCCGATCGGGATGGGCTACGTAAAGACGGGCTTTCATACGGTCGGCACGCCGCTATTGATTGACTTGGGCCGGAAGACAATGGCTGCGGAGGTGGTCAAACTCTAGGTCGGGGAGCTCCGCTCTGAGCTAACCACCCGGCTGTCGACCCTGACTTTGCGATATTGGGAGGTATTGAACCCGCCGTATCCCGATCGAACTCAGGGCGGAACGCCTCGACCTTTGTATATGATCCTCTATAAGGCCAACGATAACTGGTTCGGCGACCTCGCCCACCTGCGGCGCAGCTACATCATGGAACGCATCCTGCGGGCCGTCCTGCTTCTTGGGCTGTACGCGGCCGTGATCGAAGTGCTGGTGGTGGTGCTGGACCTCCATGCCTACCTGGCCATGGATACGACTGTGTTCAGCCTGCTGGGGGTCATTCTGTCCTTGTTCCTGGGGTTTCGGACCTCGACCGCCTACGACCGCTGGTGGGAAGCCCGCAAGCAGTGGGGTGCCCTGGTGAATAACTGCCGGAATATGGCGATCTACGTAGACAGTATGTGGCCCGAATCCGACCTGGAGATTCGCAGGTTCATGGCGAAGCACATCGCCAATTTTTGCCTCGCGCTTTCCGAGCACCTGCGCTCCGGCGCCCAATTGGACAAACTGGTTTACCTCTCCCCCGAAGAACGAGCCTACTACGAGAGCAAGGACCATGTACCCAACTTCATCGCCCTGCGTATCTACCAGCGCATGGCCGCCGCCCACCGGGAGGGAGCGATCAACGAGGGGGACTACATCAACATCAAAGCCCAGCACCAGAGTCTGCTCGACATCCTGGGGGCCTGCGAGCGGATCAAGAAAACCCCGATCCCGTTCAGCTACGCCGTTTACCTGAAGGTCTTCGTCACGGTGTACTGCCTGCTGCTCCCCCTCGGCCTTGCGGAACCCTTCGGCTGGACCTCCGTTCCCCTCACTATGCTGATCGCCTTTGCCCTGCTCGGCATCGAACTGATGGGCGAAGAGATCGAGGAGCCTTTTGGCCTGGACTGCAACGACCTGCCCACCACCGACATCGCCCATACCATCCGGCGGAACGTCTTCGAACTGCTCGAAGACCGCTCGCCCACCGGAGCCCACGAGCGGGAGCTGTACGATAAGATTTTCTAGGTCAGCAGAGCATACCATAACAGGACCATCGCCAGCGACCCGACCCCCATCATCCCCGTCAGCACCGTATACGAGCGGTAGGCATCCCCCACCTCGATCCCCGCAAAGCGGGTCACCACCCAGAAGTAACTATCGTTGGCGTGACTAACAGTCATCGCCCCGGCCCCGATGGACAGCGTAGCCAGCGCAAGCTCAACGGGGGTATCGAAGGCGGCCAGCGGGAGCAGGGGGAATACGATGGAGGAGGCAATGACCAGGGCCCCCGTACTGCTTCCCTGCGCCGTCTTGAGTATGGCCGCCACCCCGAAGCCGAGCAGCAGTAAGCCCGCCCCGGGTACGGCCCGGCCCGCGAAGTAATCCGCCAGGTCGGTCGCCAGGGAGGAGGCCTTCAGTACCGCCCCGAAGGCACCCCCCATTCCGGTAATGACCAGGATAGGACCTGCCAGCCCCAGCGCCTCCCCGATCAGCCCGCCACGGCCCCCGCCGGGAAGTAGATACAGCGCGGCCCCGGCTCCGATGAGGAGGGCGGGCAGGGGGTCCGTACCGACGGCAATCAACCCCACTGGAACTACGAGCGGAAGCAGGCTCGGCCAGAGAGCGGGTAGCGTGGCCGGCTGTTCCGCTACCGATAGCGCGGGAGTGGCGACGACCTCCCTTCCCAGAAACGCCGCCGCCCGCCAGATCAGGAATACCACCGGAACGACCACGACGGCCGCCAGCAACATGATGGTCCCTACCGCGTCGGCTGCCCCCAGGTTCGCCGCGGCGGCCAGCGGACCCGGAGTGGGTGGCATCAGCGTATGGGTGAGGTACAATCCGCCCGCCAGGCTCAGCGCCAAGATCGCCACCGGCCGGCCCGAGCGGGCGGCGAGGGCGGGCAGCAGTCCAGCCAGAATGATGTAGCCACTGTCGCAAAATACCGGCACCGACACCACCGCCCCGAGTACGGTAAGGCGTAGACCGGGCCGCCCGCCCCCGAGCAGGGCCCCCGCAATCCGGGTTGCCGCCCCCGAACGCTCCAGCGCCAGCCCGATGATGGCCCCCAGTACGATGAGCAGCCCGACCGAACCGAGCAGACCACCAAAGCCCTCCCGCACCGCCGCGAAGAGTTCCGGGGCCGGCAGCCCGATCAGCAGCCCCAGCCCCAGCGTAGCCACCAGCAGGCTGAAGAAGGGATGCCAGCCATACCGGCTCCCACTGACGATGATGAATACAATGGCCGCCAGGATCGCCAGTAACAATCCCGGGCCGCCGTTCGTCGATACCATGCTTGGTCTGCTCGAAAGGATTTGCGATTGGGGGGTAAGGATACGACTTTAGGTATATCAAATCAATCGGTGGTATTACGGCCGCCGGCTGCAACCTAATCCACTAATCGCCAGTCTTTTTCATAACCACCCATTACTTCCACGACCATGTTACGCTCCGTCTTCCTTCTTTTTTTCGTCGCAGTTGTCGCCACCGCCGCGGCCAAGCAGGGAGAGAGCATCTTCGACCGCTGGAGCCTGAACGACCGCAAGAGCATCGAAATTCACCTGGACTTCGATAGCATCGAAGCCAACCGCAACAGCGATCGGAAAATCCGCGGTCAGGTCGTCGACGGTAACATGACCTACGGGATGGATGTCTCCGTCCGGGGCCGTTTCCGCCGCCGCACCTGCGCCCTGCCGCCCCTTAAACTTCAGTTCGATAAGGACCTGCTCCGCCTCGCCGGCCTGAATACGCACAATGACTATAAGTTGGTCACCCACTGCACCGACGACGAGGCCGGACAAGACGCCATCGTGCGGGAGCAACTCGCTTACGAGCTCTACCGCACCCTGCGCCCCGCCGCCAGCTTCCGCACCCAGTTGCTCACCGTGACCTACGTGAATACGGCCGACGACAGCCGCTTTGAAAGCTACGCCATCATCATCGAAGACACCGACGAACTGAAGGACCGCCTTGACGCGGACAACTGCTCCGACTGCTACAACCTCCCGCTGTCGGCTTACGAAAACGCCGAGCAGATGACCCTCTTCCAGTACATGATCGGTAACGCAGACTACAGCACCCGCCTGGTGCGCAACCTGAAGCTGATGCAGGACGAGGCCGGAAACGTGACCGCCGTGCCCTACGATTTCGACTTCAGCGGATTGGTCGATGCGCCCTACGCCGTGGTCTCCCACGTCGGGCAGCAAACGGTCAAGGACCGCGTCATGCTCTGGGAATTCGCCATGCTACCGGAACTTGCCGATGCCCGGACAGATTTCCTGCCCTACCGCGACACTTTCCTGCAGCAAATCGAGGAATGCGCCGAGCTTGACGACAAAAGCAAGCGGGAAGTTTACCGCTACGTCAAGGGCTTCTTCCGCCAGCTGAAAAGCGGCCAGATCAGAATCTGAGGGCCTACCTTCGCCCCATGTCTGCCGCCCGCCTGCTTACCTTTTACCTGCCAATTGTACTTATGGCCGTCAGCCTGCTGGCGGCCATCGGTATTGGGGGGCTCTTCTTCCTGAAGCGGAGTGGCGACCGGCGCGCCAACCTCCTCTATGGGGGGCTGCTCATCGCGGGCGGGCTGACTCAGTTCCACTTCCTGCTTTCTTTTTCCGGGGCCTTTCGCGTCTACCCCTGGCTGGCGTTCTGGCCGATCTACTTCACGCTCTGGCTGCCGGTACTGCTCTTCTTTCACGTTAAGATCAGCCTATACCCTCGTTACCGGCTACGGGTATCCGATCTGAAGCACTTCATCTTCCCCGTGGCCCAGTTGCTCTTTTTCGTAGGGGTCTGGCTCTTTCCCTCCTTCCGGCGGCCGGGGGGGCGCTACTTCTACAGCCCGTTCTACGGGGGGCTGGAACAGGCACTGTACCTCATCGTGTGGCCGGCCTACATCATCTTCGCCTATCAGTACCTGCGGCGCAAACGGGCCCAGCTGGGTCGCCATTCCCTTCCACGCCTGCTCTGGTACCTCCGCAAGCTGCTGAAGGGGAGCATGCTGTTCGTCATCGCTTATGCCATACTGGCGGTGAGCGACTTTATCGCGTACAACTACCTACTGTTCGACCTCCGCAGTCAGTACTGGTACGCGGGTATGCAGTCGCTTTCCTACTCGGTTTTGTTGCTCTGGCTTACGGTATACGGCTTTCAGGTGTTGCTTTGGGGGCGGCGTCTGCTGCGGTTGGGCTAGGCGTACAATGCGTACATTCCGGGGAAAATCTCCGCCATGCCGCTCGATCGCCGCCGTTTCGTCCAATCCTCTTTGGCCGCCCTTTCGTCACCCTTCGTTTTGGGCGCGGACGCAGGTGCAGGCAAAACCGCAAATGAAACACTGCGGGTCGGCGTGATCGGTAGCGGTCTGCGTGGTCAGGGGCACATCCGTAACCTGCTCGGATTAGCGGACGTAAGCGTGACAGCCATCGCCGACATCGACCCGGAGATGGTCCGCCGCACGTATGCCGTATTCGACGAAGCGAAGGCCACCCGCCCCGAACTCTACGACCGGGGGCCGGAAGACTACCGCCGCCTGCTGGCCGAGGCCCCGGTGGATGCCGTGATCATTGCCACCCCCTGGCGCTGGCATACCGTAATGGCAGTGGCGGCCATGCGGGCCGGTAAGTACACCGGGGTCGAGGTGGCTGGGGCTTTCAATCTGGACGAGTGCTGGGAGCTGGTCCGGGCCCACGAGGAAACGGGGCAGCACCTTTTCTTCCTCGAGAACGTCTGCTACCGCCGCGACGTCATGGCCGTGCTGAATATGGTGCGCCGGGGCGTATTCGGCGAATTGCTGCATCTGGAGGGGGGCTACCAGCACGATCTGCGGGCAGTTAAATTCAATGATGGCAAGAGTCCCTACGGAGGTGGCGTGCTATTCGGGCCGGAAGCCTTCCACGAGGCCCGCTGGCGAACCCAGCACTCCCTGCACCGCAACGGCGACCTGTACCCCACCCACGGGCTCGGCCCCGCCGCCAAGATGCTGGAAATTAACCGGGGCAACCGTTTCGTGGGGCTAACATCCATGTCCACCAAAGCACGGGGGCTGCGGCAATACATCACCGATCAGGCCGGGGCCGACCACCCAAACGCCCAACTGGACTGGAAACTCGGCGACGTAGTGACGACCATGCTGTCGACGCAGCGCGGAGAAGTGGTCGTACTGCACCACGATACGAACCTGCCACGGCCCTACAGCCTGGGCTTCCGCGTACAGGGCACCCGGGGGCTCTGGATGGACATCAACGACTCCATCCATATCGAAGGGGAGTCCCCCGAGCACCAGTGGGAGCCCGCCGCCCCCTGGCTCGAACGCTACGACCACCCCTACTGGCGGGAGGAAGCGGAACGGGCCGCCGGCGCGGGCCATGGGGGGATGGACTACTTCCTGGCCCGCGATTTCGTGCGGGCGGCCCGGGCGAATGTGGCCCCGCCGATCGACGTCTACGACGCCGCTACCTGGCTGGCCGTAACCCCGCTGTCGGAGCAGAGTATCGCGACGGGCGGCAGCCTGCAGTCCTTCCCCGACTTCACCCGCGGCCGTTGGATCGACCGGGAGGCCGTTTTCGCTACCGAAGCAGGGTGACCGGGCCGGTACGTACGATCTCCTCCCCCTCGCAGCGGTAGACGATGCGCCAGAGCAGGGAACTCGGCTGTACGGGCTCCCCGCCGAAGGTCCCATCCCACCGCCCGAACGGGTTGGAGGTCTGGTAGACGCGGGCACCGTAGCGGTCGAAGATCTCGAAGACTTCCAGATCGGGCACGGCGAAGGGGTTCGCGATGCCGAAAGTTTCGTTGGCTTCCGGCCCGATCCCGTTGGGGGTGAAGGCACGGGGCAGGAGGACCCGGGTACAGTCCAGGGAGTCGGGATCGATGACCGTCAGCACGAGTTCGTCCTGGGCGATGCAGCCACTCTGGCTGTCCGTGACCTGCAGGGTGTAGGTCTGGCGTCCGGCTGTGCTGGGCTCGATGGTGGGTCTGGCCTCGTCGGGCTCCATCACGTCTGCCGCGGGAGTCCAGCGAATGCGCGGATTGCAGCTGATATTCGTGTTCACCCGGATCGACTGCCCCAGAAAGAGGGGGGTGTCGGCAGTCAGGATGCGGTCCGGGGAGGCGTACAGCTCGCTTACCTCATTGGGTAGCAGGGCGCGGTTGTAAATCCGCAATTCGTCGATCAGGCCTTCGAAACTGCGGTCGAGTGGGGTGGCACAGGCCGAGGCTCCGATCAGGAGGTCGCCGGTATTATCGACATTCACCGGGCTGGTGGTGGCAGTGGTGGCAACCTCTACGGCATTGATGTACAGCCGGATCCGGTTAGCCTCCCGGGTCAGGGTCAGGTGCTGCCAGCAACTGCGGTTCGTGATCTGATAGGTGATGACGGCGGCGACCAGGTCCTGCCGCAGGGTGACGGCGATGGTTCGGGTACGGCCGGCGTAGCGGATGTCGAAGTACTGTCCGTTCGCGCAATTGGTGTCCTGTTTGGCCAGCAGAACCTGATTATCCGCGCTTCCAAAGGGCTTGAAATACAGGCTGACGGTGAAGTCTTCGTCGTCGAACTCCCGGTTCACGTTCTCGGAGCCACCGCCGGGGATCCGGACGAAGTCGCCGGGACCGGTCAGCAGCAGCCCCTCTCCGTCGAGGGCACAGTCGTAGTCGACCACCCCCTCCGGCACCCCCAGGTTAGTCGGGTTGCCGGCCGCATCCCCCAGGTTGCTCTGGAAGGGATAGTAGGCCATGAGCCCGAGTTCGGACTGGGCCGAAAGACCAGCCTGCAGCAGCAATAGAGTAGCGAAAAGACAGCGCATCGATCGGGGATGGGTGGGACCGTGGAAGATGGAAGGGGAACGAAGGTAAGCCGTTCGGCGGCTTCGGCGGAAGGGGGGAGGAAATGACGGCCAGCGAACAAATGGGCCGGATTGCGGCTATATAAGCGCATTCATTCGTAAACAAATACAATCGCTTTATGGGAATTCTCACCTGGATTTTACTTGGCCTGGTCGCCGGCGCGCTGGCCAAATGGATCATGCCCGGGCCTGACCCCGGTGGCTGGATCGTCACCATTCTGATCGGCATCGTCGGTGCCGTAATTGGTGGCTTCATCGGGGGTGCTCTCGGCTTTGGTGGCGTGAGTGGCTTCAATATCGGTTCGATCCTGATCGCCGTTCTGGGGTCATTGG
>CAZKPE010000177.1:0-8330 GCA_964554545.1 uncultured Lewinella sp.
TCATCCTGGACTACCCGAACCAGCAGCGGCGACTCCTGCCCCTGGTCGCCAAGGCTTACGCCATCCAGTTCGGGCTCGACCACCTGCTGGAGCGCTACGTCAACCGGACGGAAGAGGAAATGCGGGAGATCGAGGCCATGGCCGCCGGGCTGAAATCCTACGCCACTTGGTTCGCCACCGCCGCCATACAGGAGGCCCGGGAAGCTACCGGCGGTAAGGGCTACCTGGCCGAGAACCGCATTGCCGACCTCAAGGCCGACACCGACATCTTCACCACCTTCGAGGGCGACAATACCGTCCTGATGCAGCTACTGGCCAAGAGCCTGCTGACCGAGTTCAACAAGTCGTTCCGGGAGGATGGCAACGTGGCCGTCCTCAAGTTCATCGGCCGGCGGGTCAGTACCATCGTCACGGAGCAAAACCCCTACGTGGTGCGGCAAACCGACCGCGAGCACCTCGAAAGCCGTGGCTTCTACCAGTCGGCCTTTCACTTCCGGGCGCGGCGCTTACTGACCAGCCTCGGCCAACGCCTACGGGCCTACATCAAGGACGGCATGAGCAGTTACCAGGCCGGCCTGCTCTGCCAAACGCACATGATCCAGGCTGCCGAGGCTTACGTAGAACAGCTTATCCTGGATGAGAGCCTAAATCGATTGGATGCGCAAGAGGGCGGTGCGTCGTCAGGGGAAGGGGCCCCTGACGTAAGCCAGGTGCGAAAACTACTGGAAAAAACGATCCTCCTCTACGCCATGCACACCATCGAGACCCACCGGGGCTGGTACCTGGAAAGCGACTACATCAGTGGGCAAAAGAGTAAGGCCATCCGCAAGCTGGTGGATAAACTCTGCGCCGAGTTGCGGCCCGAAGCCGGGGCACTGGTGGATGGGTTCGGGATACCGGATAAGCTGCTGGGGGCACCCATTGCGCTGTAGGGCGTAGCGTTGCCCGATCGGGGCATTGAAGGTTTAGGGGATTATATTGGGCTGACTATGAATGCCCTTACCGTACCCACCGCCCTATTGTTCCTGCTTGTAGGTAATATTCTAAACGCACAGACTGAGCGTCGACTAGACAGCATCCGGACCCTGCCCGATGACACGACGAAGGTCGACCTCTTCCTGGATGCGGCAATCGACCGGTTCAACGAGGGGGGAGGCGATGATGCGGCCTTGATACGAGAAGGCATTGCCCTGGCGCGAGCCGCTAACGATCGCAAGCGGGAGTCTATCTTCTACGGAGTCCAGGGTACCCACTACTTCAACGTGTTGAACTACGACTCGGCGCAGATCGCTTACCGGGAGGGGATGCGTATCGCGGAGGAGCTGGATATCCCTCTCCTCAGTTGGCGCCACCGCTTCGACCTGGCCTACGCACAGCAGTACGCCGGGGCCTACGAGGAGAGTAACCTGACCTCCCTGGAACTCCTCCGGCTGGCCGGGGAAATGGACAACCCACAGAATATCGCCAAGGCCGCTAATCTGCTGGCCCAGAACGCCGCGGCTCGCGGAGCCATCCAGGAGGCGCTGGTCTACGACGACCGGGCCATCGCGGCGGCCCGCCGGTCCGATGTCGCCACCACCCTGAGTGTGGTACTGACCCATAAGGCGGGCAATCTCCATTCGCTCGGCCGGTCAAGGGAAGGCCTGGCGCTGACCCGGGAAGCGCTGGAGGTACTTCCGCCGGGCCGCATCTACGAAGAGTACCAGACCCGGCAGATGAACACCCAATTACTCACGGCCCTGGGGGATTATGACGCGGCCCTCGCCGAGATCGAACGGGTTCGGGAGATCGAGGGCGAGGACGTCGACCCCACCTCGCTGATGGCGCTGGCTGACCTGCAACATCGCATCGGGGAACATAGCGCGGCCAGGGCAAACCTGCACGAGGCGGTCGCCCTGTTGAAACACATGGACAATCCCCGCCTGCTGGCCGAGACCTACCTGCGACTCAGCCTGTACGAACCCGGAGCTCGGCAGCTGGATACCGCCGAACACTACCACCGCCTGATGTACGTCTACCAGGATACCGTACAGCAGCGGGCCAATCAGGCCACCAGTCTCGAACTGGAAGAGCAGTACGCCACGGCCGAGCGCGAGGCCGAAATTGCCGAACAGCAGGCCCGGTTGGACCGCCAGCGCTACCAACTTTTCGGGATTGGAAGTTTGGCCTTTCTAGCGCTCGTAGGTGGGGGCGTCTTTTATAATTTGTCCCGCAAGCTGCGCCACCGCAACGCCGAGAACGAGCGACTCGTGGGCGAAAAGGAAACGCTGATCGGAGAGATTCACCACCGCGTGAAAAACAACCTGCAGGTCGTGTCCAGCCTGCTGCAACTCCAGCGCCGCGGCCTGGCGGACGAGGGGGCGGCCGATGCCCTCCGCGAAAGTCAGGGGCGGGTACAGGCCATGGGGCTGATCCACCAGAAGCTGTACCAGCACGAGGACGTCACCTCCGTCTTTATGCCCGACTACATCGAGGACCTGAGCGCTACCCTGCTGGATGCCTACCGCCTCGACGAGCGCGTGGACCTCTACTGCGACGTGGAAGACATCCAACTGGACGTAGACACCGCCATCCCCCTCGGCCTTATCATCAACGAGCTGGTGACGAACAGCCTGAAGTACGCCTTCCCCGATGGGCGGGAGGGTACCGTGGAGATCGCCCTACACCGGGCGGAGGGAAGGGAGGGCTACATACTCACCGTAGCCGACAACGGGGTGGGTACGGACACGACTACGACCGACCCCCAGGGAACGGGCTTCGGCAGCAACCTCACCGACCTACTCAGCAAGCGCCTGGGTGGCCGGGTGGAACGGTCGGTCGACGATGGATACCGGACCCGACTACACTTCGGCTCTACCGTAACGGCACCTCCGGCAGGGGTGGAATAAACCAATGGGGGTTTGCTGAAGGAAATAGGAGAAAATAGTGGGGCGATTTTTTCTAATCCCTAAATTCAGCCGAATTTTCGGATTACGATCCGTAAATTTGGCTTAATGATCGGAAGATCACAGCGTGACGCTATAAAGAATGATCTGTGGAAAGGGAAGGTTATCATTTTGCTCGGTCCCCACCAAGTCGGTAAGGCTACGCTCATCCGGCAGATCGCCGGGGCGGAAGAACCGGGCTATCTCTACCTGAATGGCGATCTGGAAAGTGTACAGGCTCTACTGAATGCCCGTAGCTTGGAGAATCTCCGTTCCGTGATCGGGAGCCACCGACTGGTGGTTATCGACGAGGCGCAACGAATTTCCGAGATCGGACTGAAGTTGAAGATCCTCGTCGATGCTCAGCCCGAGACCCAGCTACTGGTTACCGGCTCTTCTTCGCTCGATCTGGCCTTTGGCGTGAACGAGTCGCTGACCGGGCGGAAGTTCCAACATTTCATGTATCCCATTGCCTACGCCGAACTGCAGCAGAGCTGGGGGGCGGAGCGGGCATTGGATAGTCTCGAACAGCGACTGCTCTACGGTAGCTACCCGGAGGTGATCAACGAAGCCGGCCGGGAGCGGCGGTACCTCGATCTGCTCGTCGATAGCTACCTCTACAAAGATCTCCTATACCAGGCTACTGTCCGGCGGGTAGACCTATTGAAGAAGATTCTCCAGGCATTAGCGCTTCAGTTAGGAAATGAAGTGTCGTACAACGAGGTAGCGAAAACCGTCAGCGCCGACCCGGCTACGGTAGAGCACTACATCGATCTGCTGGAAAAAGCGTTCGTGCTGCTCCGGCTACCTAGTCTGAGCAGGAACCTGCGCACGGAAATAAAGAAGGGTCGTAAAATCTACTTCTGGGATAATGGGGTACGGAATGCCCTGATCGCGAACTTCAGTCCGCTGCACCTACGTCAGGACAAGGGTGCGCTCTGGGAGAATTTCCTGGTCAGCGAGCGACTGAAGGTGAAGCACTACCGGCAGCAGTACTTCAATGCTTACTTCTGGCGCACCTACAACCAGCAGGAGATCGATTACATCGAAGAGAGTGACGGAGTTCTTCGGGCCTATGAATTCAAATGGAGCCCCCGGAAGCGGGGTCGCTTTCCGGCCAGCTTCCTTGCCGCCTACGGGGAAGTGCACACTCATACCGTGACCCGGGACAACTTCATCCCTTTCGTCCTAGGTAATTCCTCCGCACCTGCGCGCCGCCGCCCCCCTGCCACGCCAGAATAACCGAAACGGTTGTAACTATTTGGTCGTCAGATACGGTAGGGAAGTAACATGAACCTGCTGACTACCCTCCTCATTCTGGCTTTTTTCCTACTGGCGACTTACGTTCTGATGCCCACCGTGGTGGAACTGAGCAGGCCGGAGCAGGCCGCGATCCGAAAAACCCGCACCAGGCAAGCGCCGCGGTACCCTCAAACTACCGACTGCAGTCAACTCCGACCCGATAGCCTGGTTAGGGAGGCAAAGCTCACAGATGTACGAATATCTCCTGTCTCCGTACGACCTCGGCCGTAACCGACTGAAAAACCGGGTCGTTATGGCTCCCATGACCCGCAACCGGGCCGAGGGCAACGTACCCAACTCGATGATGGCAACCTACTACGGCAACCGCGCCGGTGCCGGGCTAATCATCACCGAGGGCACCTCCCCCAGTTCGAACGGCCTCGGCTACCCCCGCATCCCCGGCTGCTTCAACGAGGAGCAGCGGGCGGGCTGGAAGCTGGTCACCGACGCCGTGCACGCGGAAGGGGGAAAGATCTTTTTACAGTTAATGCACACGGGGCGAGTCACCCACCCCGACAACCTGCCCCCGGGCGGCCGCGTGCTGGCCCCGAGTTCCGTACCGCTGAAGGAAACGCCGATGTACGTAGACGGGAAGGGGATGGTCGATATGCCGCTAGCGCAGGAGATGAACCTGAACGACATTACGGTGACCATCACCGAATACGCCGAGGCCGCCAAACTGGCGATCGAGGCCGGCTTCGACGGGGTCGAGCTACACGCCGCCAATGGCTACCTGCTAGAGCAATTCATCAGCCCCATCACCAACAAACGCGAAGATCAGTACGGCGGCTCGATCGCCGATCGGCTGCGTTTCGTGCGCAATGTCGCCGAGGCTACCGTGGCCGCCATCGGTGCCGACCGGACGGGTATGCGCGTCAGCCCCTACGGCTACTTCAACGAGATGGGCCCGTTTGACGACGTGGATGAAACCTATACGGCACTAGCGGAACTGGCGAACGAGATCGGACTGGTATATCTCCATATCGTAGATCACGAGGGGATGGGTGCGCCCCCGGTACCCGAACGGATCAAGGGCCGCTTGCGCAAAACCTTTGACGGTACGCTCATCCTGTCGGGCAACTACAACCCGCACCGGGCCGAGACCGATCTCCGCTCCGATAAGGGAGACTTGGTGGCTTTCGGGCGGCCGTTCATCGCTAACCCCGATCTGGTGGAGCGTTTTCGGCAGCGGGCCGAGTTGACGTTACCCGACCAGGAGACCTTCTACACGCCCGGGCCGGAGGGGTACCTGACCTACCCGACGCTGGAGCAGATGCACGACTAACTCTCCGCCCCCTCGAAGTCCGTAATCTGCTCGCCCAGGTCATACACGATGACCGCCGGGTCAACCCGCCGGCGTAGCAGACTGGCCGCGATCGCCGACTGATACCCACCCCCGCAATGTACCACGATGGGCCGGTCCTGCGGGATCTCCGCCCAGCGTTCGCGAAATTCGTAGATCGGCACGTTGAGCGCGCCGTAGAACCGGGTGTCCGTCTTGGCGATCCGGGGCGGGCGCACGTCGACGATGGTGAAGCGGCCGGTGTAGTTGTCGCGGAAATCGTCGAGGTCGAGGATCGGCTCCCGTACGTCGAGGCCGAGGGTATCATAGCGGTCGGCGCGCATCAGTTGACTATCGTAGCCGATCTTCGCGACGGACTGAGCGACCTGATAGGCCGCCTCCCGGTCGTCGACCAACACGCGGAAAGACTCCCCCGGGCGCACGATCGTGCCGAGCCACAGCGCGAAGGGACCGTCAGCCTGAATATTGACCGCTCCCGGGGCGTGGCCGGCCTTGAAATCCGCCGCATCCCGCGTATCGATGACCAGGGGGTCTTCCCCGACGATGGGGACCCGTCCGGTCGGTACGCCTACGTCGCGGGGGTGGGTGGCATCGGTGGCTACGGTTTCGGTTTCTTCCAGAATGACCACATTGTCGTGGGCTTCGACGACGCGCTCCTGGGTCTGGACGGGCGGGCGGTGCTCCTCGGGCAGCAGCTCGCCGAAGGGGGTCAGCGCGTCAGCCCAGCTGGGATACCCTTCCCGGTTATGTTGTAGGCAGCCCTTTACGTAAACGGGTACAAAGGGGTAATCTTCCAGTAGCCAATCGACGAAGGCCTGCTCGTTCTTCTTCTGGAAGACAGGATTTTCATCCTTCGCTTCGGTCAGGTTAAAGTGGCCGTGGGTGGCATCGCCCATTTTACTGAAGTGGGCATCTTCCCCGAAACTGGAGTAGACCGTAGCCCGATCGTCGAAACCGGCGACTACTTTATGAATGCTAGTATACTCCTCCTTCGCATACGTCTGCTTACCGTTCAGGGGATTCTTGTCGTCGGGACGCGGCAGCGGGTAACCGGCACCCATATTGAGCAAGGTGCCGCCGGAAAAGATGGCGTGTACCTTCCGGTCGCTGTCGATGGCCAGCGCACAGATGCTATCGGCAGTATAGCCCGGGGTGAGTTGGGTTTGCAGATGGGAACCGTCGCCAAAAGGAATCATCGTGGCCCGTCCGGCTTCCCGAAACGTGCCCTCCCCGTGGAAGTGGTAGGTACCGGCACCCACCATTTCCGCTTTGGTGATGGCCCGCAATTCGGCCCATCCGCTGGCGAAGGTTCCGGGGGTATGGGTCATGACGATCGCCCGTAAGTGCAACTTGCGTTCTGCGAGGTAATCCAGGTAGGGTTGCACCCGTCGTCCGGGGTCAATGGCGATGGCGTCCCGCCCTTCGGTAACGAGGTAGGAATACTGATCGAGAGATTCGTCGTGGAAGCGCTGTATAGTCATGGGCGGCGGGGGTTGTCGTTTTATGATGTAACGATGCCCCCCGGCGGCCATGTTCGGCGGCTCAGTAGCGGCGGCTGATCAGGGGCGACTGGCTACCGGGCCCTCCGGGTCGCTTCCGCAGTTCGTCAAGGCGGTCGCGGCAGCTCTGGCAGGTCGCCAGGTGCTCGCTGATCTGCCGGTAGGCGGAGCGGTCCTCGGCCTTGGTCACATCATTCCAGTAGTCCAGCAATTCCTCATCATCGGGATGGCGGAAACTGCCCAGCACTTCCTTCCCGATGCGGTAGATGAGGGCGGCGGCGACGGCGGCGATGAGGTAGGAGCCCATTTTAGTTCGGTAGTTCGGTAGTCGGAAGTATGTAAGTCGGAAGTCGGAAGTGGCCTAGCTGTCTGCCGGGGGTTGGGAGCTTGGCGGGTCGGTAGTATTTCAGTAGCCCGAAAGTCGAAAGATACGAGCCATCTCCCTAGAATCGAAAGCAATACGACCTACCTCCATCCAGAGCGGTACAAGCAGGGCAACGGCGCGCAGGTGCAAGCACAAGCCAAGAAGCTCCACTCCGAGCCGAACCCCCACGACGACGATGAGCGCAGCGAAGAGCATCCCCGACTTCCGACTTCCGACTTCCTACTTCCTACTTCATACTTCATACTTCCTACTCTATACTCTATACTCTATACTACTAACTCCCCCCATCGACCCCCACCCCCCATTCATCGAAAACCCGTCACCCACAACCCCCACATCCCGTATTTTACCCCGATGCCCGTAGCCAACACCACGGTACCTACCCTCAACACCTTCAGCGACCGGCTGGGCGCCATGCTCGTCCGCCGTCCGTTCTACCACGCAATTGGATGGATGGCCTTTTTCGGTATTTTAGTCATCCTGCAACTTCAGGCTGGAGAGTACAGCCTAGGATTAGTTCTGGCGAATGAACTGATCACGGTCCTGGTCTTTGCCGTCGTGGTATATACCAACCTGCTCTTTCTCTTTCCCGCTTATTTGAAACCGGGACGGGTATGGGTTTACCTCGCCTCCCTGGTCGGGCTGTCGGTACTCTTCACCCCCCTGGAACTGGTCATCAAGTACTTCCTGTTCAGCTACCGGGAGGCCATACAGGTCGACCTACTGGCGAATATGGAACTCTACTTCCTCGGCAATTTCCTGATCGGCGGCGTCAGCACCATCGGCAAGATCATGACCGACTGGATCACCGAAAACCGCAAAAAGCAGGAGGCGCAGAACGAAAGTATGCAGTCGGAGCTCAAGTTCCTTAAGAGCCAGATCAATCCCCACTTCCTCTTCAACACCCTCAACAGCCT
>CAZKPE010000178.1:0-8310 GCA_964554545.1 uncultured Lewinella sp.
TTGGGCTGAGTCCCCGGGAGAGTAGGTCGCCGCCAATTTTTGAACGCCCCGCTGGCTACCGCCAGTGGGGCGTTCGCCGTTTAGGGAAGACCCTTCACTACTCTGCGGCGATACTGCCTTCCCCGGCTTACCCAGCTCAGCCAGTAGATACCGGACGGCCAGTCGACGGTACTGATCCGTAAACGGTAAACGGGCTCCGCCAGGTCAAGAGAATGAGTTCGGCGGCCAGTGGCATCGTGAATTTCCAGTTTTTCTATCTCCCGCTGTCCGCTTACGGTCAGATGGTCTTTCATTGGATTCGGAAACACGCTCACCTCAGTGGCCAATTCTGCTAAGGTAGCCAGTGGGCCCACGGATGAGGTACCGTCGTAATCGTATTGAATGATTCGATACAGGGTTTCTTCCGCGGGGGCGGCCGGGTCCGTATGTCTATAGGTAGTAATCCCCGTTTCATTCAGGGCAGAAGAATAACCAATGCTTGAAAAAGTGCCGGCAGTGACCGAACTCCGCTGAATTTCGTAATAATCCACCTGGCGTTCGTCGGTCACCGTC
This sequence comes from uncultured Lewinella sp., assembly GCA_964554545.1. Lineage (GTDB taxonomy): Bacteria > Bacteroidota > Bacteroidia > Chitinophagales > Saprospiraceae > Neolewinella. The sequence goes on from CAZKPE010000178.1 coordinate 553, forward strand.
CAACTCACTTCCACCCGCTCCTGCCCGCTCCGCTCCGCTTTCGCCCCGATCCAACTTACGGGAAGGGCCGAAACGGAACAATCACTCGCCGCTCCCGTACCGCTTGGTTCCTCATTCATCACGGGGAGCACGGCAACCTTATCCAAAACGATATTTGGTTCACGAAACGCCACCTCGAATAGGTTGGTACCAGCTTCCAGGGAAAACTCGAGGGGTTCTACCGTACTGCCACCTTTCCAATCCCCTGCCTGCGACCAGACCAGTTCGCTGTCCGTATAGGGGAAGTTGATCCGGTTCCAGTCGTACCAGTCGCGCCCGTTCATTCGTATCCAAACGGAGTCGTCTCCGTCCTCGCTCGTGGTCGTGCGTGCGAATACCCGGTAGGTACCGGCCGTAGGTACCTGGAAGCTATACTCGATCCGGAATTCCTCTTCCGTTGGTGGAGTATTCAAAAAGGTAGTCGCGGCTACGGCCCGAAGCTGCTGCCCGTCTGAAGCCAGGGGATCATTGACCATCTCCCAGGCGGATCCAAACCCTCCGCATTCGGCCTCGATCCAATTCTCGTTCGCCGAGCCGGAGGGTTGTCCCTGACAGCTACAGTCCGTGCGATAACGGTCGTCAGCCGTATCGGGGTCGCCGTCATCACAGGGCTGACCGACGAGGCGGTCATCCAGGTCGGGACAGGCGTCCTCGGCGTCACAAACACCATCTCCGTCGCTATCGTCGACTGCGGTTCCGCTACAATTACAATCCGCGTCCAGTATATCGTTCTCGGTACAGGGGTTCCCGTTATTACAGGACTGTCCACTCGTACAACTTCCCGGGGTGATCAGGCCCGTCCAGTCATCGTTGTTCGGAGCGGTCAATACCCCGCCCGACAAAGCAGTAGGGCTTTCCAGGACGCCACTGCGCGGATTGTACCAGGCAACCTGCCAGGTACCGGCCGGGAGGTCGATAGAAGTGGAACCGCCATCCGGACGGTACACGGCGTAGACCTCTCCGACCCGACCGAGTACGTAATCATTGTCGTCGCCGGTCAGGCTATTTAGGTTATCTACCGCCGGGAGATAGGGTTGAAAATGGGTCTGGAAGAAGGTCAGGGCGATGGCCGCATCGGTGTACTTTTCGTCGCGGGATCGGTGATCCTGACAGTTCAGGTCGCCACAGCCACTCTGATATCCGTAGTAAAACTCCGTACCGCCCCCACCGGCCATGAAATTACCCCAGACCACGCGGTGGCGGATAAGCTTACGGTCGTCCGGGTCGGCATCGACCCCGATACTGGCATTGCCCGGTTCATCCACCGCCACCACCCACGGTGTACCGGCCGCGGCGCTGGCTTTCACCCATTCCAGGGTCTGCGTGAAGGTTTCCTGTTGGTTGCCGTTGCTGGTTTGCAGGGATGCCCCCGTATACGAGCTGGCGGACCCTAATAGCGGCGTATACACCGCATTCTTCTGGCCCGGGTAGGTATGGATCACCCGTAGGTGCTGGTAGGGATCGAGGCCCTCCATGAATGCGGCCATTGCCTTGCGCTGGCTGTCGGTCTGGGTGTTCTCTTCGCCGAAATTCCAATTAAGCGCTAAGTGATGACCGTAGCGGGCTACCAGTTCCCGGTAGTAGAGCTTCCGCTCCCGGCCGACATTACCCCCGTCCATCAGTTGATCGTTCTCCGTCTCTTGCAGTTTGAAGTGGAGGTACATCCCCTTCTGGTCCCCGTAGGCGAATATACGCTCCCACTGTTCCATCCGGGATACATCGAACCGATCCTGATAGAGGTCATTGCTCCAGGCATCCGCGCCGCCGTAATCGTCTGCCGATACCCGGAGCAGGTGAGGGAATACGTTGCGTCCGTCCCCGAGCACGTTGAAGGTGAGAAAGGAGAAGGCATTCACTCCCTTATTCGAGAGGTAGGCGATGGCACCCAGTAGTTCGCTACCCTTACCGCCCTGCCAGGTATATGCCGACGCTTCCGCGGCCTCGTAATCCACCGCATGGGGCCCCCAGCTTTTGCGCCGGCCGCCCACGTTGGGTACCTCGTCGAAGTCTTCGTAGGCCAGGGTGTTTTCCGGCGCATCAGCCCCCGCCTTGACGAACCATTCACCGGTCGCCGCGTACCGGAGATAGTGCTCCCCCACGTATTGCAGCCGGCCTTTGCCCCGGTGGTCCCTCCCCGACTTATTGCTTTCGGCGACCGTTATGGTTCCGCCGCTACCATCGAAGAAGCCCGCCGAGCTACCCCCGCCTTCCACCGCCACGTCGGTACCGCTGGTGAAATCAGCCGACCAGTTCCAGTCCCCGCTACGGTCCGGCGCGAATCGCACCTGCCACTTGTTGCCGCTTTGCGCGCTGCTTTCCGCCGCGTTTCCATCCGCCGCGTAATAGCCGGGCACGACGTAGGTGATCCCCCCGTTCGTGAAGGTCACGTCCAGGCGGTAGTCCGCAAAGGGATTCGGACTGGCCGTCTCCGAAGTGGTGGGACCTTCGAATGTTATCGTGATGGCGTGCCATACGCGCAGCTCACCCGTCACGGTAGGCGTTTGCGCGAGAACGGCGAAGGAGAAAAATATGGCGAATACGGGTACCCCGGTCCACTTCAGGTGTCCGAACATCGAAGATGGCTTTGCGGGGTGTCGTCCGAGCTGGGGTAGCTTGCTCAGGATGGCGTGAATCTACACACTCCGGCAGGAATACCGAAATTTCAGCATATATACTTGTTCGTCAGCTGCATCGTTACAGGGGCAGGCTTCGAACACGCCACCTCATCGGATAGACCTGGCCTACGCTAACGCTCCCCGCATGTATTGCAACAGCGGTTCCATCTTCCGGTAAGCCTCCGCCACCGTTTGCGGGAAATCGTCGGAGAGTACGTCCTCCTGGGTGATCCGGGTGCTGACGGTAAAGTTCTTTCGGCGCAGAAGCTCGATGTGCGGGTGGTCCTGCGAATAGCCCTTCGGACTGGTCTTGAGCTGCTGCGGGTCCGCTTCCAGGCCACCGTCGAAATATTCCGTGAACTGGTTGTCCTCGATGATTTTCACCAATTCGTCACCTCGCTCATCGATCCGGGCGCGGATATCCGTCAGCATATCGTTGCTCGGATTGTGCACCCCGCCGCCGATCCAGGAATAGCTGGGGGAGACGCTCACGTAGATACCCGTGCCCTTCTGATCGCCCGGGGCGAAGCCAAAATGGTCCTTGTAGGTCTCCCGGTCCGGGTGGTAGAGCAGGTTGTTATTGATCCGCTCAATGCAGTCCTTCGCCTCGATGTCGGCGTAGTAATCATCTTCTTTGGCCAGGGCGGAAAGGAGGTTCCCGCAGGTTTCGATCCAGATTCCTTTGGCCTCTTCGTATTCCTCCCGGTGCTCATCCATCCACCGCTTGGAGTTATTGTTGGACAAATCCCGCAGGAAATCGTAAATCTTTCGTTTGCTCATAGTGGTATAAGGCGGGCAGGCAAACCGGGTTCACGGCCCGTCAAGACCGTGCCCCGTACTACTTTTGTCCCATCATGCGGCTGCCCCGTACGCTTATTCATCTTTCGCTGATCTTTTTCCTGGTCCCGTCCTTGTGCAGGGGGGCGCGGACGCAGGGTGGGGAGAAAACCGGAAACTTAAGTGAATTCGGACGGAACCTGGCGATAGCCGATTCCCTGATCCGTACCCCGGAATCCGAACGCGCGCTTCCCTACCTCGACCGCTTGGCGGAACTGGCCGGGAGAAACGACTCGCTGCTGCAGATCGCCACGGACCGCCGCGCCTTCTACCTCTACGTTCAGGGGGCCTACGATAGCAGCGCGGAGGAACTACTCGAGGCCACCCGGATCGCCCTGCGTCGGGGGGACAGCACGGCCTACGTCGAGATGCGCAATAACCTGGCCGTCATCCTGGCCAAGATAGAAGCCTACGCCCGCGCCGCCCGAATCAATCGGGAGCTCATCGGGCTGAACCGCAGCCGGGGCGACACCGTGGGCTCCGTCATCTCCATGGCTAACCTGGCCTCCAACCTGATCGAATTGGAACGGTACGGAGAAGCTCTCCCCCTGCTGGAGCAAGCTGAGCGGCAAGCGCGTAGGGAAGCCTACCGGGGCATTCTTCCCGCCATCCTCAAATTCGAGGCCCGGGCGCAGCTCGCCCTGGAGCAGTACGAGGCGGTCGTCCGCACGGTGAACGAAATTATGGGCGAATACGCCGATGAGATTGCTCCCCAGCAACTGGACGATGCGCTCTATTATCGAGCACGGGCCTACCGGGCACTCGGCCGAACGCTCGACGCGGAAGCGGACGCACGCGGGTCGATCAATAGCATGACATTCTACAAGCGGGACTACACCCTGGTCGAACGGCTGGAATTCCTCAGCGACCTCCTCGCCGAAACCGGTGCCCTGCAGGAGGCCTTCGAATTGCAGCAACGCAGCTTCGACCTTCGGGATTCCCTGGCCGCCGACGAGCGCGAAATGCGGATGCTGGAAATAACGGAACGCTACGAAAACGAGAAAAAGGAACGGGAAAACAGCGAACTCCGCGCGGCAACGGCCCGGCAGGAACTCCGGTTGGCCCGTCAACGGAATTACCTTCTCGTTGGCTCCCTGCTCGCTTTGTCGACGATCGTCATCCTCATCTACTGGCAGCTCCGCCGTATCCGGGAGAAAAACCGTCAGCTCCGGGCGGCCGCGGAACGGCGGGAACGCCTGGAACGGGAACTGGTGGAGGTACGCGACACGATCGCCCGCGACTTCCACGACGACCTCGGCAACCGCCTGGCCAGTATCACGACGGTGGCCGATCGCCTCCTCCGAGAGCGCCCGCCCACCCATCTGGAGCGCGGACTGCACCGCATTGGGTCGGATGCCCGGATGCTATACAGCGGGACCCGCGATTTCATCTTTTCCCTGCGTTCGGACAGCGACCGGGTAGACGCACTATTCACCTACTTGGCGGACTTCGGGCATCGCCTCTTCGAACCCTACGGAATGGACTTCTCGGTCAAATCCGATATACGGGACGACACTCCCTTGCCCAATTACTGGAGCCGGCAGATCATCCTGATCTTTAAGGAGGCCTTTACGAACGCGGCAAAACACAGTGGGGCGGATTCCGTGCACTTCACCCTGAGCTGGGCGAATCGGGAGCTTTGCGCGACCTGCGTGGATGACGGCAAGGGCTTCGATACGGATCGGATAAGCCGAACCAACGGCTTGGCGAACCTGCACCGCAGGGCCGGCCGAATAGGATGCAGTCTGAAGATTGCGTCCGATCCCGGAGGTACCCGGATCGAGCTGAGCGGAAGCGCGGGAGAAGCTACCTTTAGTCTATGACCCCCGCCTCCGTCATCATCATCGAGGACAACCCGACCCTGCTGGAAGGGTACACCGAAATCGTGGATTCGCTACCGGACTTTCGGGTAGCCGGGGGGTGGGCCAGCTGCGAAGAGGCACTTCCCTACGTCAAAAAGCTGAACCCCCAACTCGTGCTCATGGATATCGAGTTGCCCGGTATGAACGGTATCCAGGGGACCAAGGAGATCAAGAAGGCCTGTCCCCGGGCCCAGGTCATCATGGTCACCGTATTCGAGGACTCCCATTACGTATTCGAGGCCCTCTGCGCCGGAGCAACCGGCTACCTTACCAAGAACGCCACCCCCCGGAGGCTGGAGCGGGCGCTAACGGAAGCCCTGGCCGGAGGGGCGCCGATGAGTATGCGGATCGCCAAACTGGTCGTGCAATCCTTCCAACTCGCCCCGGATTCCATTCTCACGGATAAGGAAACGGAAGTGTTGACCGGCCTGGCCGGGGGAGGCAGCTATAAGGGTATCGCCCAGACGATGGGCATCAGCCCCAATACGGTCAAATTTCACGTGAAGAACATCTACGAGAAACTGCAGGTCCATAGCCGGGAAGACGCCATCGAAAAGGCCCGGGACCAGCGGCTGATCTAAGAAAACAGATATGCCTACCCGTTTCGGGTAGTCCAGGGAGGGGGTATGCGCCCCTAGCTTTGCCAGTGCTTACTAACACAATGAACGGCATATGCGACTTTTGCGCACCCTCCTTATCCTCCTTTCCTTCTCCTTCACCCTAGAGCTGGCCGCCCAGCTGCCATTTGGTAGCGGCGGCCGGCAGAAGGGCGGGAAGATCGTCTTTACCAAACAGCCCTACACGCCGGGGGCGGACGATGGCGTGGAACTCAACCCGGTGTTCCGGGCGGGGGACGCGGTATACGGCACCATTCTGCTGAGCGATCCGATCGAGGACGCGATCACGAACTGGCGGATGAGCGGTCGCGGCGCCCTGCTACGACTGGAAATGGAAGATATGTTCATGCAACCCTTCATGCCCCCCTTCGAGGCCTGGGAGGTCAACAGCAACGCCTCCGGTAAGGTGCTGGTGGCGCCCGACGTGGACCGGAGTCAGGAGTTCGTACAGTTCGTTCTGCTCCCCAACCTGGAAACGGACCTGTCGGACGACATCGAAAACGCGAACATTACCCCGATCCTCTACGCCCGGGGCATGTCCGAACAGCCCGCCAAACAGAAGAAGTGGAAGGTGGAGGTCATGACGCGGGGCAACCGGAAAGTGGGGAAAAATACCTACAAGGGGTCCTTCAAACTGGACCTGTCCGCCGGCGAAGGCCCCGACTACTACGCCAAAGTGGACAAATACTTCCTGAGCCAGTTGGTCGGGGAGGGGGGACTTCCCAGCGCCTACATCGAAGACCCCGCCCTGGAGAACGAACTACTGAGCGTGATGAACGCCAAAGGCTACCAGGAGCAATTCAAGAAATGCTACATCCAAACGGGCTGGCAGCTGGTCGACCAGAATCTGCAAACCCCCTACCGGCAGACGCAGGCGGCCTTCACCTATGAGATTCCGAGCCAGGATCAATGCGGATACCAGGTATATACCTTCCGATCCTACCCCGACGGTAGTGGAGGGTACAACCGTCCACAGGTCTGGGGAGGCGCCGACCGCCGGGAACGCATGGATTGTGGAAAATTAGAATAACACGCTTTGCATAGAAATGGAGAAGCCCTTTATGTCGGGGCCGGTGGCAATTGGGTCCGCCGGCCCTTCTTTAATTCCCCGTCCCCTCCGCACCTGCGTCCGCGCCCAAAACTAGAGGACGGAATACTGCACGAAATCGGCCCGCTCGGGATAGTCGGTGGTGTAATGAAGCCCGCGGCTCTCCTTGCGCAAGCTGGCGGCCTTGGTAACCAGATAACCCACCGTGATCAGGTTGCGGAGCTCGCAGAGCTGGGGGCTGACCAGGCTGTTGCGGTACAGTTCCTCCGTTTCGTCGTGTAGTAGGGTCAGGCGGTCCTTGGCTCGCTTGATGCGCTTGTCGCTGCGGACGATGCCGACGTAGCTCGACATGACCTCCTTTAGCTCCTTGATGCTCTGAGTGATGAGCACCTGCTCCTTCGGCTCGGTCGTGCCGGTGCGTTCCCAGTCGGGAATGTCGGTACGCAGCTCCCGGGTGTCGATATTACTGGCGATGGTCTCGGCGATGCGGTGGCCGAAGACGAGCGCTTCCAGCAGGCTGTTGCTGGCCAGGCGGTTGGCTCCGTGCAGGCCGGTGCTGGTGCATTCCCCGCAGGCGTAGAGCTGGTTGACGGAACTGCGGCCGTACTCATCCACCTGCACGCCGCCGCACATATAGTGGCAGGCGGGGGTGACCGGAATCATTTCCTGCATCGGGTCGATGCCTTCCGCCTTACACTTATCGTAGATGGTGGGAAAGTGAGCGATGAATTTCTCCTTGT